>CASFUX010000023.1 GCA_949297975.1 uncultured Bacteroidales bacterium
CTGATATGTCTTATTTTCATCTTCCGCAACTGCACCTGTTTCTATACCTGCTCCATCCTTATTATCATTGTCCATATCTGGAGAGTCAACTCTATTTTGTGGGTCAAACTTAGTAGTTGCACCATAAGCCGGTACGTTTTCTACTTCTTGTAAATTTGCTATCCCATCACTTTCCGTATAAGTAGCCTTACCACCATTCATGGAAACTTCTACCTTTTGAGGATCCGTCACATTCCAGAAAGTCACAACTTGACCTGTTCCCCAATTATCAGCAGAAAGGGTAATCGTTTGAGTAGGTTTATTAGTTGAGTTATCAGTCAAGGTAATAACGACATTACTACCTGTAGCAGGCACAACCGCCACATTGGCATCATTACCTCCCCCAATTGCCTTAGTTATAGTCGGACTTACAATCTTGATAGAAACAGCCCCGTTACCAGCCGGAAATTTACCACCTGTTACATCTTCTTCATTACTACATGCCGTGAACGCCAATCCAACCATTCCCAGCATAAACCATTTGTTCATTTTCATAATTCACAAATTTTAATTAACAAACAATATTTATAATTCTCTCTTTCTTTCATTATTCACCCAGCAGTTCCCGAGCCTCGTCCAGCATCTTCAGGTTGTCGGCCGCTCCGGCATATCCGGCAGCCTGTGCACGGCGGAAGGCATCGGCGGCTTCCTGCATCTGTCCGTTCTTGAAGTAGGCCACACCCAGCAGGTTCACCAGCGAGGCATCCTGTGCATCCTTCAGCAGGGCGATGGCTTCGGCATAGTGTCCCGTTTCGATCTCGGCCAGGGCGGCGTTGTTGCGAGCCGTCACGTTGTCGGGATAGGTCTTCACCGCCACTTGCAGGGCTTCGCGGTAAGCATCGCTGTTACGTCCGTAGCTGTCGGCCACCTTCTGTATTTCGGCCACGCTCAGCAGGTCGGGACGCGAGTGCAACAACCCGCGGGCTTCCTCCAGGTCGAAGTGGCGCACGTTGTACTCGATGCGGTATTCGTTGCGGCGCAAGGGGCCGTACATCTCGTTGAGCACACGCTGGTAGATTTCGGGCGGCACCAATGCCTTGATTTTCTCTTCGCAGGCATCCTGGTCGCCGGTGCACTGGTCGATGATGCGCAGCACCTCGTCCTGTTTCAGCAGGCGCGGATGTTTCTCCACTTCCTTGCGCAGGCCAATCCAGTCTTCACCCTTCCAGTCCACATGCCACAACGACTCGTCCAGCTCGGGATTCTGCTTCTGCACGTAGGCCACAAACTTCTGTGCACGGCGTTTGGACAGCTCCATGTTGTAGGCCACCGGCGCTTCGGGCGAGGCATAACCCGTGACGTAAATACCCGTTATAGTAAGGTCTTTGTTTTCCTTCACGGCGTCGATGGAAGCCTGCACGCTGGCCAGCTCGGCACGGTTGTTCTTGTAGCCCGGCAACACGTTGTGGCTGTCCTGGCGGTATTGCAGGCGTGCCGTACGCACTTCCGAACGACGCTTCACCGTCTCCTCCTTGGGCTGGGCAACGGGCTGCATCAGGTATTGCGGCTCTTCGTAAGGAAGCACATCGCCCGTGGCCAGCGTTTCGTCGCCTTCGCTGCAAGCGGCGCAACCGGTGACGTATCCGCGCAGGTCGAGGCGTCCGTCCACCATCCAGCGCTGGAAGGGCACTTCCGTCTCGTAGTGCACCGTCTGTGCCTGGCCGTTCTTGCGGCGCAGGGTGGTCTGTGCATCGCTTTCTCCCAGGTCGCCCAAGCTGCGCTGGCGTGCCATGACCTTGTTTCTCACCTTTCCGTTCACCTCAATCGGTTCGAGCGCCTGTTCCCGCGTGCCGTCGGCCGAAACCAGCGTGGGCACCAGACGCAGGGAGTGCTGGTTTTTCATGTCCAACGCATCCATGTTCACGTCCATGGCCACCTTTACCGTGCGGCCCTGTTTCTCCACGCTGCGGTTTTCCACTTTCACGTTTTCCAGGTAAGCGGTCTGTGCAAAAGCCGCAGGACAGGCCATCCACAGCCATGCCATCCATATTCTTGTCTTTTTCATATCCTTCCTCCTTATTTTATAATGTATATCAGAGAGACGGCCGCCTTGGTCACACCCAGGTAGTTCTTCACACCGTCGCCTTTCCATTCACCACAGTGGGGGCACTCGTAGCGGTCGTAGTGGGCACGCACGTAGCCCAAGCCAAGGGCAGCCTCGATGCTCCACCGCTTGCCCAGCAGCCACTGGTAGCCGTAAACCAGGCCGGCACCGTAATAATAGCCTTCATACCGATGGTCTTCCAGACCCTTGTAGATGCCGAAAGGCAGCTTGATGCCTCCCACATTGTACTGTCCGCCCAGCAGGTGCGCACCCAGGAAATGCCCGTTGAAGCGCTCGCAGAACCAGTAGCGGGCCTCGGGCTGTGCCATCCAGTGTTTCCACTTCTTGTTGTCGTTGAATGTCCAGCCGTTGTAGTTGGCCGACAAATCCAGCGTCCACTTGGGAGCCAAACCAATCTCGGCACCAAGATTCACCGTAGCAGTTGCATCGTAAAGCAAATTGCTCTTTACGGCCAAATCCTGGGCAGATAAAGAGATGCTGACAAACAGCATCAGGAGCATCAGACTTCGTTTCATGATTTTCATTATTTGTAGCATGACTTTTTATTCCACACATTTACTTTCGCGTCTCCGTTACTTTGTAGGTAACGGAAAACGCAGCCCGCTTAACTGTCGAATTGTCTTTCGGAAGCAGACAACACGAATGGCGTGGACACAAAAAAAACTTCATGTCGGAACATAAATGAAGAAAATGTAACAAAAAGCTGTCTGTTTGACACATAAAACGCTCTAGACCATAATTATAAGTAAGAATATTTTTATAAATAATAGCACATTGCATGCACTACCCGTCCTTGGCATAAATAATTCGTAAATATTTACATCCATATATGTAAAGACACAGGGTACCCGGGTCGTATCAGCTTCGTACCAACTTCGTACCAGGTTCGTATAAACTCCCTATGTGTTGGCCCGCTATAGACACGAACAAAATACGAACAA
>CASFUX010000024.1 GCA_949297975.1 uncultured Bacteroidales bacterium
ATTTCCTCGCCCTTGACCGGCGGCTGGAAGTTGCGGATGCGGTCCTTCTCCTCTATCTCCTTCAGCTTCTGCCGCACGATTTGGAAGTTCTGCTTGAAGCGGCGCACCTTCTCCGCGTTCTTCGACGTGATGTCCGCCTCGCACAGCAGCATGAGGTCGTCGATGTCGTCGCCCGCGTCGAACAGCAGCCGTCGCACCGCCGAGTCGGTTACCGCGTCCTCGCTCAGCGCGATGGGACGCATGTGGAGCGACACCAGCTTCTGCACGTACTTCATCTTCTCGTTCATCGGCAGCTTCATGCGGCGGAAGATGTCGGGTATCATCTTCATGCCCACGAAGTCGTGGTTGTGGAACGTCCAACCCAGTCGCCGGTCATACCGCTTCGAGCGGGGTTTGCCGATGTCGTGCAGCAGGGCTGCCCAACGCAGCCACAGATTGTCGCTCGTGCGGCTCAGGTTGTCGAGCACGAGCAATGTGTGGCGGAAGTTGTCCTTGTGGCCGATGCCCTCCTTCGTCTCCACCCCTTTCAAGGCTGCCAGCTCGGGGAAAATCAGCTCCAGCAACCCTGTCTTGTCCAGCAGGAGCAGCCCCACCGAGGGACGGGGCGAAAGGATGATTTTGTTCAATTCGTCGGCGATGCGTTCCCGCGAGATGATGCCGATGCGCTCCCTGTTCCGTGCGATGGCATCGAACGTGTTCACTTCGAGGAAGAAGCCCAGTTGCGAGGCGAAGCGTATGCCGCGCATCATGCGGAGCGGGTCGTCCGAGAAGGTGATGTCCGGGTCGAGGGGCGTGCGGATGACGAGGTTCTCCAGGTCGCCCATGCCGCCGAAGGGGTCTACCAGTTCGCCGTATCGCGCCCGGTTGAGGCACAAGGCAAGGGCGTTGATGGTGAAGTCGCGTCGGTTTTGGTCGTCCTCCAACGTGCCATCCTCCACAACAGGCTTGCGGGAGTCGTGGCGGTACGACTCGCGCCGCGCTCCCACGAACTCCACCTCCACATCGCCCGACTTGACCTGCGCCGTGCCGAAGTTCTTGAACACGGCCAACGTGGCCTTGCGCCCCAGCCGTTTCGCCACTGCCTCGGCCATGGCGATGCCGCTGCCCACCACCACCACGTCGATGTCCTTCGACGGGCGGTGCAGGAACAGGTCGCGCACGTATCCGCCTATCACGTAGCACTCCACGCCCTGTGCATCGGCAATTTCGGAGATGAGGCGGAAGATGGGAGCCGACAAGGCCGAAGCCCCCGAAGCCCCCTCAACTCCTACTGCCCCCTCAACTCCCCCTCCCGACAAATCGGGATAAACTCCTGGGGAGCTTGGATTAGTCTTGCTATCTATTATACTACTATTATATGTATCGTTGTTACTTGTCATGCTTTTTACGCTTTATCGTTTGTCTCTTCTTGGCTATCCAAAGCTCCCCCTTGGGGGGAGTTGAGGGGGCCGAGGGAGTTTGAGGGGGCTGCGGCCGTGGTATTATTCGCCTTCGGATAAGCAATCCTTGTGTGGTAGATGTTGATGAGCTTCTCCGTGAACACGGCTTTGACCGCTTCCACGTCCTGGAAGGTGATGGGCGCGTCCTTGAACTGCCCGTCGGCTATCTGCGAGTCGATCATGTCCTCCACCATGTCGGCAATGGCCTTTTCCGTGTACTCTTTCAGGCTGCGCGAGCGGGCTTCCACCGCGTCAGCCATCATCAGGATAGCCGTCTCTTTGCTGTTGGGCAACGGGCCGGGATAGGTAAAAGCCGCTTCGTTGGGCTTCACGCCCGGGTGGGCGTTGATGAACGAGTTGTAGAAATACTTCGCCTTGCTCTGACCGTGGTGCGTGCTGATGAAGCTGATTATCTGCTCGGGCAGGTGGTATTTCTTGGCCATCTGGATGCCGTTGGGCACGTGGTCGATGATGATGCGCGCCGCCTCCTCGTAGTCCTTTTCCATCAGCGGGTTCTTGCCGCCCAGCTGGTTTTCGGTGAAGAAGCCGGGGGTCTTCATCTTCCCGATGTCGTGATACAATGCCCCGGTGCGCACCAGCAGGCTGTTGGCACCAATCTTCTTGGCCGCCTCGGTGGCGATGTTGGACACCTGGAGCGAGTGCTGGAACGTGCCGGGAGCCGTCTCGGCAAAGCGCAGCATCAGTTCGCTGTTGATGTTCGTCAACTCCACCAGGGTCACGCTGGATATCAGCCCGAATATCTTTTCAAACAAATAAATGAGGATGTAGGCAAACAGCAGGAACATGCTGCTGATGGCGAAGTAGACCAGCACCACCCAGTCGATGCGCCCCAGGCCGCCTTCCGCCATGAGCCCGTAGGCCACGTACATCACCGTGTACGTGATGAAGACGTACAAGGCCGTTTGCGCCAGTTGCGAACGCTGCGCCAGGTCGCTCAGGCTGGTCACCGCCAACATGCCCACCGCCACCTGCAACATGAGGAAGAGGAACGGCTCGGCCACCATGAACGAGATGATGATGGAGGCCACCATGTGCACGAACAACGCCGTGCGCGAGTCGAAGAACACCCGGATAATAATGGGTATCAACGCATAAGGAACCATGTAATAACTTATCATGCCGCTCTGGAAACGCACTGCAAGCGAGGCCAGCGCGGTCACGATGAGCACCAGCAGGAGCACCAGCAGCAGGTTGCCGTAACTGCCGTATATCCTGGGGCGGAACACGTAGAAGTAAGCGAACAGCAGCAGCATGAAGCCCAGCACCAGCACCACGCGCCCCACGATGCCCGCCACGAGTTGCGAATTGCTGTCGCCCGCCTGATCCTCATACTGCATCTTCAAGGAAGCCAGCACGGTACCAATCTCCGGTGTCACAATCTCGCCCCGGTCGATGATGCGCTCGCCCGCCTGCACCACCCCCATGGTAAACGACAGGCTGCCCAGCAACTCCGCCTCCGATACGGACGAAGCCACCGAATCGTAGCGCACGTTTTCCATCACATACTCGTTCAAATTGTACGAAGCCAGCAGGTTGCGGTCGACCACCGTGCCCGTGTCCAGCAACGCCTCATAAGCCTCCTTGGACGTGAAAAAGCCCTCCACCGGCATCAGGCGGGTCATGCGGTCCGGGTAGATGCAATACACCCGCTCCACGCCCCGCTGCTGCAAGGCCGCGCGGTCATCCGACGACATCACCCCCCGGGCATACACCTCGCCCAGGCGTTGCCGCACCACCTTTTTCAACACCGGCGGGTAGCCGTTGCGCCGCTGGAAGTCGGCCACGAATCGTCCGTACTGCTCCGCCGCCAAGGCCGTGTCCATGCGGTAATACGGCACAAAGTCGCGCAGCAGCTCGGCACTGTCATGCGCCAGCTGCGTCTCGCTCTTGTACACCGGGAAGTCGAACGGTGCCGCCAATGGCTCGTGCATCCAAGGCTTGCCCACCTCGTATTTGTAATTGAACGCATCGTGCGAAGGGAACAACTGCACGATAATGATGACCGTGCACAGGAACAAACCTAACTTGAACAGGTTCTGCATGTGCCGCTTCGTCAGTTGAAGTTTCATACGTTTTTTATTTCAGATTTCAAATTCCAGACAGTTTCCCGCAGATGGCACGGATTAACGCAGGTAAATTCTTACTCCTTACCTCTTACTTCTTACTCACTGCTCCTTGCCTCTTACCTCTGCAAAAGTAGGGATATTATTTAAAAGCCACAACGCAAGACCACGGCTTTCCCATTTCACAAAGTCAATTAGCAAGTACAATATTACCGGATATTACGAAATTAATTTGAAGAACTTCTTTTTAGCGAGGAAAAGTTGAGTTTTCCCCAGGCCTTCGGTTAATTTTATACAACACCTCCTTAATGAACTCATCCGACAGTTCCCCAAAGTCAATTCCTTTGGGCATGTATTGTCGTATAAGTTTTCAAGGACACCTTTTTACCATGAAGCAGACAAATCTGCGAAATAAACTTTTTGTACGTTATCTCCTTCACATAAGCTTCCAGTTTTTCTTCATCCTATGCCTCACCTATGATACAGGTGTTGGGATATTCTTTGGTACTCTTGGATAAGGATGGAATTTCTTTTTGCCTGCAATTCCAGTTCCACTGCACCCTTATCTGAAGTTTCACATTCTATGATGCCAGACGGGATAATATCCATGCATTCTGACAAGATGGTAGCCTCAAGAGAGCATTCTACTTTTTCTTTTTTTACTGATTTATCATCGCTACTTATGACAAGGCTTTCCCCTCTTCCTGGTATATCAACTCCTCAATCCCTTGTGTATTTTCTTCAAGGAGTGAAAAATCAATCATCCCCTCCTCTTTAAAAGTCAAAACGACTTCTCCACTATCAAAATCACTGTCTTCTGTGGCTGCCAGCTCGGTCAAAATGCCTGCCTCTTGGTTTGAAACTAATTTGGCTTCCTTATTCCCATACATGTCATTTTTCTTCATGTTTCATTCATCAAAAACAATAGTAAGTATTGCGACTTAGTGCGCAAAAATAAAAAGAATTTCTGCAACTTTATCTGTTACAGAAATTCTTTTTGGGCTATATTCCAAACACATACTCCAGCACTTTCCTGTTGGCTTCATTCTCCATGGCAAAGTCCCTCTCAATGTAGATGTCTGTTACTTTCATGGACTCATCGATGTGGTTGAGGGCTGCATGGACTATGTATTTGTCTATCCCTACTTTATTGACAGCAATGGTTGCCCATGAATGCCTTGCTGCATAATACTCCAAATCATCAATAGAGTTTATATCGAATAATTGATTAACGCGTTCTTTGACTTATCTTTGTGGTCTGAAAAGTTCAATTGATGTATTACGACAAGATTCGCCACCGCCATAGCCAAGTGCTTGCAGCGACCGGATTAACTCCTATTGAGTTTGATGCCTTGCTGATCACCTTCAAGCACCATTGGGATGAGTATTACAGTCATTTTACCTTGGAAGGGAAAGTGCGTCAGCGTATATCCTATAATAGAAAGACCAGCGTGTTGCCTTTGATTCAGGACAAGATGTTCTTCATATTGGTATACCTGAAGACCAATCCCCTTCAGGAACTCCATGCCATCCAGTTTGAAATGACCCAGCCCCAGGCCAACAGGTGGCTTCACCTGCTTGCAGAGATTCTCCGGCGCACATTGAAAACGCTAGGCGAATTGCCTGACCGAAACTCCAAACGACTGGTACACATCCTAAAAGGATACGAGGATGTACTGCTGGATGGAACCGAGAGGCAATTCAGCGTCCTGTGGACGAAGACAGACAGTCTGCATGCTACAGTGGTAAAAAAACTCATAGCGTAAAGAACAACCTGCTGTGCACCGGAAATCTTCGGATTGTGTGGCTGAGTTCCACATACGAAGGCCATGTCCATGACAAAAAGATTTGTGATGAAGAACCGCTTCTACTGCCCAAAGGTATCAGGCTCTGGCAGGATACGGGCTTCATCGGACACAGGCCGGATGGCGTTGAAGTATGCATGCCCAAGAAGAAACCCAAAGGAAAAGAGCTTACTGCTATTGAAAAACAAGAGAACAAGCGGATTTCCGGAATTAGGATTAAAGTGGAGCATGCCATAGGTGGTATGAAAAAATGTCGTATTGTCAAAGAACGATTCAGATGCCATAAATTCGGTTTCGAAGATATGGTGATTCTTATTGCTTGTGGATTACACAACTTCA
>CASFUX010000025.1 GCA_949297975.1 uncultured Bacteroidales bacterium
CTCCGACCGTTCCGTGCCCCGATAATAAGCGGTCACTTCGTCAAACAAGGTCTGCGCACGCATGTAGTCGCCCTTGTCGAAATACTCTACGGCCTTTTCGTATTTCAAATCGGCATCCGAGCTTTTCAACAATTTCTGATAGTCGCTGCACGAACACAGCCACACGGCGACCGCCATCAATGCAAGATACTTTTTCATACAAAATCAGCGTGCAAAAGTAAAGAATTAATCCACAAATAGCAAATCATTTCAACTAAAACGTTTGCAGCAGGTTCGTTAAATTCTCCAAATCCGTCCAAGGGTGTTATCCGCCAAGCAACCCGTGCGGCAGCTGTACGTCCTGGAAATCCTGTATCACGTAGGGGGTCAAGGCTGCCAGACGCTTGTATGGCAACGTGGTAGCCACGCCCACCACCGTCATGCCCGCCGCCAGCCCGGCTTGTACCCCGGCAAGCGAATCCTCGAATACGATGCAGTCGCCCGGCGGCACTCCCAAGTCGTCCGCCGCAAGCAAGTAGCACATCGGGTCGGGCTTGCCGCGCTCGATGCGCCCGGCCATGACCTCCGTATCGAACACGCCCTCGGCCAATCCCAGCTTGGCCAATGCCACCTCCATCTTCGGCTCGATGGAACTGGTCACCAAGCCCACCTTGCACCCCCGCGCCTTCGACTTCCGGATGAAGTCCAGCACGCCGGACACCAACGGCAGATTCATGGAAAGCTCGAACCGGCGGGTTGCTTCTATAATCCGCCCCTTCTGCTCCGGGCTGAATTGCGGGAACTCCGTCTCCAAGGCTTCGGCTAGCCGCTTCCCTTTGAGACGTTCGGCAAAATGCTCCACCGGCAACCGCATATCGCGCACCAATGTCTCGAAAAAGCGGTCGTACTCCGGCTCCGTATGCACGATGACACCATCGAAATCAAACAGTAAAGCTTGCATGTTAGTTACGTTACGAGAGTCACAAGTTACGGGAGCGACAAGAGGCCCTAACGCACGACATCCACTTTTAATTGTTCATTATTCATTGTTAATTGTCAGGTATTTCTTAAACCCCTCGGTGCAGGCCACTTGGTTTTGTCCCGCCTCGTCTGCATATATCAGGAAACAGTCCAGGCCGGGCACTGCCCCGCATACCTCCAACGCCTTGTCCTTGCCCAGCACCATGAACGCCGTGGCGAAGGCGTCCGCCTCCATGCACGTGGGAGCCACCACCGTCGCACTGAGCAGATTGTGGTCCACCGGCTTCCCGGTCCGGGGGTCTATCGTGTGCGAGTACTTCTTCCCGTCCAGGTAATAAAACTGGCGGTAGTTGCCCGACGTGGCCAAGGCGGCATCCGTGATGGCTACCACCGTCTCATACTCGTTGAGCAGGTTCGTCTCGTCGTCTATCGGCTTGTTGATGCCTATCCGCCACTTGCCCCCCTGGGGGTTCACGCCCCGGCACACCACCTCTCCGCCTATCTCGACCAAGTAGTTGCGGCAACCATTCTCCTCCAGCAAAGCCGCCATCACATCGCACGAATACCCTTTGGCTATGGCACTGGCATCGAGCATCGTGCGGGGGTCTTCCTTAATTAAACGGTGATTTTCCCATTTTATTTTCCAATATCCCACGTAAGGCATGATGGTATCTACCACCGGGGCATCCTGACGGTCGCCGTTGCCGAAGCCGAAGCCCCATGCGTTCACCAGCGGGGCCACCGTGATGTCGAACGCCCCCTCCGTCTGGCGCGACACCCGCCCGGCCACGACGTACATGGCTTCAAAATAAGCATCGGTGCGCACCGCCGTGTCATTGCGGTTGATGCGCGAAATGACCGACTCGGGGTTAAACGTGGAAAGCGAGCGGTCGAACTCCTGCATCCGCCGCTCCAGCTTGTCCTGCAAGTCAATCCCTTCGGGCTGCTGGTACACCACCGAGTAATACGTGCCGAAGATGCGCCCCGTGTTCCGGATGTACTCTTTCGACCCCGTCGCGCACGACATCGCCAGCAAAGGCATGGCCAATACCATCAGCCACAGACCCTGCGACACAACATTCCTTTTATTCATATATAATCATGCTGATAAATCGGACGCAAAATTAACCATAAATCGCGAGATACAAGAACACGCCCGCCCCGTCCCGCAGGGCAACCGCACCCAAAACATAATCATGTTCCTATAAGCATGTCTTGCATCTCCTCTCACTATTTCGTGTTTTTGCACCAGGAAAGACACGAAAATGGACTAATAACCACACGACTATGAGCGTAAATAAACATGAGTCTCCGGTATAAATCGATACCATCCGCCGAAAAATTCGCCCGTATCCTTGCCCGTTCAAAAAAATATATCCAACTTTGCAAGGCAAGACCCAAACGCCAAGCCTCATGGACAGCAGCGACATATTATACATAGTTATCATGGTAGCCGTTCTTGTCGGCGGGCTTTTCTCGAAAGGCAAAAAGGCGGGACAAAAAAGCACGAACGCCCCCACGCCCGTCCCGGACGAGCACTGGCCGACCGGCATCCCCGATGAATGGCTTCCCGATGGGGAACAGCCCGCGCCGCAAATGACCGCACCGCAAGTGGCTGCACCTCCCGTGCCCCCCGCCCCGCCCGCAACTGAACGGATGCAGCGAACGGTTGCCGCACAGGTCAAAGCCCAGCCGAAACGGGTTCCCAACCCGCCATGCCCGGCCGACCATCCACAAAAACGGATAACCCTGGACACGGTCGAGGAGGCGCGGAAGGCATTCATCTACTCGGAGATATTCCAACGCAAATACTGACCCGCTTGGAAATTAAGAAACTTTTTCCCCGCCCGGGATGGCTTTCAAGGAAAAAGTTCTTACCTTTGCCGAAGTATTTACGACAACGACAGGAAAAAGAGTTCCGGCTGTGGGGCCGGAATTCTTTTTTGTTGCCAAAAGACAAACATTCAACCAACTCATAACATACAAAATACAAACGACTATGGCAGTAACGTACATGACCCAAGAAGGCTACAAAAAGCTGGTCGACGAGCTGAACGAAATGGAGAGCGTGCAACGTCCCGCCATTTCGAAAATGATTGCCGAGGCGCGCGACAAGGGCGACCTCTCGGAAAACGCCGAATACGACGCGGCAAAAGAAGCACAAGGATTGCTCGAAATGAAAATATCGCAACTGAAGGATGTCATCGCATCGGCACGCCTCATCGACGAGTCGAAAATCAAGACAGACGAAGTGCAGATATTGACCCGCGTCAAAATCAGGAACAAGAAGAACGGGCAAACCATGTCATACATGATTGTGTCCGAAAGCGAAGCCAACCTCAAGGAGGGCAAACTCTCCGTGACCACCCCCATCGCCAAGGGATTGCTCGGCAAGAAGGTGGGCGAGATAGCCGAAGTACAAGTGCCCTCCGGCAAACTGGAATTCGAAATACTGGAAATCTCTTTGTAATGTGCAAATAAACAAATGCACGGACGCACATTAAACATTAGCCCATGACCATATTCAGCAAAATCATCGCGGGGGAAATCCCCTCCTACAAGATAGCGGAAGACGAACGCTATTACGCATTCCTCGACATCAACCCCTTGACCAAAGGACACACGCTCGTGGTGCCCAAAGTGGAAGATGACTACATCTTCCACCTGGACGATGAGACCCTAAGCGGCCTCGTGCTCTTTGCCAAGCGGGTGGCCAAGGCCATCGAACAGGCCGTGCCCTGCACGCGCATCGGCGTGGCCGTCATCGGACTGGAAGTGCCGCACACGCACATCCACCTCATCCCCATCCAGCGGGAAGGCGACATGAACTTCGCCAACCCGAAACTGCAACTCCCCGCCGACGAAATGGAAGCCATCGCGGCACGCATACGAGGGGAGTTCAAGTAAACCCAAATATCCCCCCTTATCACAACGAAACGGCGGGAAAAGCCATCTGGGCTTTTCCCGCCGTTTTGTTTCATCAAGCAGCCGCTTACAGCCGCGCCTTGATGGCCTTGGAGGCTTCTTCGTAGCCCGGCTTGTCGAGCAGGGCGAACATGTTCTTCTTGTAGGCTTCCACGCCCGGTTGGTCAAACGGATTTACTCCCAGCACGTAGCCGCTCATGCCGCAGGCACGTTCGAAGAAGTAGATGAGCTGGCCGAGGTAGTACTCGTTCAACTTGGGCAATTCTACCTTCAGGTTGGGCACGCCGCCGTCCACGTGAGCGAGCATGGTACCCAGCTCGGCCATCTTGTTCACTTCGTCCACACGTTTGCCCGCCAGGAAGTTAAGGCCGTCCAAGTTGGCTTCGTCGTGGGGGAATACCTTGGTGTGGTTCGGCTCGCGCACGGAAATGACCGTCTCGAAGATGGTGCGTTCGCCGTCCTGTATCCACTGTCCCATGGAATGCAGGTCGGTGGTGAAGTCCACCGAAGCGGGGAAGATGCCTTTGCCGTCCTTGCCTTCGCTTTCGCCGTAGAGTTGCTTCCACCATTCGGACACGTAGTGGAGCTTCGGGTGGAAGTTGACGAGTATCTCTATCTTCTTGCCGCTGTGGTAAAGGGCGTTGCGCACGGCGGCATAGCGGGCGGCGGGGTTGTCGGCGAAGGGTACGTCCGTGCCGGTAGCCCGTTCCATGTCCACCGCGCCCTGCACCAGCTGACGCACATCGTGACCCGCCACGGCAATGGGCAGCAAGCCCACGGGCGAGAGCACCGAGAAGCGTCCGCCGATGTTGTCCTCGATAACGAACGTCTTGTACCCTTCCTGCGTGGCGAGGGTACGCAACGCACCCCGGGCCTTGTCCGTGATGCACACGATGAGCTGGCGGGCGGCTTCCTTGCCCTGCTGGGCTTCGAGCTGATCCTTGAGCAGACGGAAGGCGAGAGCCGGTTCGGTCGTAGTACCTGACTTGGAGATGCAGATGATACCGAACTTCTTGCCTTTCAGCAGTTCCTGCAATTCATAGAGGTAGTCCTCGCCGATGTTCTGTCCGGCATAGAGCACGATGGGATTCTTGCGTTCGGGCAGCAGCCAGTCGAAGCTGTTGGAGAGGGCTTCGTTCACGGCCTTGGCACCGAGGTAACTGCCGCCGATGCCGATGACCACCACCGCTTCGCATTGCTCGCGCAGGGTGCGGGCGGTCTGTTCGATGTCGGCCAGGTGGGCTTCGCTGATGGACGTGGGCAGGTGCAACCAGCCGAGGAAGTCGTTGCCCCGGCCTGTGCCGTCTTCCAACGTGCGGTTGGCACTTTCTACTTGCGGGGCGTATGCGGCCACCGCGCTTTCCGGCACGAAGCCGAAAGCCTTGTCAATGGATAGTCTGATTGGTTCCATACTTCTTATAACGGTTAGTGATTAACGATTAGTGATTAGTGAGCAACGATTAGTGATTAACGACCGGCAGGGGCAGTCCACCGTTAATCGTTAATCACTAATCGTTAATCGTTTTATGTCATACCAGCTTCTCGGCGAGCTTATGTATCTCGACGGTGGGGGAGCTGCGCTCGTAGAGGATGCGGTACACGGCATCGACGATGGGTATGTTCACCTGGTACTTCTCGTTGATTTCGTAGATGCACTTGGTGGCGTAGTAGCCCTCGGCTATCATCTCCATCTCGATTTGGGCGGTCTTCACGGAGTAGCCTTTGCCTATCATGGTGCCGAAGAGGCGGTTGCGGCTGAACTTGGAGTAGGCCGTGACGAGCAGGTCGCCCAAGTAAGCGGACTCCACGATGTCGCGGTGCAGGGGGTCGGTGGCGTTGCAGAAGAGCTTCATCTCGCGGACGGCGTTGGAGAGCAGCACGGCCTGGAAGTTGTCGCCGTATTTCAAGCCGTGGCAGATACCGGCGGCTATGGCGTAGATGTTCTTCATCACCGAGCCGTACTCGATGCCTACCACGTCGTCGCTGATGGTGGTGTGGATGAATTCGTTGGCCAGGCGGCCTGCCAGCACGCGGGCCAGTTCGCGCGAGCGGCAGCCGATGGTGAGGTACGAGAGGCGTTCCAAGGCCACTTCTTCGGCGTGGCAGGGGCCTGCCAGCACGGCGATGTAGTCGCGCGGCACGTAGTACATCTGCTCGAAGTAGTCGGACATGAGCATGTTTTCATCGGGCACGATGCCTTTGATGGCGGAGACGACGAACTTGCCTTGGAGGCTGCGGCGCAGCTTCTTGAGGTGGCTCTTGAGGAAGGGGGAGGGCGTGGCGAATACGAGCACGTCCGAGGCGTTGACCACCTTGTTGATGTTGCTGGTGAAGCTGATGCGGTCGAGGTCGAACTTCACGCCTGACAGGTAGCTGGGGTTGCGTCCTTGCCGCATGAAGTCGTCTATCTGGTCCTGCCTGCGCATGTACCAGTTGATGCCCGGTTCCTTGGCCAAGAGTATCTTGGCGATGGCGGTGGCCCAGCTGCCTCCGCCGATGACTCCGAATTTGCCTTCTATGTTCATGTGTCGTCCCTCCGGTTGGTTTAACTGTGTCGTGTCAGGCTTGCGCTATCCAGGCGGCCACCTCGTCGCGGGTGGGGTTGGGCAGGCCGAGTTTGCCTTTCTTGTTCAGTCCGCACAGGTCCTGGTGCAGCTTGTTGGGGTTCTGCCCGCGCAGGGCTTCGAGGGTGTTGAAGCCTGCCTTGCGCAGCACGGGTATCCACTCGGCGGGGATGCCGAGGGCGAGGAACGCGGCATCGTCGTCCACGCGTGCCTTTTTTTCGGGTTTCATCTGGGGGAAGAAGAGTACTTCCTGGATGGTGGTCTGCCCGGTCATGAGCATGACGAGGCGGTCGATGCCGATGCCGATGCCCGAGGTGGGGGGCATGCCGTATTGCAGGGCCTTGAGGAAGTCCTGGTCGATGAACATGGCTTCGTCGTCGCCCTTTTCGCTCAGGCGGAGCTGCTCCTTGAAGCGTTCCTCCTGGTCGATGGGGTCGTTGAGTTCGCTGTAGGCGTTGGCGAGTTCCTTGCCGTTGACCATCAGTTCGAAGCGTTCAGTGAGGCCGGGTTTCGAGCGGTGCATCTTGGTGAGGGGGGACATCTCCACGGGATAGTCGGTGATGAAGGTGGGCTGCACGAAGGTGCCTTCGCAGAATGCGCCGAAGACTTCGTCGATGAGCTTGCCTTTGCCCATGGTGTCGTCTATCTCCATCTTCAGTTGCTTGCAGATGTCGCGTATCTCGTCTTCCGTCTTTCCGTGCAGGTCGTGGCCGGTCTTCTCGCGGATGGCGTCGAGGATGGGCAGGCGGCGGTACGGGGCTCGGAAGCTGATGGCCTTGCCGTCGACCTCGACCTCGGTGGAGCCGTTCACCGCCAGGCAGATGCGTTCGAGCAGCTGTTCGGTGAAGCCCATCATCCAGTTGTAGTCCTTGTATTGCACGTACAGCTCCATGCAGGTGAACTCGGGGTTGTGGGTGCGGTCCATGCCTTCGTTGCGGAAGTTCTTCCCTATCTCGTACACGCCTTCGAAGCCGCCCACGATGAGCCGCTTCAGGTAGAGCTCGGTGGCGATGCGCAGGTAGAGGTCCATGTCGAGGGTGTTGTGGTGGGTGACGAACGGGCGCGCGCTCGCCCCGCCGGGGATGGACTGGAGGATGGGCGTTTCCACTTCGGTGTAGCCCGCCTCGTCGAGGGCGGCGCGGAGGGTGCGGATGACGGCGGCGCGCTTGAGGAAGATGTCCTTCACCCCGCCGTTGACCACGAGGTCGACGTAGCGTTGGCGGTAGCGTTGCTCGGGGTCGTCGAAGGCGTCGTAGGCCACGCCGTCCTTGTACTTGACGATGGGCAGGGGGCGGAGCGACTTGGCCAGCACGGTGAGCTCCTGGGCATGGACGCTGATTTCGCCCATCTGCGTGCGGAACACGAAGCCGCGCACGCCGACGAAGTCGCCGATGTCGAGCAGTTTCTTGAACACGGTGTTGTACATTTCGGGCTGCGCCTCGGTGTTGACGTCGTCGCGGCTCACGTAGACTTGGATGCGGCCTTGCGCGTCCTGCAGTTCCATGAAGGATGCCTTGCCCATGATGCGGCGGCTCATGATGCGCCCGGCGATGTGCACGGGGCGGGGCGGGTCGTCGTCGCGGAAGCCGGCCTTGATGTCGGCGGAGTGCGCGTCCACGGGGTATTCGGCTGCCGGATAGGGGTCGATGCCCATCTGGCGCAGGGCGGCGAGGCTTTGCCGGCGGATGAGTTCTTGTTCGCTAAGTTCCATATATAATATAGGTAGGTTGGATGGGGCTGTGGTTCCGATGCCACGGTGGTGCCCGCACAATTGTCCCGCAAAATTAGGGAAAAAAATGGATATGGCAACCTTTTTTGGGGCGGGGACACAGAGCGCACATAGTTTTCTTTTGCATGGTCCGGCGCGAGGGAGCGCACATAGCTGTCGCGATGGGTGGCGGTGTCGCGGTTTTGCCGTACCTTTGCGTGCATGAAGGAAGAGGTTTTCATAGACATCCACACGCACCGGTGGCCGCCCGAGGGGC
>CASFUX010000026.1 GCA_949297975.1 uncultured Bacteroidales bacterium
CCCCCCCCCCCGCTCCCCGCCGCCGCCCCCCTCCTTGCCGCTCGCGCCGCGCCCACGCCTGTTATCCCACAAAGGGCAGTGTCAAAATGTCCGCGCCGCTACACCTCGTAGTCCACCGCCACGCGGGCTTTCTTCACCTTGCCGATATACGCCGCCACGGCCCGGTGGTCGGGGTGGTTCTGGTACGTGTCCAGGTCGGCCATGGAATCCAGTTCACAATACAACGCCACGTCATAATTGCCTTGCGGGGCTTCGGGGTGGTTGAGGCCGACTTCTATTTTCCTTAACTGGGGGATGCGGATCTGCAAAGCCTCCAGCCCCTCCTTGATGATGCGGGCGTTCTCCGCTTTCGACTTGCCCTCGGCAAAGTCTTCCAATTGCCAGAATACGATATGCTTTATCATTTTAGTTACGAGTTACAGAGTTACGAGTAAACAAGGCCAACGGCCTTGCGGCTTTCAGCGTAAGGCATCGCCCTACGGATAAGATAAGCACGAACATGCAAGCCCCCGGAATTTATCCCGATTTATCGGGAGGGGATTGGGGGTAGTTTGGGATTTATTTCCTGTCAATCTTCTTCGGGTAGTCCACCGTGTAGTGCAGTCCCCGGCTTTCCTTGCGCAACAGGGCCTGCTTGATGATGAGGTAGGCCACGCTGATGACGTTGCGCAGTTCGCAGATTTCGCGCGACACCACGGAGCGTTCGAAGAGGTCCTCCGTCTCGCGGAACAGGATTTCCAGCCGCTTCATGGCGCGCGTCAGGCGCAGGTTGGAGCGCACGATGCCCACGTAGGTGCTCATGATTTGCTCCACTTCGCGGAAGCTCTGGGTTATCAGCACCATCTCCTCGGGCAGGGAGGTACCTTCATCGTCCCAGTCGGGTATCTTTTCGTTGAACGTAAGGGTGTTCAGATGCTTCACCGCGTCCTTCACCGCCGCGTCCGCATACACGATGGCTTCAATCAGCGAATTGGAGGCCAAGCGATTGGCACCGTGCAAACCCGTGCACGAGCATTCGCCCGCCGCATACAGGTGGTTGATGGTGCTCATGCCATTGAGGTCCACGGCGATGCCGCCGCACAGGTAATGCTGTGTGGGCGACACGGGGATATAATCCTTCGTGATGTCGATGCCCAGCTCCAGGCACTTGCGGTAGATGTTGGGGAAGTGCTCCTTGGTCTGCTCCGCGTCCTTGTGCGTCACGTCCAGGTACACATAGTCCCAGCCGTGTATCTTCATCTCGTTGTCGATGGCGCGTGCCACGATGTCGCGCGGGGCGAGCGAGCCTCGTTCGTCGTACTTCTGCATGAACTCCTTGCCATCCTGCGTGCGCAGCACCGCCCCGTAACCCCGGATGGCCTCGGTGATGAGGAAAGAGGGACGTTCGCCCGGGTGGTACAACGCCGTGGGGTGGAACTGCACGAACTCCATGTCCTTGATGACGCCCCGGGCGCGGTGCACCATGGCAATGCCGTCGCCGGTGGCAATTTCCGGATTGGTCGTGGTGGCATATACGTTGCCGATGCCCCCCGTGGCCAACAAGGTCACCTTGGCCAGGAAGGTGTGGATGTGGTTCGTCTGCTGGTCGAGCACATACGCGCCGTAGCATTCGATGCCGGGCGTGTGGTGCGTCACGATTTGCCCTAAGTGGTGCTGCGTCAATATCTCGATGGCAAAGAAGTGCTCGTACACATCGATTTCGGGATGCTCGCGCACCTGCCGGATGAGGCTTTGCTGTATCTC
>CASFUX010000027.1 GCA_949297975.1 uncultured Bacteroidales bacterium
GCGGATTACCTCGGTGCACGATGACGGCGAGGCGATACAATGCGCCTTGCGGGCAGCCCTCGGGCGTGCCGATGCGGTGCTCGTGACGGGCGGCATCGGGCCTACGAAGGACGATGTGACCAAGCGCACGCTGTGCGACTTTTTCCACACCCGCCTGGTGCACAGCGAGGCCGTCCTACAGAACATACAGCGGCTCTACACCCACCGCCGCGACGTGCTCAACGACCTCACGCGGGCGCAGGCCCTGGTGCCCGAGGGCGCGACTATCATACAGAACACGGTGGGCACCGCCCCCATCACGTGGTTCGACTGCGAGGGAGGCCGGGTGGTGGTGTCCATGCCCGGCGTGCCTTACGAGATGCAGCAGGCGATGGGCGCGGAGGTTATCCCCCGCCTGCAAAAGAAGTTCGACACCCCGGCGCAGCTGCACAAGACCCTGCTGGTGACC
Organism: uncultured Bacteroidales bacterium; assembly: GCA_949297975.1. GTDB lineage: Bacteria > Bacteroidota > Bacteroidia > Bacteroidales > Paludibacteraceae > QVMH01. The sequence continues at coordinate 449 of CASFUX010000027.1, forward strand.
GGCTATCCCGAGTCGGCACTGGCCATCAGGATGGCGGATTGGGAAGCCGCCCTGCCCGCCAACCTCCACGTGGCCTACCTGCCCCACTACGGCATCATCCGCCTGCGCCTGACCGGCACGGGCGACGACCTCCTGGCACTCGACTTCGCCATGAACCAGCAGCTCGACCGGTTGAAGGCCTTGCTGGGCGATGCCGTGGTGTGCGACGAGGACATCACCGTGGCGGAGTGGCTCGGTCGGCTGTTGAAGTCGCGCGGGCTTACCCTGTCCACGGCCGAGAGTTGCACGGGCGGCAACATCGCCCACCTCGTCACGCAAGTGCCGGGCAGTTCCGACTACTTCAAGGGCACGGTCGTGTCCTACGCCAACGAGGTGAAGACGGGCGTGCTGGGCGTGCGTGCCGACGACCTGGAGCGCGAGGGAGCCGTGAGCCGGACGGTGGTGGAGCAGATGGCGCAAGGCGTGCGGCGGCTGTTGCGCACCGACTGGGCCGTGGCCACTTCCGGCATCATGGGGCCGGGCGGGGGCAGCCCCGACAAGCCCGTGGGTACCGTGTGGATGGCCGTGTGCTCGGCCGACAAGGTGGTGAGCCGCCGGTACCACGTCAACCACCACCGGGAGCAGAACATCGAGCGGGCGTCGCAGTTGGCCATGCTCATGCTGAGGGAATTGCTGTGAGCCGCAGGGCTTCCCGCACCCTCGCAGGAGGCGCGTCTCGTCCCCTTTTTGAAATATGAATGCCCGCATGTTATACAAAACCACAATAGACACAATAGAGATTACATGGCCCTGCGAGGGAGCCTCACATCTATAGATAGATTGAGAGAAGCACACAATAGAAGTCCCGATGCTTTGGCATCGGGACTCAGGGTTACTTCCGTGTGGCCTGCCTGGTAACCTGTGTGGATGATACATGCTTTATGCCCGCTGCGAAGCGGCGGGCATGCTATTGTGAACTTCTTTATAAGCCGCATGAAGCATCTCCATATACTCCCTTGTCTATTGTGCCTATTGTGTTTATCATTTGGCGCAATGCAGATATTCATTTTTGAAATAATTGCACGGCAGGCTTGCACGGTATGAAAAAAAAGAATACCTTTGCACACCCGTTTTGAGAGAAATAGTAATACATTAAAAAGATACTGAGATGTCAAAGATTTGTCAGATTACCGGAAAGAAAGCAATGGTAGGGAACAACGTCTCGCACTCGAAACGCCGCACCAAACGCACGTTCGAGGTGAACTTGTTCCGCAAGAAGTTCTACTGGGTGGAACAGGACATGTGGATTAGTTTGAAGGTTTCCGCCGCCGGGTTGCGCACCATCAACAAGATAGGGCTGGACGCGGCCTTGAAGAAAGCTGCGGAAAAAGGGTATTTGTACGCATAAACGATAGGAGGTTCACATCATGGCAAAGAAAAGTAAAGACGCACGGGTGCAAGTGATACTCGAATGCACCGAACACAAGGCCAGCGGCATGCCCGGCACTTCGCGTTACGTGACGACGAAGAACCGCAAGAACACGCCCGAACGCCTCGAACTCAAGAAATACAACCCCATCCTCCGCAGGATGACGATACATAAGTAAATTAAATAAGAGAAAGGGATTGACTCATGGCAAAGAAAGCGGTCGCAACACTCCAGAGCGGGGAAGGACGTTCATTCTCCAAAGTGATTAAGATGGTCAAGTCGCCGAAGACTGGAGCGTACACGTTCCAGGAAGAAATGGTGCACAACGACAAAGTAAAAGAATACTTGGCAAAATAACATTTGCATCCATAACCAAAGGCAACGGGGGGAAGGAAGCCATAGGCATCCTTCCCCCCGTTGTCGTCTTGCCACCTCACCCCTGACCTTGAAAGTAGCATTCCCATGGCGTTCCCGTCATTTCGAACGAAGTGAGAAATCTCACCGTGGGTTTGGGAGCGTTGTAGCAGGAGATTTCTCCCGACGGTCGAAATGACGAGTATGAAATGTGAGTTTGGATAAGGCAATGCAGGCAGCAACTTGTTTACTCTGTCCATGATGCCATTATATCCACAAAGCATTTCGGCACCGTTGCTTTGAAGAAGCGGGTGCAAGAAAAGCGGGCGAGCTGCCACGGATATTCTACTCCGTGATAGCCCGTCCGTTTTTGTGCTTGTATGCTTGTGCCTATAGTGCCACTTTCACAACCTCGCTTCCGACTTGGATGAGAAACAGGCCTTGCGGCAGGGTGAAGCATGTCTCTGTGGTGCGTAGTACGAGGCGGCCTTGCAGGTCGAATACGTGCACCTCGGTCATCTTTCTATTTATATGAACTTCGTTTCCCACAACTAAGATGCTCTTTTGTTGCTTGATATTCGGAACAGCGTTGCTTTCCACCTGGAACGGACGCATGTTGAAGAACTCATTCCACACGGGGTGCGCTTTGTAGTCGTCCAAACTCTGTTCGGGTACATAGACGATGATGCTCTTGTCCACGTCGTAGAACGTGCCTTCGGTGATGGCGGGCGGATAGGTGGCGTAACTGCGGATGCCGGTCAGCCCTATGCAATGTCCAAAGGCGTAGTCGCCGATGCTCACCATGCCGGCGGGGATGGTGAGGTAGGCGAGGTTGGCGCAGCTGTCGAAGGCATAATTGCCGATGGTGGTGAGGCCGTCGGGCAATGAGAGGGTGTCTATCCTGGGGGTTAGGTCCACCCACTCGGCGGGGGCGGTCAGGCCGTAGTCGTACATATCGCCCGTGCCGCTAATGGTGAGCGTGCCGTCGGCATAAGCCCATGTGAGGTTCTCGCCGCAAATGCCGTCCAAGGGCGCGATGGTGAGCTTGCCCCAATACGAGGCGGCCTCGTAATCGGTCAGGCTTGCGCCGGGCACGAGTACCAGCATGTCTGCATTCACGTGGTCGAATGTGTTTTGCCATATGTCGGGTGGTGTGGTGGCCAACACGGTCATGGTTGTCAGTGCAGAGCAATTGGCAAACGTCTTATCTCCCAAATCGGTGACGCTGGCAGGCAGGGTCATTTGCACCAGCGCGGAGCAGCCATTGAATGCGGAGTTACCAATGCTTTCCACTTCATCTCCCAGATTGACTTGCGTTAATGCCGTGCAGTCGCGGAATGCAGAGATGCCAATGCTCTCCACGCCTTCGCCCAGATTTGCCTGTGTCAATGCAGTACAACCTTCGAACACGGAATAGCCGATGTTCGTTACACGCTGGGTAAAGTGATTTGCGTCAGTGCGGAATAGCCACGGAATGCGTAATCTTTGATTTCTGTTATCCCATCGGGCACAACCAATTCGGTAATCAAGTCCTCCCCGATGTATAGCTTTGAGGCATAATACAGCGGGTTGGAAGCATGGCTGCCAAACGTGATGCCACACCACCTGGCAATGTCGCCTGCATAGTGAACTGCCGTGAGTGCCGGACAATTGTTGAATGTTTCGTACCCGATATAGGTGATGCTGGCGGGCAGGGTTACCTGTGCCAGTGCAAGGCAGCCTCTGAATGCATAATCGGAAATGCTTGTTGCTCCGTCCTCGATGGTGAGGGTTTTGATGGCGGTTTGGTATTCGTTCCAAGGTATGGGGGTGCTGAAATCGCCATACTCCGTCATTGCCCCTGTGCCACTGATGGTGAGTAAGCTATCGGCCGTGTTCAGCGTCCAGGTAAGGTGCTCCCCGCACATGCCGCTGAGCACGCCCGATGCGAGGTCAAATAGCTTTTTCCAATACGGGTCGGCTTGGTAGGCGGCCTCGCTGCCTGCTGGTACGGTGATGTCAAGCGACGTGCTGATGCCTTGGAATGTGTTTTCCTGGATGGTCGGCGGTGTGTTGGCTTCTACTTTCAGATTGGTAAGGGCGTTGCAGTTTTGGAACACGCCATCCCCCATGCTCTGCACGCTGGCGGGGATGGTTACCGAGGTCAAGGCTACCATGTCATGGCACAAGTAGGCAGGGACATGCTGCACGGTCTCGCCGAAGATGAAAGAGGTGATGTGCTCGTTATTGAAATACGGGGCTTCGTATGCGTAGCTGAAATTCTCAAAATTCACGGCATTCCACGTCACTTGTTCCAGCGCGTCACATTGAGAGAAAGGAGACTCCCCGATGTTAGCGAGGCTCTTGCCCAAGGTAAGCCGTGTCAGCGAGGTGCAATTGGCAAACACATAGTCTCCTATGGTCGTAACACCATCGCCTGTGGTTACCTGCTCTAATGCGGTACATTCATAGAACGCCCAGGATTCAATTTCTTCGATGCTGTTGGGTATGTTTACTTGGGTTAGTGCGGTGCAGCTTTTGAATGCCGAACTTCCGATGCTTGTGATGCTGTTGCCAATGGTTACCGTTGTGAGGGCTTCGCAGCCTTCGAATGCCGAGGTGCCGATGTCTATGACACTGTTGGGTATCGACATGGACGTTAGGTTGTACATGCCGTAGCACAGGTAGCCGGGGATGTGCCGGACGGTTTCCCCTAATGTGAAGGAGGTGATATGAGATGCAGAGAAGGGGTGGGAGTAGGGTGAAAAGGCTTCGCACTGCGTGGCATTCCAAGTAACTTGTGTCAGTACATTGCAGAGGTCAAATGCCGAGTCGCCGATGCTCGCAACGCTGGCGGGTATCGTGATGGACGGCAGATTGTACATGCCTTGGCACAGATAAGCCGGGATGTGCCGTACTGTTTCTCCGAATATAAACGAGGTTACCCGTTCCCTGGTGCTATAAAAAGGAGAGGCTGCCGTTGCGAAGTCTTCGCAATTGGCGGCATTCCAAGTTATCTGCCTCAGTCGGGAGCAGTCGGTGAATGCTTTGTGTCCGATGCTTTCGACGCAGCTTCCTATTGTGGTTGATGCCAGCCCTGACATGCCAAAGCATAAAAATGCAGGGATATGCCGCACGGAATCCCCGAAAGTGAAAGATGTGATGTTGTTCTTGATGGGGTAGAAGGGAGTGGAAGGAAAACCCTCATAATCTGTCATGTTAGTTACGTTCCATGCCACTTGCGTCAAGGATTCGCAGCCCTCGAACGCATTGTTTCCAATGCTTGTGATGCCGCTGCCTATGCTTATTTGCGCCAACGAAGAACAGTCTTGGAATGCCGAGGTGCCGATGCCCGTGACGCAGTTGGGAATGTCAATGCCCGTTAGCACGTTGCAGCCGTTGAACGCCTCATCGGCTATTGCCTTTGTATCCGTGGCAATCTTGTAGTCGCCACTTATGGTTGTTCTTGCTTCAATCAGGCAGTTGCCTATGTAAAGCACGTTGTTTATCCATCGGCTGTCATCGTTGTACAGGGCCGTATTGTTGAACGCGTCGCTCCCTATGTGGGCGATACTGGTACCGATGGTAACCTGTTCCAATGACGTGCAGTCGATGAACGCCGCATTGCCGATGGTCGCGACATCGTTCCCTATGATGGCTTGTGTGAGCGAAGTGTGCTTTTGGAATGCCCCGCCCGCAATACTTGTTACACCGTCTTCCACAATTACTGTTCTGATGTTGCTGTTGCAATCAAACCATGGTGGGCCTCCATTGTAGTCCATCTCGCCCGTGCCGCTGATGGTCAGGGTGCCGCTTGCGGCATCGAGTGTCCACGTGAGGTTGTCCCCGCATGTGCCCGATTGTCCCTAGGCTTGCATCCCGGCCAGGACGAGGGCTGCTGTGAATAAAAGTCGTTGTTTCATGTTTTTATTGGTTTTTAGTTTGTATTCAAAAAAGGGCATCCTTCCATTATTAATAAAGGAAAGATGCCCTGCTTAACGATGAACGGACTTGTCTACCCGTTTACTTGTTGCTTACAACCGCGTCACTTCGCCACTCGTTCGAGCCATTTCACCATGGAGAGCATCACAATCATGGAAAGGCCCGTGGCGATAACGAATACCAGCCAGCAGCTCCAGATGGGCACGTTGGCGTAAAGCAGCCCGCCGATGAAGAGCAGCGAGTTGCCCACCGCCGTGGCCGCAAGCCAGCAGCCTTGCATCAGCCCTTGCAGGTGGGGAGGCGCTACTTTCGAGACGAACGACAGCCCCAGCGGGGAGATGAACAGCTCGGCTACCGTGAGGATGAAGTAGAGGATGACCATAATCCACGGCGTGACGCGCATGGCATCCAGGTCGGCAGTGCTCATGGTCGAGAGGGCTTCCTTCGACGGCAACGCGAACGAGAAGGTCATGAGGAACAGGTAGGCGATGCAGGCAATGCCCATGCCGATGGCTATCTTCATGGGGGTGGACGGCTCTTTGCCCTTCCGCTTCAAGGCACCGAACAGCCACATGATGAGCGGCGTGAGCGTTACCACGAAGATGGGGTTGACGCTTTGGAATATCTCGGCACCCTTGATGCTGGTGAAGCCCAGGTCGATGTTGATGACATCCAGGTTCACGTAGTCGCGGGCGAAGTAGGTCAGCGAGTAGCCGTTCTGGTGGAACGACAGCCAGAAGAATATCACCACGCCGAACACGGCGAACAGGGCGTAGATGCGTTGCTTGATTTCCTGCGCGCTCATCTGGATTTCTTCCTTCGACACCTGGGTCGTGCCTTGGGCCACGGCCTTGTGGGCGGGGTCGGGGAAGGTCTTTTTATTGACCAGGTAGATGACTAACGAGATGAGCATGGCCACGATGGCGGCGGCGAATGCGTATTGGAAGCCCCGGTTGAACACGTCGAGGTAGTTGTTCACGAAGGCCGTGATGTCGGTCACCTTGCTGCCGTCGAGCATGGCCTGGTTGGCGTATTCCGTCAGCCGTCCCAAGGCTTCGGCGGGCATGGCCGCCCCGTCGGACAGGTATTGGTGGCACAGTTCGGGCAGTGCGGCGTTGTAGTCGAGGCCGTGCACCTTCAGCCACCAGTTGCGGATGCCGATGGCGATGAACGGCGCGAACATCGCCCCCACGTTGATGAACATGTAGAAGATTTGGAAACCGGCATCCCGCCTGTCGGCATATTTCGGGTCGTCGTACATCTGCCCGACAAGTGCCTGCAAATTGCCCTTGAACAGCCCGTTGCCAAAGGAGATGACGAGCAGCCCGCCGCACGTCAACGCCAGGTAGGCACCCATGCTCGGCACCGGCGTGGGGGTGGGGATGGCGATGATGAGGTAGCCCAAGGCCATCAGGATGATACCCGCCAGGATGGTGCCTTTGTAGTTTTTCGTGCGGTCGGCGATAAGCCCGCCCACGAGTGCCAGCAGGTAAATGGATGCGTAGAATGCGGAATAGATGTAGCCTGTCGTGGTCTCGGACAACCCGAACTTGGCAGAGATGAACAAGGTGAGGATGGCCATCATGATGTAGAACCCGAACCGCTCACCCATGTTGGCCAGCGCAGCCGCCAACAATCCTTTGGGATGGTTTTTGAACATAATTGATTTGGTTTTGGTGAATATTGGATTAACTGCTTGCAAAGATATGCAAAGTCGGGCGCAAAGCAAAATCTTCGTGTACCTGTGCCGATATCCTCTCCCTGCGGAAGAATTATTATATTATATGAATGTCCGCATGTTGCCAATACAAAACCACAATAGACACAATAGAGATTACATGGCTCTGCGAAGGATCCTCACATATTATTAGATAGATTGAGACCTCTGCAAAACTGTGGCAAAAGGCATTAGTAATTAGCTGATTTTTTTGTATCTTTAAGGCATGAAACAAGAAAAGGCCTCCCAATTGAGTTTCGGCGACTTGCAGATGCAAA
>CASFUX010000028.1 GCA_949297975.1 uncultured Bacteroidales bacterium
ACGGATAACACGGATTATACAGATTATCAAAGATTTCTTATTTCAACAATCCTTGACAATCAATGGTATTTAAATCCGTATAAATCCGTCTTATCTGTCTCATCCGTGTTCTCTCTTATTTTGACACACCTTCTTTTATTTGATTTTAACCGCAAAGAGCGCAAAGGGCGCAAAGGATCTCACCCTTAACCTCTCCCCCAGGGGAGGCGAAAAGTACCATTTTCATGCCATCTTCGTCATTTCGAGCGCAGCGAGAAATCTCACAGTGGGTTATAGTAGTAGATTTCTCCCTACGGTCGAAATGACGGCGGGCTTGTTTCGCACTATTTACACAGTCCCCAGGGAGAGGGCTTAGGGGTGAGGTGGTTAGCAGATAGGACTGCTTTTTTATCCTGAATTTGCGTAATGTATGCGCTGATGCACAAGCCGCAGACTTTTTCCAGTGGAAGGGCAGATGTTCTTCCTTTTGTCAGCATAAGTTTTCCCAATCGTGAGCATAAGTTTTACTGCCCACAGTTATGGGTTGTACGACCCACAGTTATGGGTTATATAACTCACAGTTATGGGTTATACAACCCACAGTTGTGGGCAGTAAAACTTGTACGCAGAAGTTGGAAAACTTATGCTGACAAATCGGAAAACTCATGCAAGGGAAATGCGAAAAAGAGGCTTGCCATTACAAAAAAATATGAATATCCGCATTGCGCCAAATGATAAACACAATAGGCACAATAGACAAAGACAAAGGAGTATAGGGAGATGCTTCATGCGGCTTATAAAGAAGTTCGCAATAGCATGCCCGCCGCTTCGCAGCGGGCATAAAGCATGTATCATCCACACAGGTTACCAGACCACACGGAAGTAACCCTGAGTCCCGATGCTTTGGCATCGGGACTTCTATGGTGTGCTATCTATAGATGTGAGGCTCCCTCGCAGTGCCATGTAATCTCTATTGTGTCTATTGTGGTTTTGTGTTGGCAACATGCGGACATTCATACAAAAAAATCCCCGAAGCGTGCGGGCTTCGGGGGTGAGTGGGGAGGGAATGCGGGGTTACCCGCTGCTGGCACAAATCGCAGACTTGCGCCAATGGACAGTTTACGGTCTGTCTTCGTGCGGGGGACGGGGTGTGTCGTCATGTCCCGCACGCCGTTGGTGCATCTGTTGCATTTCGTAGATGAGGTGTCGTTTGTGCGAACGTTCGGCCTTGTAATACTTGTACAGCCGCTCGGGTGTGAGTACCTTTTTCAGGGCCTCGTGGTAGCTGAGCAGCAGGTTGGCTTGTTCCATTTCGCGTTGGATGTACTTTTCGTTCAGTTCCTCGTAGTCGGGCGTTTCGCCTTTTGGGCGGCGTGGGCGGTATTTTTTGTGCAACTGCCACATGCCTTCCTCGTATTGCAGGAAGATGGGCTTCACGGCCAGTTGTTCCGCCTCGGTCAGTTGGGCGGTGGTGCTGATGTATTCCCATTTCTTTTCGTGCATCTCTTCCGGCGAGGGTGGCATCCTTCTTTCTGCCAAGATGTTGAGGGAGAACAGCAGGGCGATGAGTGTCGTGCTTATTTTTAATGTCTTGTTCATTGTTCCGTATTCGTTAAGTCTTCGTAATAAAAGTCGATGAGTGCTCCTTCGTCCACTTGCGACAGCAGGTAGCGTTCGTAGTTTTCTATTTTCAGGTTGGTGTTGCGCTGGTAGATGATGTAGGCCAGGTTGCCGAGCAGGAACACGCCTGCAAACAGGGCGGCCATGTACAGCCACGACTTCAGCATGTGGCGCAACGGGGGGCGTTGGGTGGCAGTGGCGGCTTCCATGCGGGCGGCGAAGTCGTCGAAGTAGTGGTCGGGCACGGTGAACGGCAGGTCCGTACCGATGTCCTGGAGCGATATGTGGGGCTTGTTGTCCATTTCAGATTTCAAATTTCAGATTTCAAATTTCAGATTGGCACACGGATAATACGGATTGGACGGATTATCACGGATAAGTTCTCATTCCTTGCTTCTTGCTTCTGTATTGTTTCCCGCAGATGGCGCAGATTTGCGCGGATGATTGTGTTCGTAGGGCGTTGCCCTACGCTGAATGCCGCAAGGCCGTTGGCCTTTTCCCTTTCACCTTTTCCCTTTCTCCTTTTTTTGACTATTCGGTAGGGGGATGGTTTAACGGCTTGTCTGTTTTTATTACGGAAACTAAAAATGAATATCCGTAATTTGCCAATCACACCGCTCATCTGTCCCTTTCTTTAGAGAGCCGACTGTTTTTGAACGCAAAGACGCTAAGTCGCCAAGCCGCAACGTTCTTCCCCTCTTCGCGCCTTTGCGTCGTAGCGTCTTTGCGTTCAAAAAAACAAAACGCCGAAGACAAGCGGACAGTGGAACATTTGGCATCATGAGGATATTCATTAACTAAAATTCCTCCGATGCGAGGTATCGTTCTATCTTCTTCACGGCGTGGTGGTAGGAGGCTTTCAACGCGCCTACCGTGGTGCCGAGGATGGCTTCCATTTCCTCGTACTTCAGGTCGTCGAAGTACTTCATGTTGAACACCAGGCGTTGCTTCTCCGGCAGGGTGAGCAGGGCGCGTTGCAGCTTCATCTGGGCTTCGTTGCCGTTGATGTACTGGCCGGAGCGCAGGGTTTGCAGCAGCTGGTCCTCCACGTCCTCGATGGATTGCAGGTTGTGCAGGCGTTTCTGTGCCAGGAAGGTGAGCGTCTCGTTGGTGGCGATGCGGTAGAGCCAGGTGGACAGTTGCGCATCGCCCCGGAAGCCTTCCAGCCCGTTCCAGGCTTTCATGAACGTGTTTTGCAGCACATCGTTGGTGTCGTCGTGAGACAGCAGCATCTTGCGGATGTGCCAATACAGCCGTTCCTGGTACTGGCGCACCAAGGCGGCGAAGGCGGCGGGCCGTCTCCCCGGCTGTCGCAAGTCGTCCAGCAGTTCGTCGTCGGTGCGGTTCGTGGGGGTCATCTTTTCCAGAATGCGGGGGTGAGGATGATGAGGACGGTGAATATCTCCAGCCTGCCGATGAGCATGGCGAACGACATGACCCATTTGCAGAAGTCGGACAAGTCGGCGAAACTGCCTCCCGCCCCGAAGTTGCCGAAGGCGATGCCCACGTTGCCGATGCTGTTGACCATGCAGCTGACGGCCTCCATGAAGCCCAGCCCGGCGCAACTGAGCGCCAGCACGCCCAGCAGGGTGATGACCCCGTAGAGCATGACGAAGGCGGTGGTGCGCTTCACCACCTCGTCGCGCACCACGTGGCCGTTGTAGCGCACGGGGAACACGGCGTTAGGGTGCGTCATGCGCTTGAACTCGGAGTAGCAGAACTTGCCCGTGAGCACCACGCGCGACACCTTGATGCCGCCCGCCGTGGAGCCTGCCGACGCGCCGGTGAGCATGAGCAGCAACAGCATGATCCAGGTGAACTGCGGCCACACCATGTAGTCGCACGAGGCGAAGCCCGTGGTGGTCATGATGGTACTGCCCATGAACAGGCTGTGGCGCAACGTTTCCTCTATCGAGGCCCAGGTAAGCGGTTGGGTGAAGTCGAGGTTGGCCACCGCCATGACCACGACGAACACCGCCAGGATGAGCAGGTAGCAGCGCAATTCCTCGTCGCGCAGCACCCGCCTGCCCCGCAGCTTGAACAGGAAGTAGTACAGGCTGAAGTTCACGCCGGACACGGTCATGAAGAAGGCGATGATGTACTCGATGAGGGGCGAGTCCCAATAGGCGATGCTGGCCTGCTTGGTGGAGAATCCGCCCGTGGCGATGGTGGAGAACGACTGGCACACGGCATCGAACCATCCCATGCCCGCCAGGCGCAGCAGCACCGTCTCGGCCACGGTGAGCACCACGTAGATGATGAACAGGCGTTTGGCCGTCTCGCTTATCTTGGGATGTATCTTGTCCTTGGTGGGGCCGGTGGCCTCGGCGGAGAACAGCTGCATGTTGCTGATGCCGAACAGCGGGAACAGGGCCATGCTGATGCCGATGATGCCCAGACCGCCCATCCAGTGCGTCATGGCGCGCCAGAAGAGGATGCCGTAGGGCAGCGACTCGATGTCGGTGAGGATGGACGAACCGGTGGTGGTGAAGCCGGACATGGTTTCAAAAAACGCATCGGTGAAGCTGGGGATGTGCCCGGCGGTCCAGAAGGGCAACAGCCCCACGAGGGTGAACATGAGCCAGGCGGCCGTGACGACCAGGGAGCCTTCGCGCTTGCCGATGTGGAACGAGGCCCGCCGCCCGGCCAGCAACCCCGCCGTGCCGAGCACGCAGGCGGTGGCGATGGCGGGCAGGAAGTCCGCGCAACCCTCGCCGTACAGCAGCCCCACGCCCATGGACAGCAGCATGAACACGCATTCGACGAGCAGCAGCACGCCAAGTATCTTGAACAGGAATTTGTAGTTGAACGAGGTGGACATGGATTGAGCTACAAGCTACGAGCTACAAGCTACGAGCAGCCCGCCACCCTTGTGGCTTGTAGCTCGTAGCTTGTAGCCGGATTAGTGAAAAAACGATTCTATCTTACGGATTTGCGAAGCGGGACAGAACACGATGACGTGGTCGCCGGGCATGATTTGCGTGTTGCCGTTGACGATGTAGCCGGTGTTGTCGCGTACGATGCCGCCGATGTTCACGTTGTGCGGCAGGCGCAGATCCTTGATTTTCGAACTGGTTATCTTCGACTTCTCCTTGGCCTTGAACTCGATGACTTCCGCGTCCAGCCCCACGAGGTTGCGCACGTCGAGCACGTCGGCATCGAGCGTGATTTGGTAGATGTAGCTGGCCGCGATGATTTTCTTGTTGATGACCGTGTCTATGCCGAGGCTTTCGGCCAGCTTGATGTACTCGATGTTTTCCACTTCGGCGATGGCTTTCTTCACCCCGAAGTGTTTGGCGGCGAGGCAGGCCAGGATGTTGGCCTCGGTGTTGGCCGTGGCGGCCACGAAAGCGTCCGTGTCGTGGATGCCTTCTTCCTTCAGGATTTCCACGTTGCGCACGTCTGAGTTGATGATGAGCACGTCGTCAAACTTGTCGGCCAGGTAATTGCATTTTTCGCGGTCGCGTTCCAGGATGGTCTTGTCGATGTTCTGGGGCAGGCAGTAGATGGCTTCGCGCACGATGCGCCCCCCGCCCATGAACATGACACTCTTGATTTGGTAGCTTTCCTTGCCGGCCTGTTCGCGCACGAAGTCGAGGTTTTGCGGGGTGGTGATGAAGTACACCAGGTCGTTGGCCTTGATTTCGTCGGGACCGGAGGGGATGATGGTGTCCGACTTGCGGCGGATGGCCACCACGCGGTATTTGTCGTGGTCGAAGTAGCCGGTCTTGAACGGCTTGTCCAGGATGACGGCGTGGGCGGGCACTTCGCAGGCGGCCAGCACCATCACGCCGTTGCAGAAGCTGAGGTATTGCCGCAGCCAGCTGGTGCGAAGCGACTCGGCAATCTCGCGCCCGGCCAGCATTTCGGGGTAGATGAAGTGGTTCACGCCCAGTTGTTCGAAGAAGGCCTTGTTCTTCTCCTGCAAGTATTCGTAGTTGTCGATGCGAGCCAGCGTGGCTTTTGCCCCGAGGCTGTTGGCCAACATGCACGAGGTCATGTTGACGCTTTCGTAGGGGGTGACGGCGATGTAGAGGTCGGCTCCGTCGGCCTGCACCTCTTTTAAGTCCTTGACCGAGGTGGGCGACCCTTGATGCAGCATCAAGTCGTATTTGTCGCTCAGGTTTGCCAAGCGTTCCGGGTCCTCGTCTATCAACGTGGTCTCCACGTTTTCATGCACCAGCAACTTGGCCAGGTGCGTGCCCACTTCTCCGGCTCCTGCGATGATAATTCTCATATTTTATAGTTACAAGTAAACGAGTAAACGAGTATAATGATTTATTTAAAAATCATCGGTAGTATTATATATGCCCACAGATTGTTGAGGGCATGGAACAGCAGACTCGGATATATATTGTCAAACCTGCTGTAAAGCCATGCCGATGCCGTTCCGAAGAACAGAATCCATATCGCCATTCCGGGACCGAAGAACTGGATATGCAGTAATGCGAATATCAGTGAAGACCCTGCAATCGCCGCCCATTTGTGCATCCGTTGGGCAAAAGCTTGATATACATAGCCCCTAAATATCGTGTCTTCTGTTAATGGAGCGAGAATGACCGTGACGAGTATGCCGAGTAACATATCCTGCAGAGTATTCTGGCTTACAGGAGTGATTTGTCCTGTTGTCCAGTACATTGGTACACCTGTAGCTCTCAATCCCATTTCTATCAACGGATAGATAATGAACGATACGATAATGACTGCAATAACCGCTGCCATTGTTCCTTTCCATGTCAATCTGTTGCGATAACCAGCAGCCTTCATTGTCATTCCCCGGCTTTTCAGAAGAACCATATAGACAATTACCGCTATTCCGGTTGCAAGTGTATAGACCAGCAATGAAAATATCCTGTATTGTTCTATGCCTGTAATTTTTTGTATTTCAGGTGAAGCAAGCCAATGGAAAAGATTCGTGCCTGCATATCCGAGAGGAGCCAGTATCAGAATCCACCATAATGGCAGCTGTTGATTTGCTTTAATATCTATAGTTGTCATGATTTAGAGGATGTTTAGATTTATTGAAAAATAATCACGTATTTTATTTACAACTGATTAGATTCCAATTCTTTCTCGATTTCCTCAACCGTAGGCAAACTGCCACGGAAGTCTTTTGGCAAGGCTTGTCCTAATTCATAATCGGATATTCCGATAGGCTTCTGAATATCACGCAAGGCATATTCTGCCTTGATACGGTCTTTGCTCTTGCAAAGTAACAGTCCGATGGTTTGGTTATCTCCCTCCCGGCAAAGAATATCATCTATGGCAGAGCAGTAAAAGTTCAGCTTCCCGATATATTCCGGCATGAACTCTGCATCTTTCAGTTCTATCACCAAATAGCGGTGTAAGAAGGCATTGTACATCAGTATGTCAATGTAGTAATCATCTCCCGATACCTCAATATGGTACTGCCGCCCCATAAAGGCAAAGCCCGCGCCCATTTCCAAAAGAAAATTCTCCACATGTTTCACCAAACCGATTTCTATGTCACGTTCATTGTATTGCTCCGTGAAAGTCAGCATATCAAATATATATGGGTCTTTGAGCATTGACTTCACGTCATTCGCCTCTGGAGCAGGTAAGGTTACTGTAAAATTGTTAGCCAACGCTCCATGCTTGCCATAATCATCAAGTTTGATGGCTTCTTGCAGATAGCGCCTTGACCAATGATTGGTAACACTTTGTACCATATACCAATAACGAGCGCGAATATCCTTAACCTGTTTTATTAACACAAGGTTATGCGACCAACTCAAATGCTTCACAGGAAGTGTAAAATTATATTCGCCTAATTGCGAAACCACTGGTTTCGTAATTGGTCTTGAGGTGCTGTCTAATTGCGAAATCACTGATTTCGCAATTGGAGAAGCTACCCTTTTTACCATCGTAAGTTCCTGATTATACTCGTTGAAGAACTGTACCATATATTGCATATTGCGTACAGTAAATCCTTTTATCTCGGAATAATCGTTCTTCAAATCCTCTGCCAGCCGCTGTAAGGTTTTCTTGCCCCAACCATCTGCATCTTGACTATGCTGCAACATGCCGCCAATATCCCAATACATCCTGAGCACTTCTTCATTGGCTGCATAAATCGCCCGTTGTTGGGCTATCAGTATCCGTTGCTTGATTTTGCGAAGCAATGTCGTATAGCCTCGAAAATTATCTGCCAATTTATCAATGGTTTGTTTATCTGTTGTTTCAGCCATAATCGCTTTTGACATATTCGTTCTATACGTTTCTTTGCGTCTCAGCGTCTTTGCGTACAAGCTAATCATTAATCCCTAACCGTTAATCACTGCTTCTATGCTGTGCCGGATGCCTTCCGCGTCCAGTCCCAGCAGGTGATACAGTTCGGCTTGCGAGCCGTGTTCCACAAACGTATCCGGGATGCCGAGCCGCTTGACTTGCACCGCATATCCGTGGTCGGCCATGAATTCCAGCACGGCACTGCCGAAGCCGCCCGTGATGACCCCGTCTTCCACGGTGACCACCTGCTTGAAGCGTTGTGCCACCTGGTGCAGCAGTTCCTCGTCGAGGGGTTTCAGGTAGCGCATGTCGTAATGCGCGATGCTCACGGGGCGTTCCGCCTCGATGGCGGCGATGGCCCGAGCGGCGGGGTGCGCCATGGTGCCGATGGTGAGTACGGCCAGCGTGTCGCCGTCCTTCAGTTGTTCGCCCTTGCCGATGGGCAGCTGTTCGAGCGGCTTTCGCCAATCCAGGTTGAAGCCCTTGCCGCGCGGGTAGCGGATGGCGAACGGCCCCGTGTCCGTGCATTGCGCCGTGTACATGAGGTTGCGCAGTTCCATCTCGTTGCGCGGGGCGGCGATGGTGAGGTGGGGGATGGGGCGCAGGTAGGCCAGGTCGAACTCGCCTTGGTGCGTCGCGCCGTCGGCTCCCACGATGCCCGCGCGGTCGATGCACAGCACCACGTGCAGGCGTTGCAGGGCCACGTCGTGTATGATGTTGTCGTAGGCCCGCTGCATGAACGAGGAGTAGATGTTGCAGAACGGCAGCAGCCCCTCCTTGGCCAGCCCGGCGGAGAAGGTGACGGCGTGCCCTTCGGCGATGCCCACGTCGAACACGCGGTCGGGCATCTCCCGCTGCATGATGCACATGGAACAGCCGGACGGCATGGCGGGCGTGATGCCCACGATGCGCGGGTTGGTGCGGGCCAGCTCCAGCAGCGTCTCGCCGAACACGTCCTGAAACAGCGGCGGCTCGGGGCTGTGGGGCGCGGTGCAGGCGCGTTGTCCCGTCTTCACGTCGAACACACCCGGTGCGTGCCAGATGGGCGCATCGTCCTCGGCGGGCTTGTATCCTTTCCCTTTTTTGGTGATGACGTGCAGCACCTTGGGACCTTTGTAGTTTTTGATTTCGCTCAGTACCCGCACCAAGGTTTGCACGTCGTGCCCGTCCACCGGCCCGAAGTAGCGGATGTTCAGCCCCTCGAAGATGTTCGGCTGGCCGCTGGACACCCTGGCTTTGATGCTGTTGTTCAGGCGGATGATGCGCTTGCGCCGCTCGTCGTCCATGAGGCCGAAGCGGTGCAGCACGGTGTACAGGCGGTGGCGTATTTTGTTGTAGGTAGGCGAGGTGGTGATGTCCACCAAGTATTGGCTGAAGCCCCCCTTGATGGGGTCGATGGCCATTTGATTGTCGTTGAGGATGATGAGCAGGTTATTCTTGTCCATCGAGGTGTTGTTCAGCCCTTCGAAGGCCAGCCCGCCGGTCATGGCCCCGTCGCCGATGACGGCCACCACCTTGCGCCGTTCGTCCTTTTTCAGCAGGGCGGCCACCGACATGCCCAGCCCCGCCGAGATGGAGGTGGAGGCGTGTCCCGTGCCGAAAGCATCGTATTCGCTTTCGTGCGGGGTGGGGAAGCCCGATATACCCCCCAGCTGGCGGTTGGTGTGGAATACGTCGCGCCTGCCCGTCAGTATCTTGTGCCCGTAGGCCTGGTGCCCCACGTCCCAGATGATGCGGTCGTAGGGCGTGTCGAACACATAGTGCAGGGCCACGGTGAGTTCCACCACACCGAGGCTCGACCCGAGGTGTCCCGGGTGCTTGGCCACTTCGTCGATGATGAACGAGCGCAGTTCGGCGGCGACCACCCCCAGGTCTTCCCTCGGCACCCGCTTCAAGTCGGCCGGGGAGTTTATCTTGTCCAAATATTGATAATGTCTGTCGTCCATGTTACCTTTCGTGTAACGCGGTTACAAAAATACGTTTTTCGCTTTGATTTCCCAAATAAGGATTGTTCACGGATAAGTTTGTTTCCCGTAGGTGGCGCAGATTTTAAATTTTCCACCACTCGGGTTTGTCGTATTTTTTCCGTATTTTTGTCTCGCAGATTTTGGAGATAAATGCAGATTGCAGGCGAAAGATTTTTTAACCGCAAAGAGCGCGGAGGGCGCTCTTTGCGGTTAAAAAATCCCGCTCTTTGCGGTTACAGCGACCGGCCTTTGTACACGTTGGAGAAGGCGGTGGGCAGCAGCTCGCCCATGAGGGTTATGTTGTTGGAGTTGAAGTTGGGGCTGACGGTGAGGGTCACCCGGTTGCTGCCTTTGGCGATGTTCATGCTCACCGTGGCCGACACGCCCGGCCCGTTCACGTTCATGGAGAAGTAGGTGTTGCCGCGCTTGTTCGTCTTCACCCTCACGTTCGAGGGCGTGCCGGTCACCGTGATGCCGCCCACGCCGTTGGGGCCTCCGCCCGCGTTGAAGGGGGCTATCTGGATGGTGGCCTCGCCGTCGTGCACCGACACGAAGTTGGTGGCCGTGTTGACGAACGCCGTGCGTCCCCATTTGAACATCAGCTGGTCGGCTTCCACCACGAAGTCCATGCGTTCCAACGCGTCCATGGCGCGGACGTAGTTGAGCGAGTCTTCGATGGCTTCCAGCCGCTGTTGTTCTTCGTATTTCCGGATGGCCTCGTATTCCGGCTCGTCATAGATGGGGTCGGGCATTTGTGCTTGTGCCGCCATGCCTCCCAAGAGGCAAGCTGCGGCGAGAATAATCATTTTTTTCATATCAGTTAGTAGCTAATAGTTAGTAGCTAATAGTTAGTAGCTAATAGTTAGTAGTTAGTAGTGGGTAGGACTGCCCGCATGGCACTTGTAGCTCGTAGCTTGTAGCTCGTATCTAAAACGCTATCCCCACGCGTACGCCGAAGTTGTTCAGCCCTTCGGCCTTGTACCACAGCAGGGTGTTGCCGTTGGTGGCGTAGTTGTAGTAGGCCGCCACGTGGAAGCCGAACTTGGCCCGCTTGAAGGGGTGCACTTCCACGCCCACTTCGGGCGACACGAAGAAGCCCCAGGAGGTGTTGTACCAGCCGTCGCCGTTGATGTAGGTGGTGGCGCGGGCGTATTCGGCACCGGCCTTCACGCCGATGTAGGGCATGAGCGTGCCGCTCCAGAAGCGGTAACGCGCCGTGACGCCGAAGGGCAGTTGGTACAGCGAGTGTATCTGGTCGGTGTTCAGAAGCCCGTCGTGCCAGGGGAAGGTGCTGCGGGGCACGTATTCCTCGTTGGTGTGGTAGGCGGCGAACAGCCCCAGGCCCCAGTGCGGGGTGAGGTAGTAGCCTCCTGTGAACGAGGCTCCCCATCCGCCGAAATCGGAGGCGATGTCGTTGTCAATCGTGCCGTTCAGCTGCCAATCGACGTTGAAGAACGTGCGGAAGTAAGGCGTGCGTTCGTACAAGGGGCTGCGGCTGTCGTACACGGCTATCTGTTTCCGGGTCGGCTGCGTGGCCTGTTCCTGGGCCTGCCCGCCCGTGGCCAAGAGCAGCCCGACGGCCACGAGGGCGATGGTTTGTCTATGATTTGTTTTCATTTTGGATGTCCTTTCTTGTTTTAGGGGTTGTTATTTCTGGATGTACTCCGACTGTTCGAAGGCGCGTGCGATGCCCCGTGCCATGCGGTCGCGGTCGAAGGTGCGGTAGCCCGAATTGTCGCCGTTGACGTATGCGTTCCACACCACGGGCAGTTCCTCGTCCTCGCCGGTGGGGGCGGTCAGGTCGAGCATTTCCATCAGCAGGGAATTTTCCGAATAGCTGTAATACACCGGGTAGGCATATCCCCAGCCTCCCCACGCGCCCCAGTAGTACGGGCTCCAATAGCCGGGGTAGTACCACCACCAGTACGGGTTCACGGGGTAGCTCACGAAGTAGCGCGTGCTGCTGATGTAGCTCAGTTGCACGCCCAGGTCGGCATCCTCCTTGGCGGCGGCGCGGGTGTATCCCCGTGCGTCCAGGTTGGTCGCCACGGTTTCAACCAGTTTCTTCGCGTCGCCGTCTTTCCAGTAGAGGGGTTCTTCCGAGTTGCCGATGACGAGGATGCTGTCCGGCACATAATACGAGGCGTGGGCCGACCAGTCGGTCGTGGTGTCGCACTGCGTGTACACCAGGTATTCGTAATCCAAGTCGTCCCAGTCCGGGTTCTTTTGGCACGATGCCAATGCGACCGCCGCAGCGGCCAGCAGGATAAAACGTTTCTTTTTCATACCTTTCTTGTTTGATTGTTTGCCGGGGGATTGTAGCAAAGAACGCGCCAGCCGTCCTTGCCGCCCCGGCTGCTTAACACGGCTTATCACTTTTTACACAACGTTTGCACGGGGGGAAGATGCTTTTCTCCTCTCCCTGAGATGCGGAGATATTCTTCCGGAGATGCCGTGATAAACTTCCGAAGATGCAGAGATAAACTTCCGAAGATGCTGTTCTATTCTTAAAACTGCGGCGTGGTTTTTACAAACTGCATCGTAGTTTTTATAAACTGCGCCGTAGTTTCTACAAACTGCGTCGCAGTTTTAAGAATAGAACAGCATCTTCGGAAGTTTATCTCCGCATCTTGGGAAGTATAGTACGGTATCTTGGGAAGAATACTTCAGCATCTTCCATGGACCGTTTCCCGCAAGTTGGCCGGGCAAGTTGCATGGCGGTAGGGGCATTTGCATTATCTTTGCCTGCAATTTTGGTACGCAAGGACGCTAAATAATATATAATAAGGTATATGGGAAATCAATCGAACGAGCCGTGCAGGCTGACCGACTTCCTGCCTACCACGAAGAAGGAGGTGGAGCTGCGGGGATGGGACGAGGTGGACGTGGTGCTGCTGAGCGGCGATGCTTACGTGGACCATCCTTCGTTTGCCAACGCGGTGGTGGGCCGCCTGCTCGAAGCCGAAGGGCTGCGCGTGGCCGTCGTGCCGCAACCCAACTGGCAGGACGACTTGCGCGACTTCCGCAAGATGGGCCGTCCGCGCCTCTTCTTCGCCGTCTCGGCGGGCAACATGGACTCCATGGTGAACCACTACACGGCCAACAAGCGGCTGCGCTCGGACGATGCCTATTCGCCCGACGGCCGCCCCCACATGCGTCCCGACCGCGCCACGGTGGTGTATTGCAACATCTTGAAACGCCTGTGGCCGGACGTGCCGGTGGTCATCGGGGGCATCGAGGCCTCGCTGCGCCGCTTCACGCATTACGACTACTGGGCGGACTGCCTCATGCCGAGCATCCTGGTGGACGCGCGGGCGGACTTGTTGATATATGGCATGGGCGAGATGCCCTTGCGCACGCTGGTGGCACGCCTGCGGGCGGGGCAGCCGTGGGACAAGCTGACCGACATCCCGCAGACGGCTTACCTGGCCGACCATGCCCCGGCACCCGGCCCTTGGGACGACCTCACGCTGGCTTCGCACGAGGTGTGCCTGAGGGACAAGAAACGGTATGCCGCCAACTTCCGCCACATCGAGGAGGAGTCGAACAAATACGAGGCCGCCCGCCTGCTGCAACCCGTGGGAGACCGTTGGGTGGTGGTGAACCCGCCCTTCCCGCCCATGACTTCCGCCGAGCTGGATGCGTCTTACGGCCTGCCTTATACCCGCCTGCCGCATCCCAAATATAAAGGAAAGACGATACCGGCCTACGAGATGATCAAGCATTCCGTGTGCCTGCACCGGGGGTGCTTCGGGGGATGCGCCTTCTGCACCATCTCGGCGCACCAGGGCAAGTTCATCGCCTCGCGTTCGCAAGCATCCGTCCTGCGCGAGGTGGAGCGCATCACGCAGATGCCCGACTTCAAGGGCTACGTGAGCGACCTGGGAGGCCCTTCGGCCAACATGTACCGCATGGCGGGGCGCGACCAAGCCATGTGCCGCAAGTGCCGCAAGCCGTCGTGCATCCATCCGAAGGTGTGTCCCAACCTGAATACCGACCACATCCCCCTGCTCGACGTGTACCGGGCGGTGGACGGCCTGCCGGGCATCAAGAAGTCGTTCATCGGCAGCGGCGTGCGCTATGACCTGCTGCTGCACGACTGCCCCGACCCCCGCGTGGCGGCGAGCCACGAGGCCTACACGCGCGAACTGATAACCCGCCACGTGTCCGGGCGGCTGAAGGTGGCTCCCGAGCACACGTCGGACGAGGTGCTGTGTGTGATGCGCAAGCCGTCGTTCGCGCTCTTCGGGCGGTTCAAGGCGCAGTTCGACCGCATCAACCGCGAGTGCGGGCTGAACCAGCAGATTATCCCCTACTTCATATCGAGCCACCCCGGCTGCCGCCCCATGCACATGGCCGAGCTGGCCGTGGCCACCAAGCGGCTCAACTTCCACCTGGAGCAGGTGCAGGACTTCACCCCCACGCCCATGACGCTGGCCACCGAGATATATTACTCCGGCTACCACCCCTACACGCTGGAGCCGGTCTATACGGCCCGCACCCGGGAGCAGAAGCTGGAGCAACGCAAGTTCTTCTTCTGGTACAAGCCCGAGTACCGCGCCGCCATCGTGCGCGACCTGCAACGCATGAACCGCCCCGACCTGCAACGGCAACTGTTCGACCGGCGGCAGACGCACGGCATGGGATGAGAGGAATGCTAATCTGAAATCTGAAATTTGAAATCTGAAATTTAGTATCTTTGCACCGCAAAAAGAAGAACGGATGTTTTCCCACACGATAGAACAATTTGTACAACGCAATCATTATCCCGGCTTCGCGCCCCGTGCGGTGTTGTTTGACATGGACGGCGTGCTGTTCGACTCCATGCGGGGGCACGCCACGGCTTGGGTGCGGGCCATGCGGGAGATGGATTTGCCCTTCACGGAGCTGGATGCCTACATGAACGAGGGGCAGACCGGCCATGCCACCATCAACAACGTGTTCCTGAAAAAATACGGGCGCGAGGCGACCGAAGAGGAGAAACAGCATGTGTATCAGTTGAAATCCGACTATTTCGACGATTGCGGCACGCCCGACCCCATGCCGTTTGCCTTCGAATTGTTGCAGAAGCTCAAGGCACGGGGCTTGCAGCGGGTGGTGGTGACCGGGTCGGGGCAGCCCAGCCTGCTGAGCCGGTTGGAACACAGCTTCCCCGGCATGTTCGAGCGGGACAAGATGGTGACGGCCTTCGATGTGCAATACGGCAAGCCTCATCCGGAGCCTTATCTGATGGGGTTGAAAAAGACCGGGTTGCAGCCTTGGGAAGTGGTGGCGGTGGACAATGCCCCGCTGGGCGTGGAGTCGGCTTCGGCGGCCCGCCTGTTCACCGTCGGGCTGAACACCGGCCCGTTGCCGCCACAGGTGCTGGCCGATGCGGGTGCCGACATCATACTGGGCGGCATGAAGGATTTGTACGACCGATGGGATGAGATAGAGAGGACGGAAAGGTGAAAGCAGAAAGTATAAAGTATAAAGGGTGAAAGTATCATGCAGATAATCAAGTATCCGGCTCGTGAGGATTGGGGAGCCATATTGGCACGTCCGGCCATTGACCACACGGCCTTGTATGGCACGGTCAAGGGCGTGTTGGACGATGTGCGCAGTCGGGGCGACGCGGCGTTGCGCGACTATACGCTGCGGTTCGACCAGGTAAAAGTGGACGATTTGGCGGTGTCCGAACAGGAGTTTGCCGAAGCCGCGCAGACGGTGTCCGAACCGTTGAAACAAGCCATCGAGATGGCGAGGCGCAACATTTGGAAGTTCCATTCGGAGCAGCAACACGAATATCACGAGGTGGAAACGTCGCCGGGTGTCGTGTGCTGGCAACGTGCCGTGCCCATCGAGCGGGTAGGGCTGTACGTGCCGGGGGGTACTGCTCCCTTGTTCTCCACCGTGCTGATGCTGGCCATCCCCGCCCGCATCGCCGAGTGCAAGGAAATCGTGCTGTGCACCCCTCCCGGCAAGGACGGGCGGGTGCATCCGGCGGTGCTCTATGCCGCGCAGGTGGCCGGGGTGCACCGCGTGTTCAAGGTAGGAGGCATACAGGCCGTTGCCGCCATGGCCTATGGCACGGAGACGGTGCCGAAGGTGTACAAGATATTCGGCCCAGGCAACCAATACGTCACGGCGGCCAAGCAGCTGGTGTCGTTGCGCGACGTGGCCATCGACATGCCGGCAGGCCCTTCGGAAGTGGAAGTGCTGGCCGACGAGACCGCCCGCCCTGCATTCGTGGCAGCCGACCTCCTCTCGCAGGCCGAGCATGGGGTGGACAGCCAGTCGGTGCTCGTCACCACGTGCGAGGCTTTGGTGGATGCCGTGCAGGAGCAGATAACCCTTCAGTTGGAAGTGCTTCCCCGCCGCGCGATGGTCGAGAAGGCGTTGGAACATAGCAAAATCATCCTGGTGCGGTCGTTGGAGGAAGCGGTGGCGATGACCAACGAATACGCGCCGGAACATCTGATTGTCGCCACGCGCTACCCCACGGGCGTGGCCGACAGCATCGTCAATGCGGGTTCTGTGTTCTTGGGGCATTATTCCCCTGAAAGCGCGGGCGACTACGCCTCGGGCACCAATCACACCTTGCCCACCCACGGCTATGCCAAGGCTTACAGCGGCGTGAACCTGGATAGCTTCATGCGGAAGATAACCTTCCAGCACCTGTCGCGCGAAGGGCTGGACTGCCTGAGCAACGCCATCATCATCATGGCCGAAAACGAGGCCTTGCAGGCGCATGCCAATGCCGTCAGGGTGAGGTTGGCGGAGGAGTGAGAGGGATGGGTGAAAGTAAAAAGGAAAAGTAGAAAGGAAAAGTAGAAAGGGGCATGTGCGTTCTTTTATGAAAATGTGCTATGTGTCCACGTGCCATCTCTTTCCTATTTCAAATAAAAGCATTACCTTTGCGCCGCTTTTCGAGAAAAAGCAATTAGGTATAATCATTTAAAAGAAACAAGACATGCCAGTAAAAATGAGATTGCAGCGTCACGGTCGTAAGGACTATGCTTACTACCACATCGTGGTCGCTGACAGCCGTGCGCCACGTGATGGCCGCCGCATCGAACGCTTGGGTTCTTACAACCCGAACACCAACCCCGCCACCGTCAACCTGAACTTTGAACGGGCGTTGTATTGGCTCCAGACCGGGGCGCAACCCACCGACACGGTTCGCAACATCCTTTCTTGGGAAGGCGTGTTGCTGAAGAAACACTTGCTCGGCGGCGTGAAGAAAGGTGCTTTCGATGAAGCCGAAGCCGAAAGACGTTTCAACGAATGGAAAGCGGCCAAGGAAGCCAAAATCGTCAAGACGAAGGAACAGATAGCCGCCGAAAAGCAGGCCGCCGCCAAGGCACGCCTCGAAGCGGAAGCTGCCATCAACAAGGCCAAGGCAGAAGAATTGGCCAAGAAGAAGGCCGAAGCCGCTGCTGCCGCCGCTGAAGCTGCTGCTGCCGCTGCGACCGAAGAAGCTCCCGCTGCCGAAGAAGCCACGGAAGCTCCTGCCGAATAAGGTTTAAAAAAGAAAAGATTGCAAAAAGCCCCGGAGGTTAGCGCCTTCGGGGCTTTGTGTGGTCTTCTGTTTCGCGAGGGGGCATCGGCATTGTTGCGCTGGCGTTTGCCGCCCATAGCTTGTTGCTTCAAACTTTTGTTGTATTTTTGCGTCTTGTATACGACGACTTGTAACTTGGAATATCAAACTTACATATTGCCCAACGGGCTTCGGCTGGTGTACAGCCCGGCGCAGTCGCCGGTGGCGTATTGCGGGGTGGTGGTGGATGCCGGTTCGCGCGACGAACTGCCTGGCGAGCATGGCATGGCGCATTTCGTGGAGCACATGCTGTTCAAAGGCACGTGCACGCGCAGCCCCTTGCAGATAATCAACCGCTTGGAGCATGTGGGTGGCGATCTCAACGCGTTCACCTCCAAGGAGGAAACGGTGGTACATGCCACTGTGCCTGTGGCCTACGTGGAGCGGGCGTTGGGGCTGTTGGCCGATGTGACGCTGCACTCCGTGTTTCCCCAGCGGGAAATAGACAAGGAGGTGACGGTCATACTCGATGAGATTGATTCGTACAACGATACGCCTTCGGAACTGATATACGACGAGTTCGAGAACCTGCTGTTTCGTGACCACGCCTTGGGGCACCTTATCCTCGGCGATGAGGCGCACCTGCGGGTGTTTGGCACGCATGATGCCTTGTGCTTCGTGCGGCGGCAATACCGGCCGGAGCGTATGGTGCTGTTTGTGGTGGGGCAAGTGCCGTTCCGCTCGGTGCAGCGGTGGGCGCACAAACATTTCGCAGCGGTGGAAGTGGGTGATGAAGCCCCGTTGCCCCGCATAGCTCCGGCTTCGGCTCAGCCCGGGCGACACGTGCAGGCGCAGGACACGCATCAGGCGCATGTGGCGGTGGGCGGACGGGCCTACGACCTGTACCACCCCGACCGCATGGCCTTGTACCTGCTCAACAACCTGCTGGGCGGGCCGGGCATGAGCAGCCGCCTCAACCTGTCGCTGCGCGAGCGGCGGGGGCTGGTGTACACGGTGGACTCCACCTACCAGCCCTTCACCGACACGGGCGAATGGTGCGTGTACTTCGGTTGCGACCCGAGCCACGTCGACCGGTGCGAGCGGCTGGTGATGCAGGAGTTGAAGTGGTTGCGCGATAACCGCTTGTCCGACTTGGTGCTGCACCGCTACAAGCAGCAGTTGATGGGACAGATGGCCATCGCATCCGAGAACCGCGAGAATATGGCACTCAGCCTCGGCAAGAGCTACCTGCGCTACGGGCGGGTGGACAGTCTGGAGGACATCGGGCGTAAGATAGAAGCCGTAACCGCCGACCGCCTGTTGCACGTGGCCAACGAGGTGCTGGATCCGGCGGCACTCACGGTGCTGCGCTTCGAGTGAAAGCCTCCCCCAACCCCTCCAAAGGAGGGGAGAAGGACGGATGGGAACCGCCTTGTCCAGTGAGCCGGGAAACCAAGCGGAGCGGGCGGATAGCCCCCATAGGAGCTATACATATAATATATATATGATACAAAACGTTCCATACCCGGATGCACCTCTCGGCGGGGAGAGTGGGGAGGCCTTGGAAGCCTACCTCGCCGCCCACTCCGACCCCGAGCCACCCTACTTGGCCGTGGTGAACCGGCGCACGCATGTACGGATGATAAACCCGCGCATGATGTCCGGCCACCTGCAAGGCCGCTTCTTGGCCATGCTGAGCCACATGGTGCGTCCCCGTCGGGTATTGGAACTGGGCACGTTTTCGGGTTACTCGGCTCTGTGCCTGGCCGAGGGGCTGGCTGAGGATGGGCTGGTGCATACGGTGGAGCACGATGACGAGTTGGAGGACTTCATCCGCTCGAACCTCGCCCTCTCGCCCCTTGCCGACCGCATACGCCTGCACATCGGCGATGCGTTGGAGGTGCTGGCGGGGTTGGAAGGGGAGGTGTTCGACCTTGTGTTCATCGATGCCGACAAGCGGCAGTACACGGACTATTACGAGGCGGTATTGCCCCGGGTGCGCCCCGGTGGCTTTATCTTGGCCGATAACACGCTGTGGGATGGCAAACTGCTTCACGCTGTGCGTCCCGGCGACAAGCAGGCCCTAGCCCTGCTGCATTTCAACGACCATGTGGCCGCCGATGCACGGGTGGAAAAACTGCTCCTCCCCCTGCGCGACGGCCTGACGATAATAAGGAAGAAATGAGACCGATGAAGCACATACTATGCTTGGCTGTGGCGAGCGTTGTCCTTGCCTCGCTTCCCGCCCTTGGGCAGAAGAAGCAGGTGGAGCGGTCGGCGGGAGGCTTGATGCGGAAGGAATACATGGTGGACAAGTACACGCAGCAACGTCACGGGGCGTATGCGGAATATTTCAACCGGGTGAAGTTGGCCGAGGGAGAATATGCGCATGGTCTGCGGTCGGGGCTGTGGCGTTTCAGCGATTACGATGGCATTATTACCTATGCCGGGTATTATGCGGAGGGCGAGCAGGATGGGTTGTGGGTGTATCGGAACGGTGATTTTATCCTCTCGGAAATCTATTATGACCGGGGCGAGGTGGACAGCGTGAAAGGATATTATGAGGACGGGGCATTGGCTTATGAATTGCGTTACGAGGGCAATGCCACTGAGAATACCGGGCTGGCCACGTCCTATTGGCCGAACGGACAGGTGAAGGCTCGGCTGCCCATTCGTAACAGTAAGTTGGATGGGGTATGCACGCTCTACTTTGACAATGGCCAGTTGCACCGCTCCACTGAGTACAGGGCGGGCGAGTCTTATACCGTGTTGGAGACGTATGCGCGGGACGGTCAACCTTGCGATGGCGGTAAACTGTTGGAGGGGAATGGGTATTACACGGGTTATTATCCGCCCAACGCAACAGATTTGTACGCCATGCATGTGTCGGGGATGTACATCCATCAGGGAGGCAAGCGGGTGAGGGTGCGGGAGTTTGATATAAAAGGTGAAATGATACGCGAGTATCCCATAGAAGACGATATGCGGCTGATACCATATAATATTGTAGGGCAGCAAGGCGACACGCTCCTTTCACGGATAGACACCATACCCTATGTGGACTTCAACCGAAACCAAGCGGATGGAATGAAAATGCCGTTGCTTTATGCGGAGCTGGGCGAGATGAGGTGGTTGCCGACCTTGCCACCTGATTTTCCCGGAGGTGCAAGAGGGAATGACATGTACCGAGAAAAGGCCAAGCCCATCAAGAAGCTTTTTAATCGGGATGTATATGATGAGGTTTATGTTTGCTATCAAGTGACTCTTTTAGGAGAAATAACCCAGGCACGGGTATTAAGATGTCGGCATCAAATATCGAAAGAGGAAGTGGAGAAAGCCGTGGAGGGTTATCCGAGGTGGAGGCCCGGCTTTGTGTACGGAGTGCCTGCGGTTGTAGCAACGATTGAGCCTTACTACTTTCGCGTGACCCCGGAAGCGTTGAAATATGCAATATGGGATGCGGCGGTACATGGGAATTTGTACTACAACAAGCAAGTTTTTTTGTTGTCGTTCTGAATATTATCCAGGTGCAGCAGTACATGGAAATCTTGCTGCACTTTAACGACCACGTGGCTGCCGATCCCTGGGTGGAAAAACTGCTCCTCCCCCTGCGCGACGGCCTGACGATAATAAGGAAGAAATGAAGCATACGTTGTTTATTCTGTTATGTTTGTATTGTCTTGTGCCCTGCCACGCTCAGCGCAAGCAAGTGGAGAAGCATGCCCAAGGTTTGGTCAAGCGAGAGTATTTCGTTAAGAAAGGGGTATGGCAAGGCGCATATACAGAGTACTTTGATCGTGTAAAAATCATGGAAGGGCAATATGCGGATGGGCTACGGGTAGGGTTGTGGAACTTTCGTGATTGCGATGGGGGTGTTTCATTTTCAGGAAAATATACAGCCGATGAGCCGGATAGCGTATGGGTGTACCGGGATAAGGAACATGTTTTGTCGGAAATCTATTATGACTGGGGCGAGGTGGACAGCGTGAAAGGGTATTATGAAAACGGTACGTTGGCTTATGAATTGCGTTACGAAGGCAACGCCGTTGAGAATATCGGTTTGGCTAAGGCTTATTGGCCGAATGGGCAGATAAAGGAGGTGTTCCCCATTCGTAACAGTAAGCTGGATGGTGTGTATGAGGCCTATTTTGAAAACGGGCAGTTGCATCGGCAAACGGAATATAAGGAAGGGCTGCGTTACTCCGTGCTGGGGGCTTATGCGCCGGATGGGACTCCTTGCGAGGATGGCACCCTCCAACGTGGAGAAGGCTTCTGTTTGATGTACTACTTGCCAGAAGTTGGTGATACTTCTTCGTTGAAGCCTCGTGCCATGTACAATTATAAAGAAGGTGTGCTGGTTGGAGAGAAACTTTTTGAACTGGATGGCAAGACCAAAGGGATGTTTGCCATCAGGGGTAATAAGCGGATAAGCCAGGTAAAGGCGACATTGTCATCGGGTGATCCCCTTCTTACGATTACTTCCGAACAATATCATTATACGGAAGGCGATTGGGGCGAGGAGAAAGGACGGATGGCACTCATGTTTGAAGGGGATTTGTCGCGTGATTCAACCTTTTCGCGTATGCCAGCGTTCCAGCAGGGTAACAAAGGCTTGGTGGCTTATTTCACCAAAGAAATCAAGTATCCTAAAACGGCCGTTGCGGTTGGTGCGGGCGGCAAGGTGGAGGTGGTGTTCAGAGTGTCATCAACTGGGGAAATAGAGGGGATAAAAATATTTAAGGGAAGTCACATGCTGTTGAACAAGAGTGCGGTGGAGGTCGTGCGGAACGCCCCGCGGTTTACTCCCTCATTCACTTATGGTGTGCCTGTATGGGTGACTTTCACGCTTCCCGTAAACTTTCAAAACAAGGTGCATTGGCAGATGTAAGCCATAAAAAGTAGCAAGGTGTCATCTACCTTAATTTGTGTGTCCATCTGCGTTCATCTGCGGGAAACAATCTGAAATTTGAAATCTGAAATAATGTAATATGGAACCATACACTTACGAACTGCAACTGAAAGTGCGCGACTACGAGTGCGACTTGCAGGGCATTGTGAACAACTCGGTATATCAGAACTATTTGGAGCACACGCGGCACGAGTTCCTGCTGTCGCGCGGGGTGAGCTTCTCGGACTTGCACGCGCAGGGCATCGATGCCGTGGTGGCACGGGTGCAGATAGCCTACAAGAACTCCTTGCGGCCCAAGGACACGTTCGCCTCCCGGCTGTATGTGAAGAAAGAAGGCGTGAAGTACGTGTTTTACCAGGATATCTACCGCCTGCCCGACAATAAGCTTTGCATCAAGGCCAAGATAGAATCGGTCGTTACCCGCGACGGCAAGCTGCTGCCCGGTCTGCCCGTGTTCGATGCGTTGGTGTAAAAGCCTCCCCAACCCCTCCCGAGGGGCTCTTTCAAGCTGTTTACTTGTGTACTCGTTTACTTGTCAACTGAATGAACAACGAATTTTTAGAAAAAGAAGAACAGATTGTGCGGATGCTGCGCACGGTGTTCGACCCCGAGATACCGGTCAACATTTACGACCTCGGGCTGGTGTACAAGATAGACCTGTCCGACGACGGGAAGCACTTGGTCGTTGACATGACGCTCACGGCACCTAACTGCCCGGCAGTGGACTTCATCGTGGAGGACGTGCGCATGAAGCTCGAATCCATCGAGGGCATCGAGGACGTGCAGGTCAACGTGGTGTTCGACCCGCCTTGGGACAAGGACATGATGAGCGACGAGGCCAAACTCGAATTAGGATTTATGTAAGATAACGATTAGTGATTAGTGATTAACGATTAGTGGTTGGTAATTGCCGAATGGACTAATCGTTAATCACTAATCACTAATCACTAATCGTTAATTATCGTGCAACTGTTTTTCACCACAACCTCCGACCCGCGCCTGCATGGGGCGGACGATGACCGGCGGCCCGCTCCTTCCTGGGTGGACTTGCCACAGCGCACCCGTACCTATTTCATTTCCGATGCGCACCTTGGCTCGCGCATGGTGACCGACCCGCGTGCCCACGAGCAATGCCTGGTGGCTTGGCTCGACCAGGTGAAGGCCGATGCCCGCGCCGTGTACATGGTGGGGGACATGTTCGATTTCTGGTTCGAATACCGCACCGTGGTGCCGAAGGGTTTTGTGCGCTTCCTTGGCAAGGTTGCCGAACTGGCAGACTTGGGCATCGAGATGCACTTCTTTACGGGCAACCACGACATCTGGACGTTCGGCTACTTGGAACACGAGGTGGGCATGATCGTCCACCGCCAGGCCGAGACGGTGCAGATAGGCTCGAAACGCTTCCTCATAGCCCATGGCGACGGCCTTTCATCGACCGACCACGGCTTCGGGCTTATCCGCTCCATCTTCCACAACCGCACCTGCCAGCGCCTGTTCCGCCTGGTGCCTCCCCAGCTGGGGCAGAATTTCGGTTATGCCTGGGCCAAGAAGAACCGCGAGAAGCTCACGCCCGAGGAGACGGAATACAAGGGGGAGCAGCGCGAGCCGTTGGTGCTGTATGCCAAGCGTTACTTCGAGGAGCATCCGGAGGTGGACATTATTGTGTTCGGGCATCGGCACATCCCGCTCGACCTCCAGTTGGCTGGCGGCAAGCGGGTGGTCATCCTCGGCGATTTCGTGAACCTGTTCACCTACGGCGTGTTCGACGGGGAGACCTTCTGGTTGGACGCTTTTGACGGGTAGCGGGTCCCCATCCGCATGGACTTGTAGCTCGTAGCTTGTAACTTCTTAATGTTTTTTGTATTTGCGAAGTCGGAAAAAAGCAATACTTTTGCAAGCTAATTCAGGGATTAGAGATGAGACAGCTAAAAATTACCAAATCGATTACGAATCGTGAAAGCTTGTCGTTGGACAAGTACTTGCAGGAGATTGGCCGTGAGGATCTTATCACTGTAGAGGAAGAAGTTGAACTCGCTCAGCGTATTCGCAATGGGGACAGAGCCGCGTTGGAAAAATTGACTCGTGCCAACTTGCGTTTTGTCGTTTCCGTTGCCAAGCAGTACCAAAACCAGGGGTTGAGCCTGCCCGACTTGATTAACGAAGGCAACCTGGGCTTGATAAAGGCGGCCGAAAAGTTTGACGAAACGCGTGGTTTCAAGTTCATTTCGTATGCGGTATGGTGGATACGCCAATCCATTTTGCAGGCTTTGGCCGAGCAGTCGCGCATCGTCCGTTTGCCCTTGAACCAGGTCGGTTCTTTGAATAAAATCAACAAGGCGTTCTCTAAATTCGAACAGGAAAACGAACGCCGCCCGTCGCCGGAGGAACTGGCGGAAGAACTGGAAATCCCGGTGGACAAGATTGCCGACACGATGAAGGTGTCCGGCCGCCACATCTCGGTGGACGCGCCTTTCGTGGAAGGGGAAGACAACAGCCTGCTGGACGTGATGGTCAACGAAGACTCGCCCAATGCCGACCGTGTGCTGATTAACGAGTCGCTTTCCAAGGAAATCGAGCGTGCGTTGTCCACCTTGACCGAGCGGGAACACGAGATTGTGAAGAAGTTCTTCGGCATCGGGGTGCCCGAAATGACGTTGGAGGAAATAGGCGACGAGTTCGGCCTGACGCGCGAACGTGTCCGCCAAATCAAGGAAAAAGCCATCCGCAGGCTGAGAACCAGTTCCAAGAGCAAATTGTTAAAGACTTATTTGGGGTAAGCAACACATCCCCGCAAAGAGCGAAGGCGTTTCCCGGAATACGGGAGACGCCTTTTTTGTTTCCTGTTTATCGGCTAACGGACAAGGTCTCGTCCTCGTAAGTGTCCACGTGGAATGCGTCTTCCACTTGCCGGGTCTTGAGGTTGTAGATGACGAAGTTCAGTCCGCGCCGGGGCAGGCGGTATTCCTTGTTGTCAATCAATATGCGGCTGACGGTGGCAGGTGAGAGGTGGTCAAGCCCGCAACTGGTCAGGGAGATGGCCGTGCCGTCGATGGATAGTTTCTTGTGCAGCACGGCGTGCGCGGCCTTTTCCACATACACCGAGTCCCGGGACAGGGCGGCGATGTATGCCCAGCGGAATTTGCCGGTGAGCGTCTCCTGCAAGCCCCACGTGCGGAACATCGGTTCTAATGGACCGGATAACATGGAGGCTTCGTCGAAAGCCGAGATGAGCAACAGCTTGTCGGGGTCGGCCATCACATCGGGCAGGTAGTCGAGCACGCTGCCTTGGAAGCGGCCTTCGTCCTGCATCGGCTGTTGCAGCTTTTCGATGGCTTCGGGGGTGTTCAGCAGGTAAGCCCCGGTCGATATCTGTTGCAGGATGGCGTATTGGGTCTCCGGTGTCAGGGCGATGGACTTTTGCTCGCTCAGCCGGTAGGTTCTGGCGTTGTCCCGTACCCAGGCGAGGTCGAAGTTGCGTCCGTTGCAACGGATGTCCAGGTACGTCTCGCACAGGCCGTAGAAGCCGTCGCGTGCCAAGTCCTGGTCGGTGTACACCTGCGGTGCCTGGTATTTCAAGTTTTCGTCGAGGGGGATGATGATGTGCTTGTGCCGCAGCTGTCGTGCCCGTTGTTCGAATATCACCTCGTCGTTTATCGAG
Source organism: uncultured Bacteroidales bacterium (assembly GCA_949297975.1). GTDB lineage: Bacteria > Bacteroidota > Bacteroidia > Bacteroidales > Paludibacteraceae > QVMH01. Next base: position 25,902 of record CASFUX010000028.1, read on the forward strand.
CAGCGCACCCGTCCCCATTGCTTGCGCACGGAGAAAGGCCCGTGCAGCACGCTGTCGCGTTGCAGTTGCGTGGAGTTCAAGGTCGTGATTTCTTTCAGATGCTGGTCGATGTAGGTGTTTTGTCGCCTTGGATGAGGTCGGTGAGGAAGCGGGCGTTGTGCCGGATGCCCGCCCCTTGCAGGATGGTTTTGGGCAGGTCTATCTGGTGGAAATTGCCCGGCTCCACGGCCAGGCTGTCGGCATTGGTCAGCATCCACAGCTCGTTGCGGCGGCCTGTGCGGTCGAGCAGGGGCTGCTCGCCCCAGAATGCATGGTCGGGGAAGAGGTAGAATACCGTGTTGCCCGCTCCCTCGGCCTGCTCCACGTAGCGGATGAAGTCGTCCACCAAATAGTCGGTGGAGCGGGCGGCGGTTTCCAGGGTGGTGGCGGCGGGGGCGATGGCATCGAGCAGGCGGTCGTCCACGTACCCGTTCGGGCGGTGCGTCTGCGTGGTGGCGATGAACAGCATGAACGGCTGTTCCCCGCTCTGTTCCACGATGGTTTTCGCTTCGGTGAAGATGTCCTTGTCATACCAGCCGCTCATGGGGCATTCCGCGTAGCGGTTGCCCGACGGCCCTATACCCCCCCCTATTATATTGCTTATACCCAATGCGTTAAGTAGTTCACGCGTCCCGGCGAAGTCGGCATTGTTCGACAAGTGGTACGTGCCGTACCCGCATTGCGCCAGTATCGTGGCGAGGTTGGTGAGCTTGCTGCTGGTCGTGCCTTTGAAATAGCTGTTCCCGTTCCCTGCGAAGTACGAAGGCAGCCCCGTGAGGACGGTGTAGAGCGATGCCACCGTGAAGCTCGTGCCGTTGGTCGGTGTCATGTCGTACCAATGCCAATGCTTCATGCGCTCTTGCAGGAGCGGGGTGAGGGTGCGGTTGGCGGGGTGGACGAAGGCTTTTTCGAAACTTTCCAGCGAGATAATCACGATGTTCTTGCCGGGGCAGTCTGTCACCTGCAATTGTTCTTTGGGGGTGAAGGAGTGCGCCAGCCCGCTTTCCGTGCGGGTGTCGGCCGACACGATGGCGAGTATTTCGGACAACTTTTTGCCCATGCTTTCCGGCGGCAGCACCAGCATCGCCATCGAAGCGGCCAACGCCGTCCCCTTTATCGCGGCGGCGCGTCCCCGTCCCAGCGGGTGCAGCCGGGCATCGAGCCGCCACCCCGCCCATGCCAGCGCGAACGGCAGCCCGACCGCCAGCAGCACCATCAGCCCGGCTTCTACCTTGAATGCCGAGGCCATGGCCAACGTCTCCACGTTGAGGTGCTGGTAATATTTATAATCGATGAACGAGCGTCCGATGTACACGGACGACAGTTGGGCGCAGAAAAACACGTCCAACACGACGGCCGCCGCCCACCGCGCCCACTTGGGGCGGATGCACGACAGCAACGCGACGGCCATCAGGAGGAATGCCAAAAGTCCTATGAGCAACATGGGATGCTATTATCTTTCAACCAAATGCGTTTAGGGCGGCAAAGATAGCAAAACTAAGGCATAACACAATGCCTTGGTACGGCGGGGGCAATCCATTGGCATGGCGTAACCGTCCCACCCTTACGGGACGAGCGTCCCACCCTTATGGGACGAGCGTCCCACCCTTATGGGACGAGCATCCCACCCTTATGGGACGAGCGTCCCGCCCTTATGGGACGAGCATCCCACCCTTACGGGATAACAGTATCAACCTTATGATACGACCGTATCAACCTTATGATACGACCGTATCAACCTTATGATACAATTGTATCAACCTTATGATACGATTGTTCCAACCTTATGGTACGATTGTCCCGCCCCGACGGGAAGTCCCTGGCGTGCGAGGAGCGTTGCGGGAAGCATGTGGGCAAAACAATTCCGGGCAGGCATTGCTTTGCGGCCGACTTTGTGTATATTTGCACATTCATTCAAGCAAACGTCACCCGTCACCCGTAACGCTTACAATATGATATTCAGCAGGAAAATAGAACCGAAGCCCTTGACGATACCCTCGTTCTTCAACCGGTCCGTGCACGAGTATGCCGGGCGACCGGCCGTGTCGTTTGTCAACGGCACGCCCATCACCTATGCCGAGCTGGGCAGGCAGGTGGACGCGTTGGCCCGCAAGTTGTTTGCCCTGGGACTGAAGCCGGGCGACAAGGTGGCCCTGCTCGGCCACAACATGCCCAACTGGGTCGTGGCCTATTTCGCCGCCACGACGCGGGGGCTGGTCATCGTGCCGATATTGCCCGACTTCACCCGCGAGGAGGTGGACAACGTGCTGGCGCACTCGGAGGCCAAGGTGCTGCTGGTGAGCGAACGCCTCTATGCCAAGGTGGAGGGGCTGGTGCTGCCGCATTTGCAGGCCACCTTCAAACTGGACAACCTGGCCTTGCTCGACGGCCCGCCCGTCGCTGGCGAGGCGGCGGACCTCCCCGCCGTGGAGGTGCGGGAGGACGACATGGCCGCCCTCATCTACACCTCGGGCACCACGGGCCGCTCCAAGGGCGTGATGCTGTCGCACCGCAGCATCACCTTCGTGGCCATGCAGTCGTACCACTTCCAGCCGTTGGACGAGGAAGACGTCTTCCTCTCCTTCCTCCCCCTCTCGCACACCTACGAGAACAGCCTGGGGCTGCTGCTGCCCGTGATGTACGGCTGCTCCATCTATTACCTGGAAAAGCCCCCCACCGCCGCCGCCCTCATGCCCGCCATGGAGCGCATACGGCCTACCGTCATGCTGTCCGTCCCGCTCATCATGGAGAAGATATTCAAGTCGCAGATATTGGAAAAGTTCTCCAAAAAGCAATTCAGCCGCATGATATACAAGAACTTCATCTTCCGCAAAATCATCCACCGCGTGGCCGGGAAGAAGCTGTACGCCAAGTTCGGCGGGCGGTTGAAGTTCTTCGGCATCGGCGGTGCCAAGCTCGACGCGCGGGTGGAACGCTTCCTGCACGAGGCGAAGTTCCCCTACGCCATCGGCTACGGGCTGACCGAGACCGCCCCCCTGCTGGCCGGGGCCGCCGTGGGCAAGACGAAGCTGCAATCCACCGGCGTGGCCTTGCCGGGCGTGCAGCTGAAGATACACGAGCCCGACAAGCACGGGGTGGGCGAGATATGGGCGAAAGGCCCCAACGTGATGATGGGCTATTACAAAAGTCCTGAAGCCACCGCCGAGGTGCTCACCGCCGATGGATGGTTCCGCACGGGCGACCTGGGCTGCTTCGACAAACAAAACCGCCTGTACATCAAGGGCCGCGCCAAGACCACCATCGTGGGGGCGAGCGGCGAGAACATCTACCCGGAAGACATCGAGTCCGTCATCAACAACGACCGCTTCGTGCTGGAGTCGCTCGTGGTGGAGGAAGACGGCGGGCTGGTGGCCAAGATATTGCTGAACATCGACGAGCTGGAAAAGAGCATCGGCCAGATGAAGTCGCGTCTGCAAAGCCTCGACGAACGCCTCGAAGCCTGGAAGCAGACCTACCGCAAGGAACTGAACAGCCGCCTGAACCGCAATTCGCAAATCAAGCGCATCGACGTGATGGACAAGCCGTTCGAAAAGACCGCCTCGCAGAAGATAAAGCGTTTCCTCTACACGAAGCAGGAAGGGAAGAAGAAGGGAAAAGAAGTAAAAAGATGAAATGATTTCCGTAGAGACGTCACTCCGTGGCGTCTCTGAAAACAGATGTTTTTAACAGAGATGTCACGCCGTGGCATCTCTGAAAACAGATGTCCTCACAAACAGAGACGCCACGGAGTGACGTCTCTACGGTTATGATGTAAAAATCCCCAAGGCGCACCGCTTGTCGCCTTGGGGATTTGCATTGGTAAGACGTTCCTCACCGTTTCATCGCGCGGTCCATCATCCGCTTGTCTTCCTTCTCCCGCAGGGTCTGGCGTTTGTCGTAAGCCTTTTTGCCTCGGGCGAGGGCAATTTCCATCTTGGCGATGCCCCGGTCGTTGATGTACAGCTTGGTGGGCACGATGGTGAGGCCGCTTTCCTTGATTTCGCGGTGCAGCTTTTGCAGTTCCTTCTTGTGCAGCAGCAATTTGCGGTCGCGCAGAGCCTCGTGGTTGTTGTACGTGCCAAACCGGTAGGCGGCAATGTGCATGTTCTTCACCCACAGCTCGTCGCCCAGGAAGGTGCAATACGTGTCGGCCAGCCCGGCCTTGCCGTCGCGGATGGACTTGATTTCCGTGCCGTACAGCTGTATGCCCGCCTCGTAGCGGTTGATGAATTCGTAGTCGAAGCTCGCGCGCTTGTTGCGGATTAAGACGTTCGATTTATAACGCATGATGGTTTCCTTTCTTAAATGTTGGGCAGCATCCATTGCAGCAGCATCCCTGCCACGATGGGGACGAATATGATGACGACGCTGAACACCAGCACCACGTTGCCGCGTTCCTCGTCCTTCAGCATCCAGATAGCGCGGCAGCCGTCCCAGATGAGGTAGGCGGTGAACATGTCCAGTATCTTGAAAAAGAAGAGGCTCGGCATCACGGTCGTCACCATCTCCACCAGCAGGATGACCGTGTAGGAATAGGCCACCACCGTCTCGCAGTCGGTGCGGTCGGCCAGGTCGGGGCGTTTCTTTTGCAGGAACAGCAGGCAGATGGCGCAGGAGGCGAAGTAGCCGCCCAGCAAGGCCACCGCCGTGGTGATGCCGTGCAGCACCGCCGCCTCGAAAGCCCGCTCGTCGGCGTAAACGAGGCTGAATACGAACGACACGAGCACCGCCAGCGCCATCAGGGGGTACACGTATTGCCGTCGCAGAGTCTGCACGTCGCGCCCCTCCGCTGCGATGGCATCCCACGTCGGCCCGGTGGCGACAATCATGCCCCACGCACGTTTCAGTATGTTCCGCAATAAGTCCGTCATGCTCTTTGGGCGGGCGGCTGCCCTTTTTCAAGGAAGCAAAGATAAGCCAATTCTTAAGTTTGCTGAAATAAAGTCCTGCAAAACTTTCATAAAAATAAAATATGACTATATTTGCAATCATAAGGGGAAGGCCCCTGTCGGAACAAATGGACAGCGAAGCAATGACAACGGAAATCAGGTTGGAAATCGTGGGGCTTATGGCCAACCAGCACATCAAGGGCGCATACGGCCTGGTGTTGCAGGAGGCTGGGGGCAACCGGCGTTTTTCCGTGCTGATAGGCGAAGCCGAAGCGCAATCCATCGCCTTGAAGCTGCGGAACAAGTCGTTGCCGCGCCCCTTGACGCACGAGCTGATGGCCAACCTGCTGCTCACGTTGGGCTTCGAATTGGAGAAAGTGCTCATCTACGCCTTGGTCAACGACCTGTTTTGCGCGGAGCTGCACATCAAGGGCGGCGACGGTGCCACGTACCGGGTGGATGCCCGCACGTCGGACTCCGTGGCGTTGGCAGTGGTGACCGGATGCCCCGTTTACATCCGTTCGGACATATTGGAGCAGGTAGGCACCGAAGTTTCGCCCAAAGGCTTGCCGGAAACGCTCGATGACGTGGAGGATGCCGAACCGGACGAACTCAAGCTGCTGGGACGGCAAACCCTCGCCCGCCTGCTGCAACAGGCCGTGGAAGAAGAGCGGTACGAACTGGCCGCCAAACTGAAAAAGGCAATGGAATAGCTACGAGCTACAAGCTACGAGCTACGAGCTACA
>CASFUX010000029.1 GCA_949297975.1 uncultured Bacteroidales bacterium
AACTGAGCTAAAGAGGCGCGTTTTGGCGTTTAAAAAGCCGTTTGAAAGGCTTTCTTCAAACGGCTTGCAAATGTACGAATTATTTTTTGACCACAAAACTTTTTCGGCAATATTTTAGCTTTTGGTCGCTTTTTCCTTGTAACGGCGCACTTGTTTCTCCACAGCATCGACGCAAAGATCAACGGCTTCTTCAAATGTGTCGCATGTCTTGCTGGCAAAAAAGTCCACGTTCGGAATCGATATTTTTATTTCCGCTTCCTTGTTCGCTGCCGTTTCCGGCTTCACCACCTTAAGGTACACGTCTATGGTCTGAAGCTGTTCGAAAAACTTTTCCAACTTGGACACCTTCTTGTTGATGTACGCTTCCAGCTGGCTGGTAGCACTGAAGTTGATGGACTGGATTCTGAGTTTCATAATACCTCCTTTTTTATTTGGCCCTTGGATGGGCCTTGTTGTATATTTTATGAAGTTCGTCGAAACTTGTATGCGTGTAAATCTGAGTGGTGCCCAGGCTGCTGTGCCCCAGCAACTCCTTCACCGCATAGATGTCGGCCCCTTTGTTGAGCACGGCTGTGGCAAACGTGTGCCGCAACACGTGCGGGCTGCGCTTATACAAACTGCTCACTTCCGACATGCTTTCGTGTACAATATTATATATAAGCTTCGGATACATCTTCTTCCCATTTGCCCGGACGAACAGATTGTCGTCCACGCGCCCGACTTCCGCATCCCGCAATTGCAGGTAGCGTTCAATGTCCGCGCACAATTCCGGCAGCAACGGGATGATGCGTTCCTTGTTCCGCTTGCCCAGCACCCGCATGGACTTCCGCTGCAAGTTCACATCCGCATCCTTCAGGTTGAGAAGTTCCGAACAACGTATTCCCGTGGAATAAAACGTTTCGATGATCAATCGGTTCCTCATGCCCTCGAAGTCATCCGGTGCGGCCTGCCCGGCCAAGGCCATGTTCATCTCATTTTCCTTAAAGAACGCAGGAAGTACTTTTTTTGTTTTGGGTAAAACAATTTTTAACGTTGGATTTTTGTCTGCACGCCCGTACCGCAGGAGAAATTTCCAATAAGACTTCAGGGAGGATATTTTCCGGGCAATGCTGCGGGAGGATTCCCCGCCGTCCATGAGGGAGAGTATCCACTGTTGGATGTCATCGGCGGCAACCAGGCGCGGGTCGAAGCTGTCCGCCGTGCAGCCCACATGGTCGCAGAATTGCGACAGGTCGTTCTTGTAAGCTGCCACGGTATGATCGGAATAATTCCTCTCATACTGTAAATATTGCAGAAATTCATGAATCGTGTCCATGCGCCGGTTCGTTTTTCTGCAACGAAATTAAAAACAAAACCCGAAGAATGCAAATTTTTCTTCGGGTTGGCTGTCTTTTTTATTCTTCGTTCAGTTGCATCTTCTGCACGTAAATGGCGTGGATTTTTTGTTCGCGCTTTACGACAGAAGGCTTCGTGAAGGCTTGACGACGGCGCAATTCTTTCACAACACCGGTCTTTTCAAATTTACGTTTGAATTTCTTTAATGCTCTTTCGATGTTTTCGCCTTCTTTTACAGGAACAATGATCATAATTATTTTATTAAGATTTTGTTATTAAGATATTTTGTTTACTCTTCAAAATGGAGTGCAAAAATAGATATTACTTTTTAATTGCCAAAACATTTTGCCATGATTTTTAATCGCTCCCACCAAATTGCCCTTCCCCGCAGTCGCCCGCAACCCGTAACCGGCGGACAATGCCAGACGAGAAAGACAAATGACAGCATGTCGCGTTAGCAGCTGACAAAACTTACTATAGAAAGTTGCTCGACATACTATAGTAAGTTGTTCAACTTTCTATAGTAAGTTGTCTGACTTTCTATAGTAAGTTTGCGGACTTGCCACAAGCCGTCTCAACGGGAAATCTGCCGTCCTGGCCCGAATGGTTTCTTATGTGCCCGTGAAAAACTGCCTACTCATGAAAGGAACAGGTGTTCCACCAGTATCTTGGTGCCGATGAGGATGAGGATGACACCGCCCCACACCTCCACCTTGAGGTGGAAGCGACTGCCGAATGCCGTCCCGATGGCCGTGCCGACAAGGGACAGGAGAAAACTGGTCAACCCGATGATGATCACGACCACCGCGACCCACTCGGGATAAGGGGCAAAGATGACCCCGGTGGCCAGGGCATCGATGCTGGTGGCCACGGCCAACACCAGCAGGCTGCCCCAGGCATAATGGCGGCTTGACCCTTCGGTATCGCCACCACAGGCCTCGGCCGAGGGCTTATAGGCTTCCACAATCATACGACCGCCGATGAACCCGAGCAACCCGAACGCCACCCAATGGTCCACGGCCTTGATTTGGGCGGCGAAAAGGCTGCTCACCGCATACCCGGCAAGCGGCATCAGACCTTGGAACAAGCCGAACAGGCAGGCTATCCGCAACGCATCGCGCCAGCGGAAACGACCAGCGCATATGCCCTTGCTGATAGACACGGCTAGGCAATCCATGGCCAACCCCACAGCCAACAATATAATTGAAAGTATATCCATTGGGAACGGTTAACGATTAGTGATTAGTGATTAGTGATTAATGAAGCGGGCAGGCCGATATGCTTTATCAGCCCGCCCGCCGTTCATACATTATATATATAATATGTATAGACGATAGATGTCACTCGCCGTAACTGGTAACTCGTCCACTAACCCAGCATTTCCTTCACTTGCTTGTACACGTTCTCTGCCGTGAAGCCGAGCTTTTCATCGAGCACCTTGTAGGGAGCCGAGTAGCCGAACGAGCGCAGCCCCCACACCTTGCCCCGGCTACCTACCAGCCCTTCGAGCGTGACGGGAAGCCCGGCCGTGAGACCGAACACCTTGCTGTCTGCCGGTATGACCTCGTCCTGATAAGCCTGCGGCTGAGTGCGGAACAGCCCTTCGGACGGCACGGACACCAGGCGCACCCGCACCCCGTCGGCCCGGAGCAGGGCAGCTCCCTCGGCCAACGTGGCCACTTCGGAACCCGATGCTACCAAGACGAAATCCGGGTTTTCATCGGAATTAACCACGTAGGCACCGCGCACGGCTTGCCGCGCTTCCTCCTTGCGCGAAGTGGCGGCGGGCAGGTCGTTCACGTTCTGCCGGGAGAATATCAAGCCTGTGGGCGTGTCCGTGTTTTCCATGGCCATGCGCCAGGCCACGGTCGTTTCTTCCCCATCGGCAGGGCGGAGCACCAGCATGGAGTTGCGTCCCTTGTGGTTTTGCAGTTTTTCCATCAGGCGGAGTTGCGCTTCCTGTTCCACCGGCTCATGCGTGGGACCGTCCTCGCCTACCCGGAAGGCATCGTGCGACCAGATGAACTTGACGGGCGTCTCCATCAAAGCGGCCATGCGGATGACAGGCTTCATGTAGTCGGAGAACACAAAGAACGTGCCGCAAGCGGCGATGACCCCGCCGTGCAGGCTCATGCCCACGCACAGGGCTGCCATGGTGAGTTCGGACACACCCGCCTGGAGGAAAGCCCCCGAGAAGTCGCCCCGCGTGAAGGCCTTCGTCTCCTTCAAAAAGCCGTCCGTTTTGTCGGAATTGGAGAGGTCGGCACTCGACACAATCATGTTACCCACCTGCCGCGCCAACTGCCCCAGCACGGTAGCCGAAGCCACACGGGTGGCCTGATTGGGCTTTTGCGCAATGGCATCCCAATCCACCCGGGGTGCCTGCCCAGAGAAGTAGGCTTCCAGCTTCGCGGCTTCCTCGGGGTGAGCCTGCGCCCACGCGGCCTTGGCGGCACGCCGTTCGACCATAAGAGCCTTCAGTTCCTCGCGGCGGCGGGCATATATTTCCTTCGTTTCTTCAAAGAACACGAACGGATTGGCGGGGTCGCCGCCCAAGTTTTGCACAGTGGCTTCGTAGCTCGCGCCGCTCTTGCTCAGCGGTTGCCCGTGCGTGGAGGTCTGGCCTTCGAAGCTTGTCCCGTCGGCTTTTACCACGCCTTTGCCCATGACGGTGTGGCCTATGATGAGCGTGGGGCGTTCCTTCTCCGCTTTGGCTGCGGTCAATGCCCGGCGTATCTGGGCTGCATCGTTGCCATCGATTTCAAGTACGAACCAATTCCACGCTTCGTATTTCTTGCGGATGTCCTCGCTCGTCACCTCGTCCGTCATGGTGGAGAGCTGCACGTCGTTCGAGTCGTAGAACATCACCAGGTTGTCCAGCCCCAAATGGCCGGCAATGCGCCCCGCGCCCTGCGATATTTCCTCCTGGATGCCCCCGTCGGAAATGAATGCGTAGATGGTATGTCCCATCTGGCCGGGGAAACGGGCTTCCAGGAATTTGGCCGCGATGGCCGCCCCCACGGCGTAGGCATGGCCCTGGCCGAGCGGACCGGAGGTGTTTTCTATCCCGCGTGCGAGGTCGCGCTCGGGATGCCCGGGCGTGGGACTGCCCCATTGGCGGAACTGCATCAGGTCGTCCAACGAAAATTTCCCGGCGGCCGCCAACACGGAATACAGCATGGGGGACATGTGGCCGGGGTCTTGGTAGTAACGGTCGCGCCCTTCCCATGCGGGGTTGTCGGGGTCGTATACAAGAAACTCAGAGTATAACACATTGAGGAAATCGGCTCCACCCATGGCACCACCGGGATGGCCGGACTTGGCCCTCTCTACCATGGCCGCCGACAAGATGCGGATGTTGTCCGCCGCGCGGTTCAGTTGCTGGATTGAATTCATATACCTATATTATATGTCAGATTTCAGATTTCTAATTTCAGATTCCAGATTCCAGATTTCAGATTTCAGATTTCAGATTGAGGAACGCGAATGACGCAAATTGCGCAAATGAACGCAACTCTTTCGTAGGGCGTTGCCCTACGCTGAGAGCCACAAGGCCGTTGGCCTTGGCTTTCCTCTTCCCCATTTTCCATTCTCCTTTTCTCTTCCTGATTCCGCTTTCCCCTTTCTCCTTTCTCCTTTGCCCTTTTTCCTTTCTCCTTTGCCCTTTCTCCTTTCTCC
>CASFUX010000030.1 GCA_949297975.1 uncultured Bacteroidales bacterium
CCCGCCGTCATTTCGACCGTAGGGAGACACGAAGTTGAGCGTAAGCTAAATCCCCTTCTACAACGCTTCCAAAGCCACTGTGAGATTTCTCGCTGCGCTCGAAATGACGAGGACGGCATGAAAATGGTACTTTTTACACAGCCTCCCAGGGAGAGGGGGCAGGGGTGAGGTGGCAATGTATTTAACGACAGGCAAATATACATCCGCTCATTATCTCATTAGCAAAATTATCTCATCATCACATTATTTCATTAGCATATTATTATCTCTATGTCTCCCATCGATTACGTCATACATTTCCTCTTGGGCGAAGGGTTTGGAGGCCTTCGCCCGCTGGTGGGCTACACCTCCGATGCTGCGCAATACGGGCAATACCGGGTGGTCATCGTGCCGTCCGGCTTTTTCCGCGACGGGGTGTATGGCACGGCGGCTTCGTTGCCCGCCCTGCCGTTGCCCGCCGTGGAGGGCGTGCCTATCCTGTACGGCGAACCACGGGTGGAGCGCGTGGGCGATACGGTGGTGGTGTATGCCGACGTGGTGGCGAGTGCCTATTTCCTCTTGAGCCGCTACGAGGAGATGGTGCGGCGCGGCGTGCGCGATGTGCACGGGCGTTTCCCGGGGCGCGAATCGGTGGCGGCGCGGGGCGGCTTCATCCATCGCCCGGTGGTGGACGAGTATGGTCGCCTGTTGCGCGGCTGGTTGCGACAGGCGGGCGTGGAGGTGAACGAGCCGCCTGCGGGTATCCGGCGGGTGTACCTCACGCACGACGTGGACTCCTTGGCGCATTACCGCCGCCTGCGGGGCGTGGCGGGCGCGTTGCTGAAACGTAGCCCGGAGGAGGCTTGGCGAGCCTTGCGCACGTATTTCGGCAGGTTGGAGGGTGACCCGTGGTATACCTTCCCGTGGCTGCTGGAGCAGGACGGGCGGATTGACGCGGCGCGGCGCGAGGTGTTGTTCTTCGTGAAGCCCGGCGGGGGCGGCAGCCGTGAGGACCAGCCGCATTCCCGTGTGGCGGGGCGCGACTTCGGGCGGCTGTTTCGCCTGCTGCGCGAAGGCGGGGCTTCGGTGGGGCTTCATGCCAGCTATGAGGCGGGCAAGCGGCCCGAATTGGTGGCGCGGGAAAAGGCGTTGCTGGAACGGGCATGGGGCGGGCGCATCACGTGCAACCGCCACCATTACCTGGATACCCGCGAGCCGGAACACATGCAGGCGTTGCTTGATGCAGGCATCGGGCACGACTTCACCCTGGGTTATGCCGACGTGGCGGGCTTCCGCCTGGGCACGTGCCGGTCGGTGTGGTGGATTGACCCCGTCGCCCGGCAGATGACAGGCCTGGTGCTACACCCGCTCACCGTGATGGACGGCACGCTGGACGGCGGGCGGTACATGGGGCTGGACGAGGATACGGCCTTCGGGTACGTGGCGGAACTGCTGTTGCAGACGGCCCGGTGCGGCGGCGATGTGTGCCTGCTGTGGCACAACACTTCGGTGGCGCGGGAGTATCATCGCCAACTCTACCCGAAAATCATTGACTACATGGTCGACCGGCTGGGACTGGGGAATGAGGGGCGCAAATGACAAGCACGTTATGGAAAGGGAAGCCTCACATAGTCCCGCCGTTAATCACTAATCACTAATCGTTAATCACTAATCACACGTTTATATGCAAAAAGTCCCGGCACGTGATGTGCCGGGACGGCTATGTGTGCTCCCTTTGGGGGCGGATAGCTTTAAAAAGCTATGTGTGCCATGTGGTTGCTCCGTTGTTTATTCTTCTTCCTCCTCTTGGGGCAGTTCGGTTTTGGGTCTCTTTTTCCGGTTGTAGTTGGTTGCTCTCACGAAGGCGGGCAGTTCTTCCGGGTGCAGCTCGAAGTGGGAGCTGATGACCACGATGTCCGCCCCGGCCTTGAAGCATTCTTGCATCTCCTTCACGGAGCGGACACCGCCGCCCACGGCCAAGGGTATGTTGATGCCTTGGCTGATGTAGTGGATGAATTCGCTTGGTATGGGCGTTTCCGCATCGCGTCCCGCGTCGAGGCAGATGAGTTTCATGCCCAGCAGTTCGGCCGCGCAGGCCGTGGCCAGTGCCACCTCCTTCTCGGTGCGCGGGATGGGCTGCGTGTTGCTGATGTATTCCACGGTGCTTTTCTTGCCGCTGTCAATCAGCATGTATCCCGTGGGGATGGTTTCCATGCCCATCTGCTTCACTTTCATGGCCGATTGCATCTGTTGCCCGATGAGGTATTCCGGGTTGCGCCCCGAGATGAGCGACATGAACAGCATGGCATCGGCGTGTGGCACCACCTGGTTGGCGTGGCGCGGGAAGAGCACGATGTCCAGGTCGGTCTCTTCCTTTAATAGTTCCACGATGGAAGCGTTGGACGTGGAGGTCAGGCTGCCGCCTACGAATACGAGGTCCGGCGTGGTTGTTTTAAGCGAGGCTATCATGGCCGACAGCACTCCGCCTTGGCATGTGTCCGGGTTAATCATCACGGCCAGCATCTTCTGCTTGGTCTCCCGGTTGAACATGATGCGTTCAAGAATTTTTCCCATTGTTTGAAGTTGTATTTGTATTAAATTTCAAATTGCTTCCTATTGTTTCCCGCAGATTGCGCAGATGGGTGCAAATTGAGGGCGAAAGATTTTTCGCCCCTACATTCCTTTCATCTTTTCCCTTTCTCCTTTCTCCTTTCTTGCTTCTTGCCTCTCACCTCTCACCTCTCACCTCTCACCTCTGCCCAGGCAATACACCAGCGTGTACTGGTCGTTTTGTATGTAATGCGCCCGGTAAAGCCTCCCTGTGGGGATGTGCTCCATCGTCACGTCATCCTCTTCTTGCAGGGCGAACGGCAACATACGCATGTGGGCGGCAAAGTCAACGGCTTCCGCGCCGATGATTTTGTAGAGGGCTTCCTTGCCCGACCATATAACCTGTAGTGATTGAATGCCGACCCGGTCCGAGAGCATGTCCAGTTCGGCTGTGTGGAGGAACTTGTGGTATACTCTTAGTACTTTATCGGTAGGGCATTCTATATCAACGCCTACCGAAATAGACGGATGAATTGCTACAGCAACCCACTCCCTGCTGTGGGAAATACTGACCTTGTAACAACTGTCGGGGAGAAAAGGTTTTCCCGATGTTTCATAAAAAATGTGAAATTCTTGTCCTAATAGCCGTTTCAGTGCCACCCGCACGCCGAGGAACTCCAGTTGCCGCTTGGCGGAGCGCAAGGCGCGGTAGTCGGCCAGGTTCTCGGGCAGGTGCAGTTCGCCCAGCAGCACGTCCGGGCTTTCCACCGTGCGCCACACGAGCAGTTGCCCGCCTTCGGGTAAGGATATGATGCGATGTACCATACGTTGAGTAAACGAGCGTAAGGATGTGACTGAGAAGGTGGATGGTAGTGCTTGTTTGCCATCCGTTCGCCTACTTGTTTACTTTCAATTTTTCCATTCAAAGCTCTCCATGAGACGGATGATGTCCTGCCGCACATAGTCGAGCATGGGGGCGATGGAGTCTTTGTTGGGCACGTTGTTGAAATAGAGTGCGCCTCGGAAGAAGTGCCGCAGGCTGTCGGTGGCGGTGAACTGCACGGGCGAGGCCACGTTGCCTTTGAGGTCGTACAGCAGGCCGTACACGTGGCGGTCGGGGTGTTCGTACAGGCGTTCGTTGATGTCGTCGGCGCGGTCGCTGTGGGCATAGACGAAGCGGCGGGCATCTTCCGACAAGGCACGCAGGTTGCCGTTGACGGGCTTGTAGCTGCAATGGATGTCAGCGTTGAGCAGGGGGTAATGCAGGTCAATCCACAGTCCGTCGCCTTGTGCGGGGCGGGGCTTGACCACCGCCAGGTCGGAGCGGTCGAAGCGGAAGGGCAGCGCATCGTCCTGCATCGGCGTGTAGGCGTGCGGGGGAATGGCGACCCGGAAGTAGCCGTAGGGGCGCGGTGTGTAACTCTGCCTGCATGAGGGCAGCAGAAGCAGAGCCAGAAACAGGAGGAGGGGTTTCATGTTTGTGTAATCGTTGAGCTGTGTAATCGTGGGTGTGCAACAACCGTGCAAAGATAGGTTAATCGGGTAAGGAACGGCAGGCGGGGGCAGGATGGATTTAGGAAAGTTTATGGAAGTTTAACTGCGAAAAGCCTTCCTTTCCCCCTTTATGTTGTTGGGAATGGCGTTTCGGGGCGTGGCGGGTCTTATGCTCGGTGGGGCTTGCTCTTTTGTCTAAGGCCTCCCCAACCCCTCCCAAGGAGGGATTTTCCCACTTGCCTAAGAGGGTGCGGCCCTTTTGCCCAAAGGAGTGTGACCCTTTTGCCCAAGGGGGTGCGACCCTTTTACCCAAGGGGGTGCGACCCTTTTGCCCAAGGGGGTGCGACCCTTTTGCCGAAAGGGGTATGACCCTTTTGCCCAAAAGGGAAAAGCCCTTTTCGTTAATGGTATTGAGGGCTGGAGATGAGGGTAAGGATTGTTGTTGGGAAAAATGGAGGCGTGGAAATGCTTTGCAAGCGATGGCAGGTGCAATGCCTTTGCATTGTACGGCAAAGCTAAAGGAAAATCATGACAATTGCAAATGTTAATACTGATATATGTCAGTTTGAATTCTGGCTTTTTTTACATCTCGCCTGCTTCTGTCCGTAGGGCGTTGCCCCACGCTGAACGCCCCATTGAACCCCCAATCCCCTTGAAGATTGTGTGAAAAAAGTGCCATTTATGGCATTTTCGTCATGTCGAACGAAGTGAGAAATCTCGAAGTAGCTCGTGGTTTGCAGCCCGTAGCTTTTCCATTGCGGATATTCATTTAATTGAATACCTTTGCAGCTTCAAAAAAGCAATCGTGTCACGATGAAGATTGTTATCGATTCGTATATACCTTATATAAAAGGCGTGCTCGACGGGGTAGCGGAGGTGACGTACCTGCCTTTCCGCGAGATAACCCCCGAAGCGGTGCGCGATGCCGACGCGTTGGTGGTGCGTACCCGTACCCGGTGCGACGGGCAGTTGCTGGCCGGGTCGAGGGTGAAGTTCATCGCCTCGGCCACCATCGGCTACGATCACATCGACGCGGCGTATTGCCGGGCGCACGGCATCGGCTGGACGAACGCGCCGGGATGCAACGCCTTGTCGGTGGTGCAGTACGTGGCATCGGCCTTGAGCTTTCTGTCGTTGCGCAGGGGGTGGCCGCTGGCCGGGCGCACTCTGGGCGTGGTGGGCGTGGGGGCGGTAGGCTCGCGCGTGGCGGCTTGGGGCGAACGCCTGGGTATGCGGGTGCTGCGCAACGACCCGCCGCGTGCCCGCCGCGAGGGTTGTGCGGGCTTTGCCACCTTGCAGCAGGTGTGCGAGGAGGCGGACATCGTGACGTTCCACACCTTGTTGAACCGCGAGGGAGAGGATGCCACGTATTACCTGGGCAACGATGCCTTCTTCCGCGCCTTGCGTCGCAGGCCGGTGGTGGTCAATGCGGCCCGGGGGGAGATTGTGGAGACGGCGGCCTTGCTCCGTGCCTTGGACGAAGGGCGGGTGGCCGACGTGGTCATCGACTGCTGGGAGCATGAGCCGGACGTGGACCTCACGCTGCTGGATCATGCCGCACTGGCTACGCCGCACATCGCCGGTTATTCGGCAGACGGCAAGGCCAACGCCGCCATGCAGAGCGTGTGGGCGGTGAGCCGCTTCTTCGGGCTGGGGCTGGACGACTGGACGCCGGGCGGCCTGCCTGCGCCCTACGACATCGACCGGGCGGGGCTGGCGGACGTGCGGGACTTCTTCCTGCGCACCTACGACATCGAAGCGGACAGCCGACGGCTGAAGGAGCATCCGGAGCTGTTCGAGCAGTTGCGGTCTAACTATCCCTTTCGCCGCGAGCCCGTGGCCTATCTGGACGGGCAGGGCGGTGCGCTGATGGAGGAGGTGAAGAGGATTTGGACGGGCTTGTAATGGATAATAAGCAGACTTTAATTCTCCTTTAAGGGAGGCGTGTAGAAAGTGCGCAACAAACCCGCCGTCATTTCGACCGTAGGGAGAAATCTCCTGCTACAACGCTTTCAAAGCACGGTGAGATTTCTCGCTGCGCTCGAAATGACGAGAACGTCATGGAGAGGGAGGTTTTTATACGAGGGGTTAGGGGTGAGGTGATAGGCACATGCGGATATTCATTCTCTAATTTATATTTTCCCCTTTAGGGGGCGAGGTTAATATGAGACGACTTATACCTATAATATTATATGTATGCCTGTCGCTGGGAGTGGCGGGCATGACACCTGTGGAGGCGTTGTGCAATGACCCGTTGATGCGCAACGCGAACATCGGCCTGCTGGTGCGCGATGCCGCCACGGGCGAGGTGGTGGCGGAATGGAATGCGAACAAGAGCTTTACCCCGGCTTCGACGATGAAGATTGTCACCACGGCCACGGCTTTGGAATTGCTGGGACCTGACTTCCGCTTCGAGACGCAGGTGCAGGCGGCGGGCGAGGTGGACTCGGCGGGGGTGCTGCACGGCAACCTCTACATCCGGGGCGGGGGTGACCCCACGCTTGGCTCGCTTAAGGTGATGGGGGGTAGGGGCTTCCTGCCTTATTGGGTGAACGCCGTGAAGCGGGCGGGCATCCGGGCGGTGGACGGATGCGTGGTGGCGGACGATGGCCTCTTCGACTTGGAAGGGGTGAACCCGTATTGGTCGTGGGAGGATATCGGCAACTATTATGCCCCGGGCATCTACGCCCTGTCGTACAACGACAACACGGCTTGCGTGCATTTCTACTCGGGAGGTGTCGGCACGAAGCCCGAAGTGACCTACACGGTGCCCGAATTGCCGGATGTGACGATACACAACCACTTGCGCAGTTCGCCCATCGGCAACGACAGTGTGTGGTTTTACGGTGCGCCCCGCTCGAACGAGCGGCACGTGTATGGCGAAGCACCGGTGAACTGCGGCGACTATATCGCAAAGATGGACATTCCCAATCCGGGCCTGCTGCTGGCACGCCACTTCCATGACGAACTGTTGGAGGCGGGCGTGGCGGTGGCTTATCCCCCGGTGAGCGAGGCGCACGTGGATACGGCCGGGCGGCGCACGCTGTACGTGCACCGCTCCATGCCGTTGCGGGACATCGTGCAGGTCATCAACGAGCGCAGCAACAACCATTACGCCGAACACGTGTTCCGCTACCTGGCGTTGCAGGACGAGCCGGTGGCCACGCTGCAAGGCGCATTGCGGGTGGTGCGCCGCCATTGGGCGGAGCGGGGCTTGCCGGTGGAGCAATTATATATGTATGATGGCAGCGGGTTGGCGCGGGCCGATGCGGTGTCGGCGGAGTTCTTCGTGGCGTTGCTCGACTACATGCGTACCCGCAGCGAGGCGGGCGATGATTTCTTCCGTTCGTTGCCGGTGGCGGGGCGGAGCGGCACGCTGGCGGGGGTACTGCGCGGCACGTCCTTGCAGGGACGGGTGCATGCCAAGAGCGGCAGCATCACGGGGGTACGGGCCTATGCGGGCTACATCGATACGGCGGGGAAAAGCTATACGTTTGCCATCATCATCAATCACTACGCAGGCAAACCGCGTGCGGCGATACGCGCCATTGAGCATTTCCTGCTGGCGTGCGTGCAGAAGTGAGGGAAAAAGGTGAAAGTAGAAAGGGAAAAGTAGAAAGGTTGAAAGGGGAAAGGCAAGGCCAAAGGCCTTGTGGCACTCAGCGTAGGGCATCGCCCTACGGACAGAGGTAAGAAAGCAAGAGGTAAGAAGCAAGATATTCGCGTTCCTCTTTGCGCCGTCTGCGGAAAATAAAATCCGTGTTTCTCCGTTCAATCAGTGTAATCCGTGTGCTAAATCTGCAATTTGAAATCTGAAATATAAAATAGACCCATGGCAATAGACCGCTTATTTGTAGAACAAACAACATCGACGAATGACGAATTGAACCGGCTGGTGCGCATCGTGGACCTGCCGGAGGGCTTTTGCCTGTGGACGGGCTTCCAGACGGCTGGCCGGGGACAGCATGGCAACGTGTGGGAATCGGCCCCGGGCGAGAACGTGCTGGCCAGCGTGTTGCTGCGCCCCGTGCAGGTGCCCGCCGCCGAGCAGTTCCTGTTGTCGCAGATGGCGGGTGTGGGCCTGGCGCGGGCGTTGGGGCGTTATGCGGAGGGCGTACAGGTGAAGTGGCCGAACGACATCTATTGGCACGACCGCAAGCTGGCGGGCATCCTGATAGAACATGTGTTGAACGGCCCGCACATCCGGCATACGGTGGTGGGCTTTGGACTGAACGTGAACCAGACCGTGTTTTTCGGTGGCTTTGCGGCGGTGTCGCTGCGGCAGATGACGGGCGAGAGCCTCGACCGCAAAAGCGTGCTGGACGAGGTGGTACGGGAGTTGCTGGACGTGTACCAGCATTGGGATGCCGGTCGGGTGCGCGAGGAGTACATGCGCCTGCTGTGGCGGCGTGAGGGATTTCACCCCTACGAGGATACCGAAGGGCCTTTCGAGGCACGTATCGTGTCGGTGGAAAGCGACGGGCGGCTGCGCCTGGAGGACCGCAATGGTCGCGTGCGGGGCTACTACATGAAAGAAGTGAAGGCCATCACAGATGGAATGACTGAATGACTGAATAACTGAATGACTGAATAACTGAATAACTGAATAACTGAATAACTGAAGGGTTATCTCGATTCTCCGATTTCACAATTCTTCGATTCCCCAATTCCCCAATTCCCCAATTCCCCAATATATATGCTACGTATTCATCACACGGCCTTGTATGTGCGCGACCTGGAAGGAGCGCGGGACTTCTTCGTGCGCTTGCTGGGGGCGCGTTCCAACGCGGGCTACCACAATCTGCGCACCGGGTTGCGCACGTATTTCCTCACGTTTGGAGACGGGGGGCAGTTGGAAATCATGACCCGTCCCGGGCTGGCGGAGCAAGACCCGTCGTTGCCGCGTACCGGTTATGCGCATGTGGCTTTTTCGCCGGGCGGACGCGAGGCGGTAGATGCCCTCACCCGCACCTTGCAGGAGGTGGGCTACGCCGTGCTGAGCGGTCCGCGCGTCACGGGCGATGGCTGTTACGAAAGTTGCATTGCCGGGCCTGAAGGCTGCCTGGTCGAGTTGGTGGCCGACGGTGAGTAGGCATCATCCGGTTCGTCCACGAAGAAGCGGTTACGTTCGTAGTCGTTGCGGCTGATGACCGTATCGTACAGGCCGATGTTTTCTCCTTGGTGGCGGTTCACGCCTGTGTATTCCAGGCTGGCATCTTCGTAACGCTTGAACTTGTAGATGGCATCGTTCATCAACGCGCTGTTGAATACGTTGAGCGACACTAACAGTTCGAAGTCCCGGATGGCCAGGCCGGTCACCTTGCGGAACAATCCCGGTTCCAGTTGGGTGATGACATCCCGCAGGCTCTGCTCGCGGTAGTCGGTGAGGTACATGAACACCGGCACGCGGGTGGCAAACTTGATGAGCTTCTCCTGTATTATCTTGCGTTTGCTTTTGTATTCCTTTTCTTCCTCGGTTAGCTGCTTTTTCTCCGCCGGGGTGAGGTCGCGGTCGGCGGACTGCCGCTTGGCCTTTTTTACTGCCTCGCTTTTGTTGATGATGGTGGCAATGTCCTGGTTGAGCGTGCGGAAGCCCTCGATGCCCATCAACGCCCGCATGGCTTCTTCGTTGGCCATCAGTCGGCGCAGGGTGTTGTTGTCCACGTTCACCAGCAAGGCACTCTCCCAGCGGCGTGCCAGCAAGGTGGCACTTGTGCCGCTCATGGCCATGTCCAGTATGCCGCAGGCATCTATCTGCTTCATGTGGCTGCCATCGTAGGCCAGCACGGGCAGGAAGCGGATGAATTCCTCCACCTTGCGTTCGGGCGACGAGGCCTCCACGTTGAGGCGGCAACTGTAATCGGCTATCTGACGCAAGGCGCGGTCGGGAGCGAAGTCGAACACGTAGCATTCCCGTTTCAATATCTCCGTGCGGTGGGGCGACAGGCCATCGGGGTTGTTCACCGTCCACGGGGTCTGCACCCGGAAGGCGGCTTGGAAATACGTCTCGGGGCTGGACGAGTTGCGCAGCATGAAGATGCCGCTCCAGGGCTTGACCGATACGCCCGTGGTGAGCTTGCCGCAGGTAAGGGTGATGGTCTTGGTGCGTAGCGGGTTGTCCATGGCATCGAGCACGGGACGGAGTGCCGCTGCGCCGATACCTGCCTCGGCACCGGCGGCCACCACCACGCGGTAGTCGTGGTAAAAAGTGTTCTGCCGCCCGGCCAGCAGGTTGCGCATGGCGTGGCAGGCGGCCACCGATGGCAGGAACCATAACGTGTGGGTGAGCGCGGCCAGCAAGGGAGCGTGGGAGTAGGGCATGGGCGGGCGGTCGCCACGCTGCTTGAGGTCGGAAGCATAGTGCTCCACATAAGCACCCCGTATGAGGTCGAGCCACTTCTGCACCTCGTCCCGGTACACGAACTCCGCATCTTCGTCCTTACCCCGGGCAGAGAAAAAGATGTTGAGGTCGAACTCGTCGAACTCGCCTGCCGCCGCTACCGCGCGGAGGGCATCCGGCAATTGGTAAGTAAGCATGACCATGCGCGGCAAGGCGGCGTAGGGATTGTCCGCCCCTTGCCACTCGGCTTTGGCGCGTTGCTCGTCGGCATACGTCCAGTTGTAGATTTGTTCTTCGATGAATTCGCCCGAGTTGATAGCGCGGAAAGGTGTGCCCGACAGGTACAAATAAGCCCCGGTGGTGATGGGCAGGATGTCCTCGTCGAAATAGTCGGGCACGCCGCTGTCCTCCGCGTCTTCGTGTTCGAACAAGCCTTTGGCATTCTCGCGCCAAGCCCCGTAGTGGTATTCGTCCAACACCACGCAGTCCCAGTTCACCAGGTGTACCCACTCGTTGCGCGGCTTGATGCCCCCGACTTTGTTGCGCCCCAGGAAATCCTGAAACGACCCGAAGCACACGATGGGGCGGTTGTGGTCGGCCTCCTCGTAAGTCAGCCCGTCCCGGCTCACAAACTGCCAGCCCGCGAAGTCCACGTGGCTGCGCAAGTCATCCTCCCAGGCACTTTGCACGGCAGGCTTGAAGGTGAGCACCAGCAGCCGCCGCCACCCCATGCGCCGTGCCAGTTGGTAGGTGGCGAAGGTCTTGCCGAAGCGCATCTTGCAGTTCCACAGGAAGTGGGGTGTCTTGCCGGGCATTTCCCGTTGGCAGGCCGTGAAGTAAGCAGCCGTTTTCTCCACGGCTTCGCGTTGCTCGGGGCGCATGGTGAAGCTGGCGGTGCGTCCGCTGTCCAGGTCGGTGCGTTCGCGCACGGCCAGGATGGCGGCCTGCACGTCGTCCGCCGTGCAGCGGAACCACTCGCCCTCGGGGTTGGGCGTGCCCTTTCGGCGCAGGTAGCGATGCAGGTCATGGTCGGTGAAGGACGTGCCGTCTGGCCTCAAGGCGGGTTCTTCCAGCACGATGCGGTAGGGGAGCGCACCGGGACGCTTGGTGGGATATTGTTGCGCCACCCGTTGTTGCACGCTTTGGGTGGCGGTGTAACCCACCTTGAGCAGTCCGGCATACTGCGGGTGGGTGTCCTCGTAGGCGTACACCATGGGGTTCAGCCGGGGACGGCGGGGGAAAAAGTCGGATTGTGCCATATATACAAGGTAATATAAGGCACTCCTTGAAAAGATGCAGGAAGAGGGGAAATGGCGTTTTATGCTAAAACGCCATGTTCGTAAAGATATTCGGGGGCAATGTCGATGTTGCCATTGTCCCACTCCAAAGTGTCGGTCAGCTGGAAGGATTTGAATAAGTTTACATCCTGTAAAGGATGAAACACGGCATAACGCTTTGTCAGATCTTTGAAATCGACAATCTTTCGTATTCCATCATTGAACGTCACGCAGATGCGGTACCCGTCCACATAATCAGCTTTGACAATTTCTTTCCACATAGCAGTTGTTTATTTCAAAGGTTCTATCTTGCCTGGTTCAACGCCATTCGATGCCTTCTCCCAAGCGGCTTTCAAGTCTTCACGATGCAGAGAGAGCCATTCCAATACGAGGCGCAATGCGCGTTCGGACATTTCTCCTTGCACAATTCCATTGTCAATCTCAACCAAAATTTTATAATTTTGATAAAACGCATGGAAGTGCGGCGGATTATGGTCTAAAAAACGCATGGCAATTCTTATGCCAAAAAACTCAGATATTGTAGGCATTGCTTATTCTTTTACTGAAGCAAAGGTAAAGACAATCTTCGAATAAAGCAACTGCTTTTCCATCTATCTTTTCAAAGAGCACCGGTTATTATTTAATATATTCGTTATTCCATCGGTTTAATCATGCTTTCTATGAATGCTATTTCTTCGGCGGTCAGACCGTATTTCTGGTATAACATCTCGTCCGTCCAAGGATGGGAGAAGTCTTGAAGGGGGACGAATGAATATACATTTCTCATTGCATCTTGGGTGTTCTTCTTTAGCATAATACAAAAGCGGAAGAACTTAGTATGAATATAGCTTATTACATTCTTGCATTCTTCTTTATCGTTAAAAGGACCAAGCATTAGGTACGTTTGAGTACAACAAGAGTTTGGGTAGCCTATAACTGGCTTAGCTAAGAATCTATATGGATAAGAACCTCTCTCTCCGTATGATTTAGATATATAAACCTTATGGCAATTAATCCATTGCTTATTTTTGGTTACGTATTTGTCTTCAATGTATTTCTTACCTGTAACAGTAAGGAGTTCAATGCTTCCATCAAAAGGCTGTTCTTGATATTTCTTGAATGAAGAAATTATGCCAAAAGGAGTTTGCGGACTTACATATTTGCTGAAAAACTCTTCTTCTAAGTGTTGAATTTTTCTTAATATAGGAATAGCCTCATTAAAACGAATGAATGAGTCACATCCTTTTTCTAATAGTGGACGTGACATTTGTGATACGCTTTTTCCTTTTTGTATAGAATAGATTTGGCAGTCCCCATGGTAATATTTATCCCAAAGGAAGTAGCATACGCCACCAGAAATATCAATGCTATTTGAAAAGCATTCAGTTGCATCTGGATAGTCTACAATTACCTTCAGTCTGTCGTCCAATAACATTTCTTTGCGAAAATCGTCAAGTCCTCGTCCGCCTGCAAACCAACGAGAAGGAATAATCATAGTTAGATATCTTGAGCTTAATTTCTTTGCTTGTTCAACAAATTTCTGATAGATGGGTATTGAGTAGTTTTCTTTCTGAACTCCGACCTCTAACTGATACGGTGGGTTTCCTATAATTACGTCAAATTTCATATTGGGGAACAATTGGTTCGGATTGTCGGTGTGGATAAATTCGTAGGCGTAGGTTTCGCGCCCTTCTTCGCGTTCGTAGGTGGCCTGGTTGGCACCGCAGTAGCGGCATCGTCCCCGCTCCCACGTGTGCTGCATGGGGGTGTAGCGGATGTTGCCTTGCTCGCTGGTGAAGGCGGTGCAGGCCGAGTAGCGTCCGTTGGCCAGCTTGCTGCAATACAGGCTGCGGCGGGCAAGCAGGGAGGTTAGTTCCGTGATGGCCACGCCGTGGAGTTGGCGGGTGAAGATGTGGTTGATGCGCTCCTGCCGGTCGGGGATGCGGTCGGACAGCCCCGCAAGCAGGCGGCGGGCTATCTCGCGGAGGAACACGCCCGTCTTGCACACGGGGTCGAGGAAGGTGGCTTGCGGGTCGCTCCACAGCGAGGCGGGCAGCAAGTCGAGCATGTGGTTGACCACGGCAGGCGGGGTGAACACCTCGTCGTTGCTCAGGTTGGCCAGGCACGACAGCACGTCGGGGTTATAGGTCGGGCTGTTCATGGCGGTAGAGTTGGTTGTAGCGGGTGAGGGGATAGTGCGCGGGGAGGGGCGTGGGGATGAAGGCCTCATCGCCCAGGTCGGAGAAGAGGTTCGGCCCTTCCAAAGGGCGGTTGCGCATCAGTTCGTCCAGCGTGAAGTCACGCCGTTGGATGTCGTAGCCCACGGCCGACCATTCGGAAAACACGATGGCCTGCGCCCCGTCGGGCGTTCGCAATGTGAGGGCATCACCCCACAGGATGTTGCGCCCCAATACGTAACGCACGCTGCGGAGGTAGTCGTCCGTGTGCGGGTCGGGCAGCGGGAAGTGTTGTCGGTAGGCATCTTGGACGGTGTCGTACAGCCGTTCGCGGCATTCCTCCACGTTGTCGGGCAGGATGTCGATGCCATACAGGCTTGTCACGGCCACGAGGGCTTGGAGTTCGTACTCCGGGCGGCTGTGGGCAGTGTCGTCCACCACCGCCAGTTTGCGTTGCAGGATGCGGGCCAGGAAATTGCCGGTGCCGCAAGCCGGTTCGAGGAAGCGCGAGTCAATGCGCTCAGTCTCCTGCTTCACCAGGTCGAGCATGGCATCGACTTCACGCTCGGCGGTAAACACCTCGCCATGAGCCGACACACGCTCCTTCGACTTGATTTGGCGGTTGTCGCCCATCAAGCCGGGTTCCGTATGTTTCATACAGTTGCGCTATTTGTGCGCGGACTATTTTTTCGGGAGTACAGGTGAGACAAACACCTACAGAGGAATAATAAAATACGTGGAACGTCCCTTATTATACTCTGAGGTATTTGGCGCACCTGTGTTTACAATAAGTTCCGCCCACGCATAGCGCAGGCATTCGCTGAACTTATTCGTGTAAACACATCTTCTAAATCGCCAAATTTTCAGAGTATCTCGAATAAATAGCAAACGCTGATTAATAATATGTAATGTCAATATCTGTCTGGTTCTTTCTTCTGTTTATGGGTTCATGTTGACAGGGCAAAGTTAGAAAAAATATGAGGAATACAAGGATGAAACAGCCGTGCATTCCGTGTGTTTCTTTTATCGGCCTATGGCCAGCAGCTTGTCCCACAGCGGTTCGTCCTCGGGCGTGGGGGCGGTGATGGTGACGGGCTGTTGCGACACGGGATGCACGAACGACACCTGCCGGGCGTGCAGGCTGATGCCTCCGCCGGGGTTGGAGCGTGCCGCGCCGTACTTGAGGTCGCCCTTGACGGGGCAGCCGATGGCGGCCAGCTGGCAGCGTATCTGGTGGTGGCGGCCGGTGTGCAGGTGTACTTTCAGCAGCGAGTAGCGGTCGCCCCGCGTCAGGAGCTTGTAGTCCAGCACGGCCTGCTTGGCACCCAACTTGCCTGCTTGGCACACGTAGGACTTGTTCTGCTGCTCGTTGCGCAGGAGGTAGTGGGTGAGCAGCCCCTCGTCTTTCTCGGGTGCGCCCTGCACGATGGCCCAGTAGGTTTTCTTCACCTCCTGGTTGCGGAACAGGTCGTTGAGCCGGGTGAGAGCCTTGCTGGTGCGGGCAAACAGCACCACGCCGCTCACGGGGCGGTCCAGCCGATGAGCCACGCCGAGGTACACCGCGCCGGGCTTGGCGTATTTCTCCTTGATGTATGCCTTGACGAGGTCCGACAGGGGAATGTCGCCCGTCTTGTCGCCCTGCACGATTTCACCGGCGGCCTTGTTCACCGCTATGAGATGGTTGTCTTCGTAAAGTACGGTCATTGTTTCTTTTATATAAGATATAGGATAAAATGATGAACCACGGGAGGCATCGGGATAATGATAATGCCGTAGAGACGTCACTCTGTGGCGTCTCGCATGTAGCATTATCAGAGATGTTGGCATTTATCGAGACGCCACGGAGTGACGTCTCTACGGGACACCGGCGGGAAACATCCGTTCCGTGATAATCCGTTTTATTCCGTGTATTCCGTGTGCCGTTATTCGTCCGCCAGGGCGAAGTCGAGTTGCTTTTTGTCCAGGTTCGTCTTGGCTATCTGCACCCGCAGTTCATCGCCCAGTTGGTAGCGGCGGTGGTGGCGGCGGCCGACGAGGCAGTAGTTTTTCTCATCGAACACATAATAGTCGTCGTCCAGGTCGCGGATGGGTATCATGCCTTCGCACTTGTTGGCCGTGAGTTCCACGTAGATGCCCCATTCGGTCACGCCCGATATCACGCCGTCGAACGTCTCGCCGAGGTGCGCGCTCATGAATTCCACCTGCTTGTACTTGATGGAGGCGCGTTCGGCGTTGGCGGCTACCGTCTCCATGTCCGAGCTGTGCTGGCAGTATTCTTCCCATTCGGCCTTGTTCACGCTGCGTCCGCCCTCGGCGTAGCGGGCCAGCAGGCGGTGTACCATCATGTCCGGGTAGCGGCGGATGGGCGAGGTGAAGTGCGTGTAGTAGTCGAAAGCCAGCCCGTAGTGGCCGATGTTGGTGGTGGAGTAAGCCGCCTTGGCCATGGAGCGGATGGCGAGCGTCTCGATGAGGTTCTGTTCCTTCTTGCCCTGCACGTTGTCCAGCAGCTGGTTGATGGATTTGGATACATCGCTCTTCTTGCCGGTGGTCTTGACGTAGTAGCCGAACCGCTTGATGAAGTCGGAGAAGTTGCCCAGCTTTTCCGCGTCGGGCAGGTCGTGGATGCGGTACACGAAGGTCTTCGCTCGCTTGCCGTTTCCCGGCTTGCCGATGTGGGTGGCCACGGTGCGGTTGGCCAGCAGCATGAATTCCTCGATGAGCTTGTTGGCATCTTTCGCTTCCTTGAAGTACACGCTCAGGGGCTTACCCTGTTCGTCCAGCTCGAAGCGCACCTCCGTCCGCTCGAAGGCGATGGCGCCGTTGGCGAAGCGGCGTTCGCGCAGCTTCTTGGCCAGCCGGTCCAGGGTGAGCACTTCGTCGCGCAGGTCGCCCTCGCCGGTCTCGATGACCTGCTGGGCTTCTTCGTAGGTGAAGCGGCGGTTGCTGCGGATGACGGTGCGGGCGATGTCGTAGGCATGTACCTTGGCCTCATCGTCCAGCTGGAACAGCACGGAGTAGGTGAGCTTGTCCTCGTCCGGGCGCAGCGAGCAGATGCCGTTGGAGAGGTGCTCGGGCAGCATGGGGATGGTGCGGTCCACCAGGTACACGGAGGTGGCGCGGCGGTAGGCTTCCTGGTCGATGATGCTGCCGGGCGTGACGTAGTGGGTCACGTCGGCGATGTGCACGCCCACTTCCCACAGGCCGTTGTCCAGGCGGCGGAGGGAGAGCGCGTCGTCGAAGTCCTTTGCGTCGCG
>CASFUX010000031.1 GCA_949297975.1 uncultured Bacteroidales bacterium
AAATAGTCTGATTTTTTCATCCGCAAAGGGCGCAGAGGACGCACAGAGAATGTTTCTCTGCGCGGCCTTTGCGCCCTTGGCGGGTTGTTTTTCGACTTCAGGGGGGCGGGGGGGGTCAGGAGATTGGAGGGCAACATGGCTTCCGCCACGGCCAGGTCCAGGGGGGTGGTCAGTTTGATGTTGCGGGGGTCGCCCTCTACCAGGCTCACCGGGTGGCCTGCGGCCTCCACCACCGAGGCATCGTCGGTGAAGGCGGGGGAGAAGGGTTGTGCATAGGCACGGTGCAGCACCTCGGCACGGAACACCTGCGGCGTTTGCACCAACCGGTAACGGGCGCGGTCACAGGCGTGGCTGCCGCCTTCGTCCACTTGGCGGAGGCTGTCGGCAAGGGGGACTACGGGGATGGCAGCCCCCGTGCGTCCGGCGCAGTCGAAGCAACGGGCGATGGCGTCGCGCGTCACGAGGGGGCGCACGCCGTCGTGCACGGCAATGAGGGTAGCGGATGTACACGCCGCCAGTCCGTTGCGCACGGAGTGGAAGCGGGTATCGCCTCCTGTCACGATGCGGTGGGGCAAGGTGAAGCGGTGTTCGGCGCACAGGCGTTGCCAATGCGCTGTTTGTGTCTCAGGTAGCACGACTACCAGTTCCATGCAGGGGTCGTAACCGGCAAACGCCCGCAGCGTATGCATGAGTACGGGCGTGCCGCACAGGGGGAGGAACTGCTTGGGCACCGCGCTGCCCATGCGCTCGCCCCGCCCGCCTGCCACGATGATAACGGTCTTTTCCATAGAGACAAAGGTACGCTTTCGTAGCCGAACATGCAAGTGCTTGCCTTGCGAATTGGCAAACCCGGCTGCCCGTTTGTTTTTTTGCCTGTCTTTTTCTACTTTTGTGGAAATCTATTTTCCAAAAAAGAAACATCTTCTAAAACAAAATTCGTATGCGCAAGTACACATTTTTGTTGATAACGGTTTTGTGTGGCTCGACCCCGCTGCTTGCCGTTGCGGACAGGCTGGGGGCGGAGCTTGACTCGGTGCTGCGGGTGTTGGATGCCACGTTGAACGAGAAAGAGGTCTATGTGGCGCAGAAGGAGCAGCGCATTGCCGAACTGAAACGCTTGTTGTCCCTGCCGGGCATGACGCCGGAGCAACGATATGATGCGAACACCCGGCTGTTCGAGGAATACAAGCAGTATCTGCCGGACTCGGCCACCGCATTCATGCAGGAGAATGTGAAACTGGCCGGGCAGATGGGCGATGCGGAGCGGACGGAGAAGGCACGCATCCACCTGGCTTCGCTGTACGCCGTGGGCGGCATGTACATCGAGGCGGCGGATTTGCTGAAGTCTATCCCGGCGGCGGACTTGCCCTTGCCGTTGCGGGTGAGCTATTATGACACGTACAAGCAGCTTTTCAGCGTGTACCCGGAGAGCGGGAACAGCGTGCGGAGCTATGGCCTGTACCGCGACTCGCTGCTCGGTTGCCTCGACCCGGCATCGGACAATTATAAAATCGTATATGCCGAAAAGCTCACCGGCTCGGGGCGGTGGCAAGAGGCCCGCGACGTGTTGCTGCCCATGTTCGAGCAGCAGCAGGGCGACACGCATTGGCGGGCGGTGCTGGCATTCTCCATCGGCGAGACGTACCGCATGGAGGGCGACTACGACCGGCAAAAGAAGTATTACGCCCTGGCAGCCATCGGCGATGTGAAGAACGTCATCAAGGAGAATGTGGCGTTGCGCCTGCTGGGCATGGCTTGTTATGAGACGGGCAACGTGGAGCGTGCCTACCGCTACGTGCAGCAGTCGCTGGAGGATGCCGTGTTCTCCAATGCCCGGTTGCGCACGATGGAGGTGTCCGAAGTGTTCCCGGTCATCGAGCAGTCTTACCAGCAGCAGCTTTCCGCCCAAAGCGAGCGGCGTTTTTTCCTGCTCATCTGCGTGGGGGTGCTTTCCGTGTTCCTCGTGGTGGCGGTGGTCTATGTATATGTGCAGCTGCGGCGCATCACCCGCTTCCAACGTTCGCTGGCGGCGGCCAATAAGCAGTTGCACGACTTGAACCGCAACCTGCAAGACACCAACAAGGCCCTGTCGGAGGCCAACCTGTTGAAGGAAACGTACATCAGCCAGTTTCTCGACCTGTGCTCCCTCTACATCGACAAGCTGGAGAAGTATCAGCACACGCTGAACAAGAAGGCCATGGAGCGCAAGCTGGACGAACTGTACAAGATGTTGAAGTCGAACGACATGATAGAGAACGAGGTGAAGGAACTGTACGACGTGTTCGACCACATCTTCCTGCGCCTTTATCCCAACTTCGTGGCGGAGTTCAACTCGCTGCTGCAGCCCGATGAACGTTTTGAGTTGAAGCCGAACGAATTGCTCAATACCGAACTGCGCATCTACGCCCTCATCCGCCTCGGCATAACCGACAGTTCGAAGATAGCCGCGTTCCTGCGCTACTCGGCCACTACCATTTATAATTACCGCACGCGGGTGCGCAACAAGGCGGCCATGCCCCGCGAGGAGTTTGAACGCCGCGTAAGGGAAATCGGCAACATTTCACTTTGATTTTGCCCCGGAAAAGGGTTCGGGCAATCTACTTTTTGGATGGTCGTCAGGCTTGCCATATTACTGAACGATAATATGGTAGCCTGTACGGCCATCTATATTTTTTCTATATGGGTTTGCCGTGCGTGGCGGCGGCTGGCTACCTTTGCCTCGCAATTGCAAAAACAACAAAAAACACAAACTGCTAAAAACAATGCTTATCATGAAAAGGAAAGCTTCATTTCTTGTGAGAGGGTTGGCTGCCTGTGCGTTGGGCTTCGCCAGCCTCGTGTGCGTGCATGTGCATGCACAGACATCGTTTTTGTATGACGAGGACATCGCCGTGTTCTATCCGGCCCGGTTCGACTCCACGCAGACGCTTCCGTCGTTTGCCATCGTCAAGGACCTGGTAAAAACGGCCGATCTCCCGGACGATTGGGCCATCAAGCCCGAGTTCACCACCACGGGCGAAGGCAAGACTTTGGTGAAAATCGCGTTCAACGATGACACCGACCTGTACGGCACCGGATTGGTGACGGGCACCCTGCGCCGCAACGGCTACGACATCCCGCTGTGGAACAACGACAACTTCGGTTATTACAAGCCGGGGCTGTACCAGAGCCATCCGTGGATTATGGGCATGCGCCCCGACGGCAAGACCTTCGGCATCATTGCCGACAACAGCTGGCGGAGCAACATCAGGCTGTCCAACCCCATGGAGATAACGAGCGAAGGCCCGGCCTTCCGCGTCATCGTGATAGAGAAGGACAATCCGGCGGAAATGTTGCAGGCCTTGGTTGACCTCACGGGGCACATGAACCTGCCGCCCATCTGGGCCATCGGCTATCATCAGTCGCGTTACAATCCCGCCTACCGTCCGGAAGACATCCTGCGCGTGTCCAACGAGATGCGCCGCCGCAAGCATCCGTGCGACGTGATGTGGTTCGACCTGGACTACATGGACGGCAAGCGCGTGTTCACTTTCGACCTGGTGAATTACTTCAAACCCGGGGTCATGGCCGGTCCGGTGGAAATGAACGACACGCTCCACAAGATGAACTTCAAGGCCGGTTACCTGACCGACCCCGGCGTGAAGATAGACGAGGCTTACGACCTGTGGGTGGAAGGCAACGAGAAAGGCTTGTGGGTGCTCGACTCCACCAAGCAGGCCGCCTACCAGGGTGAAGTGTGGCCGGGCATGTGCAACTTCCCCGACTTCACCATGCCCGAGACCCGCGCATGGTGGGGGCAGCATTACGGCGAATTCATCACGGAGAACGACATCGACGCGGCCTGGAACGACATGAACGAACCGGGCGTGTTCAACACCCCCGAATGGACCATGCACGCCAACAGCTGGCACAAGGGCGGCGGCGGACTGGCCGAAGGGCCGCACACACGTTACCACAACGTGTACGGCTCGTACATGACGCAAGCCACCTACGAAGGCATCACGGCGGCCGTGCCCGACAAACGCCCCTTCATCCTCTCGCGTGCCAATCACCTCGGGGCGCAACGTTACTGCGCCACCTGGACGGGCGACAACGTGGACACGTGGGAACAGCTGAAACTCTCCATCCCGCAAATCATCACCCTCGGCATGTCCGGGCAACCGTTCGTGGGTCCCGACCTCGGCGGTTATGGTCGCAACGGCAATGCCGAACTGATGGGGCACTGGCTGGCCTTAGCTCCTTACTATCCTTTCTCGCGCAACCACACCTCGGAACGGGCGCAAGAACCGTGGTCGTTTGGCGAACAGATTGAAAACGTATCGCGCAACGCCGTCAACCGCCGTTACCAGTTGCTGCCTTACCTCTACACGCTGTTCCGCGAAGCTGCCGAGACCGGTATGCCGATGATGCGCCCCGTGTTCTTCACCGACTTTGCGGATGAAAGCCTCCGCGAAGAAGAACAGGCCTTCATGCTGGGCGGCGACTTGCTGGTCGTGCCGCGTTGGGCCATCGACCCCGTGCTCCCGAAAGGCGACTGGGACGAACTGACGCTCGAAGCCGAGGATGACGGCTACCAAGCCATGGTGGCCGTGCGGGGCGGTGCCATCCTGCCTTACCTGGGGCACACCATACAAAGCACGGCCGAATACACGGCCGACTCGCTCACCCTCTATGTGAACCCGGCTGCCGACTGGACGGCCGAAGGCACGATGTATGACGATGCAGGCGAAGGCTTCGGCTACAAGACCGGCGACTACGCCATGCTGCACTTCGCTTGCGCCGAACAGGGAGCCGACTCGCTGAAGGTGACGATAGAGCAGACCGAAGGCGCCTTCACCCGCCCGGCCCGCTACTACCGCGTGGCGGTGACCGGCGGCGAAGCCATCCAATACTCCGACTGGACGGATGCCACCGAGATAGTCGTGGCCAAGGTGGACGACAAGACCGATGCGCCCGACATCGACAAGCTGGGCGTGTACTTTCTCGCCGGTACGTTCTCCAATTGGTTTGACAACATGCCCGAACGCGAAGTGCCCATGCTCACGCCTTCGGCTGACGACCCCGGCCTGCTCCAGAGCGAAATGCTCCACCTCGAAGCGGGCGACCACCGCATGAAGATAACCAACGCCCCCGACTGGAACCACACCCACTGGGGCGGCACGCAAGGCAACAACGGCCTCACCGGCACGGCCATCGAAGGCGTATCGACCACGCAGGGCCTGACGGATATCAACTTCAAGATAGCAGAGACGGGCAACTACTACGTGACCTTCCGTCCCGCCACGCTGGAATATGCCGTGGTGCCCGCTCCTTACCAGTCGGAAGAAGCGGCCATGTATGCCCGTGGCACGTTCAACAACTGGGTGCCCGGCGGCGAGGAGCTGCTACTGGTAGCCGACAACACGTGGGAAGTGCGCCAGGTGTACATCATGGAAGGCGACTATGAAATGAAGTTTGCCAATACCTATAACTGGACGGGCAAAGACTGGGGCGGCGTGGAAGGTCTCGAAGGCACGGCCGAACTGACCAGCGGCGGCGGCTCGAACCTGAAGTTCACCATCACCACGGCGGGGCTGTACACCATCACGTTCAACGACCTGACGCTGGCCTACAGCATCCGCCTCGAAAGCGACCCGGGCACGGGTGTGGCGGAAACGCCCGCCCTGCGGAGCGGCATCTACCCCAACCCGGCCACGGACGTGCTGCATGCCTACAGTGCCGACGGCGAGGCTTTGGTGGAAATCTATTCCACGGGCGGCACGTGCTTCCTGCGCGAACACATGACGCAACCCTCGGCCACCTTTGACATCAGCAGCCTGCCTGCCGGCACGTACCTGGTGCGCATGTGCGGGGAAGGCGGTACGGACACGCACAAGTTGCTGAAGCAATAACCCCAAAAATCGGGTAACAGGACATTTATCGGGAGGGCGGCAATGCCTCCACGGGCAACCGGGCATCTACTTTTTAAGCATGGCTAAAGCAAGGAATTGCTTTGGTTTACAAATAGAAAGCATGTAAGGGCATCTATATTTTATCTACTTGTGTTCTACAGAGTAGTAAGTCTGCTTTAATTTTGCGACCTGACAGGGAAAAAGTGTCATGCCCGCCGGGAGCTTGCCGCCCGCCGACAAATGAGATTGCTTATTCATTATTAACAATTAAAAAATAAAAGTAAAGTCATGAAAAAGTTCTTTTTGCTTTTCGCGCTGTGCCTGACGATAGGCGCAACCAAGTTATCCGCAGTGGACAATCTCTATGTGTATGGCAATGCCATGGGCGACGGGATAGCCTCAGACATCTGTAGTTGGAATACCGACAAAGCTCCTCTCATGTACGCCGAAGGCAACGATGTGTTTACGTTTACCGCCTATTTTGCGGCAGGCGATACGGAATTCAAGTTTATCACCACTCCCAACGAAGATGTGACCTATTACAACGCGGCGGGTAAGACCGACGTGCTGGATTTGGCTGCTGGCGGCAAGCTCAGCACGAATGGCGAAGGCGATCCGAAGTTTAAAATGGCCGAAGCCGGTTGGTACAAAATCACCTGCGACCTTCAGGCCATGACCATCAAGGCCGAAAAGAAGGATAACGGCGATGAACAGCCCATACGCTACCAGCACCTTTTCATGGTAGGCAGTGCCACACTTGGCGGATGGACAGAATCCAATGGCTACCGGATGGACTACCAAGGCAACCGCCTGTATGCAGCGGATGTATATTTGGGTGAAGGCACTTTCAAGGTGGCACTGAACCAGAACAAGAACTTCGACAACAACTACTACTTCTTCCGCGATGCCACGGATGCCAACAAGGTAAGCCGCTATTATAACGTAGACAATCAGTGGTCAATCACGGAAAGCGGCACCTACCGGGTGGCCATCAACCTGGCCGACAGCTCCATCTCGATAACCAAGCAGGACTTCAGCGGCAACCTCTACATGGTAGGCGATGCCGTGTCCGGCGGATGGGATGCGAATAGCGTGCCCATGATGAACCAGGACGGCAACGTGTTCACCTACACGGGCTGGATAGAAGCCGACAAGGAATTCAAGTTCCTCGTTGTGCGCGACCTCATTTGGGACAACGTGATGCAGCTGGTCAACGCCGCCGGTGAAACGGGCTATCTCACGGACGGCCAGGCCAACTTGAAGGCGGCGGTCAACGTAAAGGAAAACGGTGTGGAAGTGAACGATGACAAGTTCAAGCTGCCCGCCGAAAGCGGAAGCGGCAACTACCGCGTGACGTGCGACCTGAACGCCATGACCGTGAAGGTGGAAAAGGTGGCTTACCAAGAAACGCACATACAACACGCCGCCCTCTACATGGTAGGCACGGCCACGCCGGACAACGAACAGGCTGAAACCTTCCCCGAAAAGGCGGTGAAACTGGTATCGAACGAAGACAACACCTATTCCGCCCAGGGAGTGGAATTGAAAGAAGGTGTGTTCAAACTGCTCACGGCCTGCGACCTCGGCTGGAGTACCACCCACCTCCACCCCGATGCGGCGGACAACGGCAAGATAAGCACCGACGGCACGGACGACCGCAAATGGACCATCAGCGAAGCGGGCGTGTATGACATCACCGCCAACCTGGCCGATTCCACCATCACCATCACGAAGCAGGAAGAAGGCCCCGGAACGAGCTTCGAAGCCGTGTCCGCAGACCATGATGTGCGCATCGTGTCGAACCAGGGCGCACTGGAAGTGTTCCTGCCCGGGCAGGCCGCCCGCATCGACCTCTTCGATGCCACCGGACGAGTGGTTGCCTCGGTGCCCGAAGCCGACGGCTACGCCCTTGTGGGCAACGGCTTGCACCCCGGCATCTACGTGCTCCGCATGACCCTGGACGGGAAGACCCTCTCCCAAAAAGCCCTCGTGAAATAGCACACGGTGCGCTCGGGTTTCCCCAGTCGTGCGCAGATGTTTTCCGAAACGTGCGCAGATGTTTTCCCAATCATGAGCACATATTCTACGACCCACAGTTATGGGTTATATAACCCACAGTTATGGGTTATACAACTCACAGTTGTGGGTCGTAGAAGTTGTGCGCACAAATTGGAAAAGTTCTGCTGACAAACGGGAAAACTTCTGCTGACGAATGGGAAAAACCGGGCGGATGAAACGAACACAGGTAACCTCGTCCCTGCCTCCTTTCCATGGAGGTTATGTCAAAAGCCCTATTTCCATGGTGTTTTCGTCATTTCGAGCGCAACGAGACACGAAGTTGAGCGTAAGCTAAATCTCACCGTGGACTTGGAGGAGGATTTCTCCCTACGGTCGAAATGACGGCGGGTTTTGTTTCGTGGTTTTCACACAATCTCCCTATGGTTAGGGGTGAGGTATTCAATCAGCTTATTTTTATTTCATATGAACAGATATCGAATGACACGGGCAGTCGGCCTCAGATGGCTGTTGCTGCTCATTTGCATCCCGCTGGGCTTTGCGCTCCACGCACAGGAGCAGGGCAAAGCCATTACCGGGACGGTGCTCGATGCCGACGGGCTGAGCATCATCGGGGCTTCCATCCTGGTGGAAGGAACGACCTCGGGAACAACCACCGACTTCGACGGCAACTTCACGTTGACCGTGCCCGAAGGAAGTGTGCTGGAAGTTTCCTACCTCGGCTACACCACCCAGAACATCGTGGTGGACAGCCGCACGCATTACGACATCACGTTGCTGGAAGACCAGCAGCAACTGGATGAGGTAGTCGTGATTGGGTATGGTACGATGAAGAAGAACGACTTGACGGGTTCCATCTCGTCCGTGTCGTCGAAGGACCTGATGAAGCAACCCTCGTCCAGCCTCGGCGCGGCCTTGCAGGGACGCGCCACGGGCTTGCAGGTGGTATCCAACGGTGTGCCCGGCGACAACGTGTCGATGAAGGTGCGCGGCGTAGGTTCCATCGTGGGCAGCGACCCCTTGCTGGTCATCGACGGCGTGCCGACCGACGTGCCGCTGAACATGCTCAACATGGACGACGTGGAAAGCGTCAACGTGCTGAAGGATGCCTCGGCCACGGCCATTTACGGCTCGCGCGGTGCCTACGGGGTCATCATCATCACCACGAAGAAGGGCGAGGTGAACACCGCCCCGCGCATCAGCTTCAAGGCATCCTATGGCGTGGAGTCGGTTATGCGCACGCTGGACTTGCTGGATGCCACGCAGTTCGCCTCCCTGCACAACGAGATGATGACGGCCAACGGCCAGCCCCAGAACCCGCTTTTCAAGGACCCGACGGCCCTGGGGCGCGGCACGGACTGGATGGACGAGGTGTTCCAACTGGGACAAACGCAGAATTACTCCCTGAACTATTCGGGCGGCAACGACAAGACGACCTATTACGTGTCGGCGGCCTACTTCAAGCAGCAGGGCATCGTGCGCACCACGGACTACGACCGCTTCACCGTGCAGTTCAACATGGACTCGAAGCTGTTCGACTGGTTGAAGATGGGCAACAAGCTCTCCCTGAACCACGACGTGAAGGCGCGTGGCGAGTATAACATCAAGAACTCCATGCTCGCCCTGCCTACCCAGCCCATCAAGAACGAGGACGGCTCGTGGGCAGGCCCGGTGGGGCAGGCCATGTACGTGGGCGACATCGCCAACCCGATAGGGAAAATGCTGAGCAACACCAACTCCACCAAGGGCTACAACCTGCTGGGCAACATCTACGCCGAAATCACCCCGTGGGAATGGCTCACGTTCAAGTCCGTGGCCGGGGTGCAGGCCTTGTTCTACGACTCGCAGTCGTGGGCACCGCAATACGACTGGGCGCCCATCCCCCAGGAAGAGTCCGCTGCCACCCGCCAATACAACAAGAGCCTGACGCTGTTGTGGGACAACACGCTGACCTTCAACAAGACCTTCGCCGATGACCACCAGCTGAGCGTCATGGTCGGCTCGTCTGCCCAGACCAACACGTATGAGTTCCTGAGCGGCAGCATCATGGGCTTCATCAGCGAGAATGCCCAGCAGATGAGCAACGGCACGCTAGAACCCACCGTATCGGGCAACGGCAGCGACTGGGCGTTGCTGTCGTTCCTCGGCCGCTTGAACTACACGTATGCCAACAAGTACCTGATTACGGCCACCATCCGTGGCGATGGTTCGTCGCGCTTCAGCCGTGCCAACCGTTGGGCGGCATTCCCCTCGGTGGCCCTGGCCTGGCGGTTGTCCGAAGAAAAGTTTTTCAACAAGACTTTCGCCTTGAGCGACCTGAAACTGCGTGCCGGTTACGGGCTGACGGGTAACCAGGCCAGCGTGGGCAACTATGCTTCGGCCACCGTGTGGCAAACCGTGCAGTACAACTTCAACGGCACGCCGGTCAACGCCCTCGTGCCCCAGGTGATGCCCAACCCCAACGTGCGCTGGGAAGAAGTGGAACAGTGGAACGTGGGTGCCGACCTCACCATGCTGGACAGCCGCCTGAACGTGAACCTGGACGCATACATCAAGAACACGAACGACATGCTGGTGGACATGTCCGTGCCCATCTTTACCGGCTATTCGGACACGAACGTGCCGAAAATCAACGCCGGGAAGATGCGCAACCGGGGCTTCGAACTGGGCTTGACCTCGTACAATTTCACGGGCGACTTCTCCTGGACGACCACCATCAACGCGTCGTTCAACGAGAACACCATCATGAGCCTCAACGATGACGTGCCCATCTACTTCAACAACAACATCCATGCGGTAGGGCATCCGGCCAGCTCGTTCTACGGCTATGTGACGGACGGCATCTTCCAGAGGCAGGAGGAAGTGGACAACCACGCCATCCAGATAGCGGGCAACGACCCGTACAACCGCACCTCGCCGGGCGACATCCGCTTCAAGGACCTGAACAGCGACGGCATCATCGATGAAAACGACCGCACGTTCCTGGGCGACCCCACGCCGGACTGGATTTTCTCCATGAGCAACTCGTTTGCCTGGAAGGGCTTCGACCTCGAAATCTTCTTCCAGGGCGTGGCCGGCAACCAGATATACAACTCCAACCGCGCTTCGCTGGAAGCCATGTCGGTGGCGCAGAACCAGATGACGAGCGTGCTCGACCGCTGGACCGGCCCGGACACGAGCAACACCATGCCGCGTGCCGTGTTCGGCGACCCGAACCAGAACAACCGCACGTCCAACCGCTTCATCGAGGACGGTTC
This sequence comes from uncultured Bacteroidales bacterium, assembly GCA_949297975.1. Classification (GTDB taxonomy): domain Bacteria; phylum Bacteroidota; class Bacteroidia; order Bacteroidales; family Paludibacteraceae; genus QVMH01. The sequence continues at coordinate 11,165 of CASFUX010000031.1, forward strand.
CTACCTGCGCCTGAAAAACGTCACCTTGGGCTACACCCTGCCCGAACGCCTGACGAAAAAAGCGTTGATGTCCGACGTGCGGGTATATGTGTCGGGGCAAAACCTTTTCACCCTCACACGCTACTCCGGCCTCGACCCGGAAATATCCTCCACCACGGGCAACGACGACAACCTCTATCCCGTGTCGCGCAGTGTCATGTTCGGGCTGAACATCACGTTCTGATGGGGGACGGACAGCATAGGCAGCAGAAATGCCGCAGCGTGCCATCTATGCCGTAGGCAATATCTGCAATTTGAAATTTGAAATCTGAAATTTGTAAAGAAAAGACGATATGAAACAATATAAGGTATTATTGACAGGGATGCTTTTGGGATTGTCCCTCACCGGTTGCGAAGGCTTTCTCGACCGCGAGCCGTGGGACTCCATCGATGCCACCAAAGGCTTTCAGACCGAAGGCGAGGCCGTAGCTGCGGTGAACGGAGCCTACCAGCCTTTGCAGTGGGCCAAGCTGTACAACATGCGCATGTGGACGCTCGACATCGTGGCGGGCAACAGCGTAGTGGGTGCAGGCGGCGGCACGGACGGCATCGAGACGGTGCAGTTGGCCAACTTCATCACCACGTCGGACAACTTCGGGGTGCTCGACCTCTACCGCGGACCCGCGCCGGGCATCCTGCGTTGCAACAACGTGCTGAAATATGTGCCGGACATGGACATGGACGAGGACCTGAAGAACCGTTGCCTGGGTGAAGCCCATTTCCTGCGGGCTCACTACTACTTCATCCTCGTGCGGCTCTTCGGGGGCGTGCCCAAGATGACCGAACCCGTCGATCCGGAAGGCGACCTGAAGCCTTACCGCGCCTCGGTGGAAGAAATCTACGACCTGATTAAGGAGGACCTCGAAGCCGCCATCCGCCTGTTGCCCAACAAAGCGGCCTACAGCGCGAACAACATCGGCCGCGCCACCAGCGAAGCGGCCATGGGCGAACTGGCCAAGGTGTTCATCACCCGCCGGGAGAACTACGAACGGGTCATCACCCTGTGCGACTCCATCGCCAGCCTGGGCTACGCGCTCAACGACGACTACAGCGACAACTTCGACCCCGAAAAGGAAAACGGACAGGAGTCCATCTTCGAAGTGCAATACTACGGCAAGACGAACTACGACTTCTGGAGCGATGAAAACCAGGCCTC
>CASFUX010000032.1 GCA_949297975.1 uncultured Bacteroidales bacterium
AGGACTGGCAAACAGTAGTTCCGTATCAAAATACTCATGATTGAGAAGCCGTTGCTTCACCATTTCCATATCTTCCACATGGTCAAAGTCCAAACACATCAGCCCGGAGTGCATTATCAGTTCCTTTTCATTCCGCTTACGGAAAAGACCGGAGAAAGTACAATAGTCAAAGTGGGCGGCCTTATATCTCTTGGCATCAACAGGAGAAGCCATTGAACGCAGAGCTTCCGTTTGCGGACGGGCATAATGGCCGACCACATAGCGGTATACATCCACAATGCCTATCGCCCTTAGCGGCTCAGTGTTTTGAATGGGCTTGCGGAAGAATGAAAAGCAATAGTCTGTCGCTTCCATATTACCTGATAATCTTTTTGGATTTGACAAATTGTTCAGCCTCCTGCATCAGCTCGGCCTGAGTCTTATGCACCTTGTTCTTCAACCAGTCATCTATTTCTGATTGGAGAAAAGCCAAAGCCTTATTTATCTTATGTACGGGTATCTGCTTGGCCGACACCCATCCATAAACCGTCTGCTTGGCCGGATGTGAGGGCAGATAGGCGCAAAGCTCATCTATATCCATCCATTTGGGTGAATCACTTGCCTGCTTATGCTGCAAGGCTTTAACTGTAGATTTCAGTTCTTCAACTGTCTTAATCAGATAGGATAATGCGTTCGGCATTTCCTCAAATGAATTTACGGTATAACTCATATTCTTTCGGTTTTAAGTTGATGCCGCAAAAGTATATGGATGCTTACGGGGGCTAAATAGGTGCTTGATTGCCCCCAATCCGCCCCTTATTTGCCACCTACAGATTTAAGTTTCATTAAGGCTGGAATTGCCGGATTGAATAAGCAAAGGGAGAAAAAGCGAATGTTGAGGTCAAGCTGCAATATAATGTTGGAAAAAGGAAAAGAAAACCCCTCAAAAAGCATGGTGCTTCATGAGGGGCAAACGGTGGTAAAAGAGGTGGTAATCTTTATAACGCTCTGATGCTCAGCGGTGCAGCTTTTCACCTTTACTTATATTGGCTCAAGTTGTCAATATGCAGCGTATTGGCTGCCTTTTCCTTTGCCGCATCGACAAGATGGGTGTAAATTTGGGTGGTTCTTACATTGGTATGACCCATCAAGGACTTAATTGTATAGATGTCCACGCCGTTTTCAAGCAACAACGAAGCGTAGCTATGGCGTCCGCAATGAAAGGTTACGTGCTTCTTTATACCCGATGCTTCTATCCATGCTTTCAATGGTATAGAAATCCACGAAACATCTGTCAGTCCCTCGAACACCAGGCGTTCATCATCGTCAGGCCGTTCGCCGCATAACTGGAGAGCTTGTGCCGTGACGGGTTTATAATCGGGGCGTTTGGTCTTTTGCTGAACCACTAAGGCTTGCCATGTGCCTTTGCTCGTCTGCTGAATCTGTTTCCACCGCAGGGCTTGAATGTCGCTATGTCGCAATCCGGTGAGGATGGAGAAGAGGAACGCACGCTTCAGTATATCGTCCTTGCAGGGCGTGTCAACCAACATCTGCACTTCATCCATGGTAAGGGCGACACGAGGTCTTTCTATCGAGCTGATGCCTTTCACCTTTGCGCTAATATCAACCGTGAGATATTCATCAATAAAAGCCTGTTTAAGTCCCGCCTTGACAATAGAGAAATAGGTGGATGCCGTATTTTGTGAGATAGTTCCTTTCTTGTTGCCGCCCATCGGGGCACGCAATAGGAACATCTTAATGTCCTCAAGCAGTTTGACGGAAATGGATTTGAAAGGTATTGGGTTCCCCTGCGAATAGATTTTCAGCAACTCACCCACACGCATCCAATTGACGATAATCGAATTGGAGCTGTTGGGGTGGCGTTTGCTGATGATGCCGTTGAAATACCTGATGAAGTCCTGTTCACCACGCTCATTCTGTGCGGCTATTTCATTCTCCTTATCGGTATAGAGAATGGCACTGTCGTATTCATGTTGGCGCAGTTTACGGACATTGTCCGCATAAATGCAGGCCTCTTGGTCGATGGTGGAACGGCACTGGATGATTCCGTTCAAATCACGCTTGGGCTTGTAATTGAAACTTCCGTCCGGCAAGATGCGGGCGATGGATGACTTATCCCAAATAGGCGTGGATATAGTCCGGTTGATGGATTCCACCACACGGCTTGCTCTGGTTGAACCTCGTTTGTAAACCGGGTACGATTCAATAATCAGATACCACTCCTCTTTGTATCTCGACCGTCTGAGCTTGACGGTAACTTTGGTGTTGGGCAATGCTTTCTTCATTCTATCTCTGATTTATAAAGGTTATCTATTTCTTGTTTGGGTACATACACATAATTCCCTATTTGTCGGGAAGGGATGGAGTATTTTCTCACGTGAGCCCATACGGAGCTGTCATTAATGTGGTATTTCTCGCAGACTTCCGTGATGGTATAACAGTCCTCTGGCTCCATACTGTAGAGTTTGGGAATAGGCTTCTCTTTCTCAACTGCACTTTCAGCTCTGCTAAGGAACAGCCGTTCCATGTCGGAACGCTTGATGCGTGTCAGCCTCTCGCCGATATTGATAGCCGGAACTCTTCCTTCTTTTATCAGCCGATACAGCGTGCTACGCTCCACACCGAACATGGCAACGGCTTCTTTGACCGATATGTACTCTCTGATGTCAGGAACCAGTTGGGCAATAGCTTCCAGCCTTGCGTTCTTTAGCTTCTCATCCCTTTTACGCTTCCACGCTACATTGCTGCACCTGCGCGAACAGTAGTAGCTGTCGAGTGTCTTTGCGACAAAGACTTTGCCGCAGACTTTACACTTTCTCTTGATTTCAAATCCGATTGTTGGCATATTATCTACTTTTAAGTATGTATAAGTGCGGATAAGTGGGATTTTGTTCCACATTATCTACTTTTTTGTCTTGTTGCAAATATGTCGCAAATAAGAGATAAAAAAGCCCATAGAAAAGGCATAGAAACCGAGAACCCTATAAACGCAAAAAGCGTGCAACTCATTGAGTTGCACGCTTTTGCTTGCGATTTTGTATGTCTTTACTTATCGGAATCACTTGACTTCCCCTATCACTACCGTGTGGATGTCGTCTTTAAATTCAGCCCACGGATGCTCGGTCATTTCTCCCGTGCCTGCTATCACCAAGGTGTTGTTTGTCAGCACCCACGTTAGGTTTTCCCCGCACGTGCCTTGCGTCTGCGCCCCGGCGTGCAGGCCCAGCAGCCCGCACAAGAGGGCGGTCAATACATGTTTTGTTTTCTTCATCGTTGGTTATGGTTAGTTGTTTGACTGTTTCATGAAAGCCTCCCCAAGCTCATAGGGCTTGGGGAGGCTTCTCCGCTTACGCCTGCGGCGTTTCCGTTTCTTCCTCCTCGTCGGGCACGGCCAGCAGCTCGAATTCCTCGAAGGTGATGGTGTCCAGCGCGTCGAGCAGCAGCGAGCCGGGCGTGAAGATGACCCGCACCTTCTTGATCATGCTCGTGTCGAAGTCCTTGGGCTTTTCCACCCCTTCGCTGGAGATGCTGAGGCGCAGCGTGCCGAACTCGCCCAGCTTGAGGCTGATGCCCAGCTTGAGGAAGGTGGGCAGCTCTTCCACGAAGTTGTTCAACACGTTCTCGATGTCGCCCCAGGTGAGCGACGACCGCCCCGCGATTTCCCTCGCGAAGTCCTTCATGTCCATCTTGCCCACGTTCACGGCGTTGGCGTACCACTTCCGCGGCCCCTCGGGATCCTGCGGGTTGCGCTTCTGTACAAGTCTGTACTTCATAATGGTAAGTATTTAATTGGTTGATAAATAGACCTGCGCGTCGTGCGCAGGCGTTGTTCCATGCCAATCCCCCGCCGCCGCTATACCAGCCGAAAACCGCCGGTATACGGCGTGAAATCGCGCGGTATACCGGAAAGAAATTTCTGGTATACCGGAAATTTACGGCTCGTATACCGGCGGTTTTCACGCGGTATATCGGCGGTTTTCGTGCGGACGTGCGCAGGTTTCCGCCCCGCCCGGATGCCGGACGGACGCAACAAGCCCCCTCTGCGGCACGCTTCGGAAGCCGCAGGACAGGGGAACTTAAAACTTTAACAAGATTTAA
>CASFUX010000033.1 GCA_949297975.1 uncultured Bacteroidales bacterium
TACACTCTTCATACTCTGTTTTGTTCAGTTGTTTTGGTGTCTTGCGCAAGACACTGCAAAATTACGCTTGCCACCAGGGTGCGGATAGAATAAAAGGGACTATTTGCCTGAGGCTCCAAGCACATGCTTCCCGGTTTGTGCGCGGATGTTTTCCGATTTCTCAGCAGATGTTTTCCAAACTCGTGCACACAAGTGGAAAAACCTGTACCGGAAAAAAACAAAAACGCTTCATCTATCTCCCCGGAGAGAGATGAAGGATGAAGCGATTTCCCTTGCGGGCATGGGAGGTTATCCCGCACTCGCGCAGGCAAATACGAAAGCGCAGCGGGAGGCGGCGGCTGTCACACGGCCACGACACCCTTGATGTGGGGGTGCGGGTCGTAGCCGGTGAGCTCGAAGTCCTCGTATTGGAACGAGAAAATGTCCTTCACCGCCGGGTTGAGGTGCATGGTGGGCAGGGGGCGCGGCTCGCGGGTGAGTTGCAGGCGCACCTGGTCCAGGTGGTTGGTGTAGATGTGCGCGTCGCCCAGGGTGTGCACGAAGTCGCCCGGCTGCAAGCCGGTGACCTGCGCCACCATGAGCAGCAGCAGGGCGTAGGAGGCGATGTTGAACGGCACGCCGAGGAAGATATCGGCGCTGCGCTGGTACAGTTGCAGGCTGAGCCGCCCCTCGGCCACGTAGAACTGGAAGAAGGCGTGGCAGGGCGGCAGCTTCATGTCGGGCAGGGCGGCCACGTTCCACGCGCTCACGATGATGCGGCGCGAGTCGGGGTTGTGGCGGATGGTGTCGATGGCTTCGGCTATCTGGTCGATGGTGCCGCCGCGGTAGTCGGGCCACGACCGCCATTGTGCGCCGTAAACGGGGCCGAGGTTGCCGTCGGCATCGGCCCATTCGTTCCAGATGCGCACGCCGTGTTCCTGCAGGTAATGCACGTTCGTGTCGCCGCGCAGGAACCACAGCAGTTCGTAAATGATGGATTTCAGGTGCAGCTTCTTGGTGGTGAGGCAGGGGAAGCCGTCGGACAGGCGGAAACGCATCTGGTGGCCGAACACGCTGAGCGTGCCCGTGCCCGTGCGGTCTTCCTTGTGCACGCCTTCCGCGAGCACCCGCCGGAGGAGGTCGAGGTATTGTTGCATATGCTTTTTTGAAAGTAAACGAGTGAACGAGTTGACGAGTAAACGAGAAAAATTACTTTTTACCGCCTTGGTCGCCTACATACTTGTGTCCTCGCTTGTAGTCTGGTTGTTTTTCCTGTATGCTTATCCGCGTGTATTTTCATACTTGCCAACTTGTAACTTGTCAACTCGTTTACTTGTCAACTTGTTTACTTGTCAACTCGTTTACTCGTCAACTCGTTTACTTGTTTACTCAATACAAATTGTACGTGGTCTTCAGCACGCGGAACTCGGTGCGGCGGTTGATTTGGTTGGCCGTCTCCTGCTGTTCGGGCGTGAGTCCGAGGATGAAGTCCTCGGTGAGTATGTCGCCTTCCTTGAGGAAAGGGTATTTCTTCGCCTGGAAGGCGTCCACCGTCACCGGCTGCTCCTCGCCGTAGCCCACGGAGGTGAGCCGCGCGGGGTCGATGCCGTGTGCCACGAGGTAGTCGAGCACGGAGCGGGCGCGTTTGTCGGACAGTTCCTTGTTGAACGCGTCGTCGCCCACGTAGTCGGTGTGCGCGCTCAGCTCGATGGTGATGTTGGGGTTGTCGTTCAGCAGCTTCAGCAGTGCCTGGAGGCCGGTTTCCGACTCGGGCGTGAGGTTCCACTTGCCGAATTCGTAGAAGATGTTCTCAATCTGCACGGGGCGGAAGAGGGGCGTGAGGTGGAAGTCGTTGACAAACGCCTTGCTGTCCGCCAGGTCGGCGGTGGTGAAGCTGTGGCTTTGGTTGAGGTATCCGCGTGCGGAGGCCAGCATCACGTAGCGTGCGTCCTTGTTGAGCTTGAGGCGGTAGGTGCCGTCCTTCTTGGCGTAGATGCGGGCGTTGGTGCCGTCGTCGCCCACCATGCGCACCACGGCATCGGGCAGGATGTTGCTTTGGTCGTCCATCACCTTGCCGGAGATGACGTAGGCCAGTTCGGGCAGGGTGAAGCTCCACAGCATGTCGTGTCCTTGCCGCTCGTTGCGGTTGGACGAGAAGAAGCCGTTTTCGGTCTTGCCTTCGAAGGTGATGCCGAAGTCGTCCCATTGCGAGTTGAACGGCACGCCGAGGTTTTCCACGCTCCAGCGCACGGTGTCGTTCTCGCTCTGCGGGGCGAGGGGGCTTGCCTTGAACAGGTCCAGCCCGCCCAGGCCGGGGTGGCCGTCGGAGGCGAAGTAGAGCACGCCGTCGTGGCGCATCATGGGGAACATTTCGTTGCCTTCGGTGTTGATGTCCGGCCCCATGTTTTCGATGTATTTGCACTCGCCGCCTTCCAGCGTGGCGCGCCAGATGTCTTTGCCGCCCCGCCCGTTGGGCGCGTCGGACACGAAGTAGAGGGTCTGCCCGTCGGGCGAGAGGGTGGGGTGGGCCACGGTGATGGTGCTGTCTTCGAACACCTTGAGCGGCGTCGGCTCGCTCCAGGCTCCTCCGGCGCGGTTGGACACCATGATTTGCGCCCCCGCGTCGCCGAATTCCGACTTTTTGGCGCGGGTGAAGTACATGGCCTTGCCGTCGGGGCTGAACGAGCACACGCCGTTTTCCGCCGTGGGGTCGTTGACCTCGGCGGGCAGGGGCTCGGGTTCTTCCCACTGGCCGGTGGCGTTCTTGCGCACGGAGTAGAGGTTGCTGTTGGGCATGCCCGTGATGGGGTTGTTCTTCGTCTTTTTCTTCTTGTCGGTGGAGCGCGACGAGGTGAAGATGAGCATGTCCGTGGACTGCCCCACGTAGGCGGGGGCGTAGGTGGAGCTGCGGCGCACGTTGAATTCCTTGGGCTTGGCCACCTGGTAGCGCGACGCACCGGCTTTCCACTCGCCGACCCGGCGGGTGCTTTCCAGGCCTGCGAGGGCGGCGGCGTTGCCGGGGTCGTGTTGCAGGTAGATTTCGTAGTTGGCGGCGGCGTCGGCATATTCCCCGTCCTTGCGCAGCGTCTGGGCCAGGTTGAAGTACACGATGCTGTCCGGGTAGCCGTAGCGGATGGCGTTGTTGTAGGCGAAAGCCGCGCGGCTGCGGTTGGTGAGGCGGTACGATTCGCCCTGGCGGAAGGCCACCCGTGCCTTCAGCTCCCGGTCTTTCTTGGGTGAAATCTTGCCGTACACGCTGCGGTACATGTCGCCCGCCGTGTAGTATTCGCCCACCTCGAAGCGTTTGTCTGCCTTTTTCACCCGCTTCTTCACCCCGCAGGAGGGGAGCAGCAGGAGCAGGCAGAGGAAGAGGAGGCACGCCCCCCCAAGGCCTCCCCGACCCCTCCGGAGGAAGGGCTTGGCCGCCCCCCCCCTGAAGGGGGCTTTGGAAATGTTGATTTGTTTTCTAACCACAGGAATGTTTGATTTGTGTCGCGTAAGCGCGTAATCGCATAATCGCGTAACCGCTAAATCGCTGAACTGCGTAACCGCTGACTCGTAGAACCGCCGCGCCGCGGAACTGCCGGAATCGGTTTGTCGGTTCCGCAGTCACGCGATTCGGCGATTAATCGATTCTGCGTTTTCGCGCTCTCACGCCAGCTCGTGTATCACCAGCCCGGAGCGCAGTTTGGGCTCGAACCACGTGGTCTTGGGCGGCATGATGTTGCCCGAGTCGGCAATGTCGATGAGTTGCTTCATGGACACGGGGTAGAGGGCCAGTGCCGCCCGCATTTCGCCGCTGTCCACGCGCCGTTTCAGCTCGCCCAGCCCGCGTATGCCGCCCACGAAGTCCACCCGCTTGTCGCTGCGCAGGTCGCGTATGCCGAGCAGCTCGTCCAGGATGTAGCGCGACGAGATGGTGACGTCGAGCACGCCGATGGGGTCGTGGTCGTCGTAGGTGTCCGGGTGCGCCGTGAGCGAATACCATTCGCCCGAGAGGTATAACGAGAAATTGTGCAGTTTATTGGGTTTGTACACGTCTTTTCCCTTCCGTTCCACGGTGAAGTGCCGGGCCAGCCGGGCGAGGAACTCGTCGTCGGCCAGGCCGTTGAGGTCCTTCACCACGCGGTTGTAGTCGATGATGGTGAGCTGGTTGTCGGGGAAGCACACGGCCATGAAGTAGTTGTATTCCTCGTCGCCGCGGTGGTGCGGGTTCTGGCGGCGTTTCTCGTCGCCCACGAGCGCGGCGGCGGCACTGCGGTGGTGGCCGTCGGCGATGTACAGGGCGGGCATGGCGGCGAAGATTTCCGTGATGCGGCGGATGGCGGCTTCGTCCGAGATGACCCAGAAGTGGTGTCCCACGCCGTCGGGGGCGGTGAAGTCGTATTCCGGCTCACCTTTCACCACGTCAGCCACGATGCGGTCCAGCTCGTCGTGGTGCGGGTAGGCGAAGAACACGGGTTCGATGTTGGCGTTGTTCACCCTCACGTGCTTCATGCGGTCCTCTTCCTTGTCGCGGCGGGTCAGCTCGTGTTTCTTGATTTTGCCCGTCATGTAGTCGTCCACCGAGGCGCACACCACCAGGCCGTATTGCGTGCGTCCGTCCATCGTCTGGGCGTAGACGTAGTAGTGTTCGCTCTCGTCCTGCACCAGCCAGCCGTTGTCGCGGAACTTCCGGAAGTTCTCGGCCGCCTTGGCGTACACCTCGGGGGCGTGTTCGTCCGTGCCGGGTGCGAAGTCTATCTCTGGCTTGATGATGTGGTAGAGCGACAGGGGGTTGCCCTCGGCTTCGCGGCGGGCTTCCTCGGAGTTCAACACGTCGTAGGGGCGCGAGGCCACCTGTGCCGCCAGCTGCCTGGGCGGGCGGATGCCTTTGAATGGTTTGATTGTTGCCATGATACGTGCGTTTATGCGTTAGTGCGGGACAAAGATAGGGAAAAAAGTCGCGCTTGCAAGGGCAAAAAAACGACTAACGCCCTAAAGAGGGATTTGTTTATGTTTCTGTTTATATATAATGTTCCCTTTTTGGCTTTCGTTTTGACAGTTTAAAACGGAATACAACGACCTTTTCCCCCGTTCCAAACAGGAAAAATCCGGCCACCTTCAGGCCTGCCCGGCGGCGTGCGTGCGGAAATCCGGTTCCGTCAGTGCGGAATTTTATTTCCGTACTGACGGAAAAATATTTCCGTGCCTGCGGGGATTTCCTGCCCCCTCTAACTCCCCCAGAGGGGGAGAATTTGGTTACTCCGTCCGCAAGGCTTATGCGGAAGCCTCGGCAAGCAGGTCATTTTCATTTCAAAAATCCCTGCTGCTTGAGCACGGCGATGAACTTGTCGGAAAACGGCTCGTTGTTGCGGCGCGGGTAGCGCACGTCGGTGAACACCTGCGCCAGCGTTTCCTTGCCGTTTTCGCGCACGAACTGGCGGTTTTCGGGCAGGCTCTCCTTGGCGGCATACAGGCGGTCGATGTCCTCGGGCGTGAAGTCGCGGTACGTGTCGCGGTGCACGGTGGCATCGAGCGGCAGGCGGTCCACTTGCGCGGGCTGCTCGTCGGGCCAGCCCACGGTGATGGTGGTCACGGGCACCACGAGGCGGGGCAGGTGCAGCACGTCGATGATTTCGCCCGCGTTGTACGTGGTGGTGCCCAGGTAGCAGATGCCCAGCCCCTCGGCCTCGGCGGCGGTGGCGAAGGTCTGCGCGGCCAGCAGCGTGTCGATGGCGGAGGCCATGAACGACTGGAAGTTGTCGTAGCAGGCGTCGGCGCGGCGGCATTCGCACCAGCGCGAGAAGCGGTTGTAGTCCGCGCACCACGTGAGCACGGCGGGCGCGGCCTGCACCATGGGCTGGTTGAAGTGCGCCGGGGCGAGGGCTGCCTTGATGGCCGGGTCGGTGGTTACTACTACGCTGTAGGCTTGCATGTTGCCCGTGTTCGAGGCGCGGCAGGCGGCTTCGAGCAGGCGGTCGAGCAGCGCGGGGTCGATGGGGCGGCCGGTGTACCGCCGGATGGTGCGGCGGCTGTTGAGAAAGTCGAGCATAATGTTTAATGATTAATGATTAATGATTAGTGATTGACGGCTGTGATGCAAAAGTAGGCATTCTCCGCCGAACGGGCAACGGCGGAGGGGAAGGAAATTCCCCTTCCCGCCCTTTCATATCCCGCATAATTGCCTTACCTTTGTGGCGCAATGCAGACGGACGGAGGACATACGCGGATGTGCGACGACTTGCAGGCGGCTCTGCTCCCCTGGGTGGCGGGACGGCCTGCCGGGCAGGTGTTCGTGCTGGCGGACGAGCACACGCATGCGCTGTGCCTGCCCCGCCTCTTGGAGCGGGCGGAGTGCCTGCGCGGGGCGCACGTGGTGACCGTCCCGGCGGGCGACGAGCACAAGACGCTGGATGCCGCCGCCCACGTGTGGCGTTACCTGAGCGAGCACGGGGCTACCCGCGCGTCGCTCCTGGTCAACCTCGGCGGCGGCATGGTGACCGACCTGGGCGGCTTCGCGGCCTCCACCTTCAAGCGGGGCATGGACTACGTGAACCTGCCCACCACCCTGCTGGGCGCGGTGGACGCCGCCACGGGCGGCAAGACGGGGGTGAACGTCCTCGGGCTGAAAAACGAAATCGGCGTGTTCGCCCCCGCGCGGGCGGTGCTTGTGCACGTGGACTTCCTGCGCACGCTGGACGGCCGCAACCTGCTCTCCGGCTTCGCCGAAATGGTGAAGCACGCCCTGCTCGACAGCCGCGAGGCGTGGGCGGAGGTGCTGCGCTTCGACCTGGAACGCTTCGACCTGCCCGCCTTGAAGCCGCTGCTGGGGCGCAACATCGCTATCAAGGAACGCATTGTGGCGCAAGACCCCACCGAGCGGGGGCTGCGCAAGGCGTTGAACCTGGGACACACGTTCGGGCATGCGTTCGAAAGCCTCTCCTACCGCACGCCGCACCCGCTGCCGCACGGCTACGCGGTGATGTGGGGGCTGGTGTGCGAGGCCTACCTGTCGCACGTCCGCCTGGGCTTCCCGGCAAGCGACGTGCA
>CASFUX010000034.1 GCA_949297975.1 uncultured Bacteroidales bacterium
GCGGGCGAAGCCGCGGGACGGCAGGTGTCGGGCGTGAAGTCGGATTCCCGCCAGGTGCAGCCCGGCGATGTGTTCGTGGCCACCCGCGGCACGGTGGTGGACGGCCACCAGTTTATCGGCACGGCCATTGCCCAAGGCGCGGTGGCGGTCGTGTGTGAGAAGTTGCCCGCCCAACTACATCCCGGCGTGGTCTACGCGCAAGTGACCGATGCGGCGGAAGCACTGGGCGAGCTGGCCTCGGCATGGTACGGCCACCCCTCATCCAAGCTGGTGCTGGTGGGCGTGACGGGCACGAACGGCAAGACAACCATCGCCACGCTGCTCTACCAGCTGTTCCGGCAGCTGGGTTACAAGGCCGGGCTGTTGTCCACGGTGATGAACTACGTGGACGACGTGGCGGTGGAAGCCACGCATACCACTCCCGATGCCCTCACCTTGAATGCCCTGCTTGCGCGGATGGTGGAGGCGGGTTGCCGATATGCGTTCATGGAGGTGAGTTCGCATTCCGTGGAGCAACGCCGCATTGCGGGTCTGTCGTTCGACGGTGGTATTTTCACTAACCTTACGCGCGACCACATCGATTACCACAAGACGTTCGAGAATTACCTGCGGGCGAAGAAACGCTTCTTCGACGACCTCCCCGCCGAAGCCTTCGCCCTGACCAACCTGGACGACAAGAACGGTCCGGTGATGCTTCAGAACACGAAGGCCCGCAAATATACCTATACGCTGCGGGGCATGGGCGACTTCCGGGTGAAGATATTGGAGTGTGACCTCAACGGCATGTTGCTTGCCGTGAACGACCGGGAAGTGAACGTGGCGTTCGTGGGGCGGTTCAACGCCAGTAACCTGGCGGCAGTGTACGGGGCGGCGGTGCTGTTGGGGCAGGACGCGCTGGAGGTGCTGCGCATCATCAGTGCCTTGCGCCCGGTGTCGGGACGTTTCGAGACGCTGTACGCCCCGGCGGGTTACGTGGCGGTGGTGGACTATGCCCACACGCCCGATGCGCTGAACAACGTGATAGGCACCATCAACCAGATGCTGGCGGGCAAGCCGGGGCACCTCATCACGGTGGTGGGTTGCGGAGGCAATCGCGACAAGGGCAAGCGTCCCATGATGGCTCGCGAGGCGGTGGGCGGCAGTTGGAAAGCCATCCTCACATCGGATAACCCCCGCCACGAAGACCCGCAGGACATCCTGGACGATATGACCGCCGGGCTGGATGCCGACGAGCGGCGAAAAGCTCTGGTCATTCCCGACCGCCGGGAAGCCATACGCACGGCCTGCACGCTTGCCCAGCCGGGCGACGTGGTGTTGGTGGCCGGTAAGGGGCACGAGACGTATCAGATTATCGGCGATGTGAAGCACCACTTCGACGACAAGGAAGAAATCCGAAACTGTTTCTGATGCCCCGGTTCGAAATCACGGGATATACATTATAATATATATGTCTAAATTTGAATAGCGACTGCATATGTTTTATCATTTGTTTCAATATCTTGACCAAGTGTATGATGTGCCCGGTGCGGGGATGTTCAATTTCATCTCTTTCCGCACGGGGTTGGCGTTCATCACCTCCCTGCTCATTGCGACCATTTTCGGCAAGCGGATTATCCGCCTGCTGCAACGGAAGCAAATCGGCGAGACGATACGCGACCTCGACCTGGAGGGACAGCTCAGCAAAAAGGGTACACCCACCATGGGCGGCACGATTATCATATTGTCCATCCTGATACCGACCCTGCTCTTCGCCGACCTGACGAACGTGTACATCCAGCTGATGTTGATAGCCACGGTATGGATGGGAGCCATCGGTTTCCTGGACGATTACATCAAGGTGTTCCGCAAAAACAAGGACGGGCTGAACGGCCGCTTCAAGATTGTGGGGCAGGTAGGCTTGGGACTGATAGTGGGCCTCACCATGTGGCTCAGCCCGGACATCGTGATTCGTGAGAACGTGGAGGTGAAGGGCAGCGAGAACCGGGTGGAGAATGTGGTGTATTCCGGGCAGGACGTGAAGTCCACCAAATCGACGATCCCCTTTTTCAAGAATAACAACATGGACTATGCGGGTGTCTTCCGCTGGCTGGGCGACAAGGCGCAGACGTATGGCTGGATACTCTTCGTGCTGGTCACCATCTTCATCGTGACAGCGGTGTCCAACGGGGCGAACCTCACCGATGGGCTGGACGGCCTGGCCACCGGGTCGTCGGCCATCATGGGGGTGACGCTCGGCATTCTGGCGTACCTGTCGGGGCACGTGGAGTATGCCGGATACCTTAATATTATGTATATCCCCGGTGCGGGTGAACTGCTCGTGTTTGCCGGTGCATTCATCGGGGCGACCATTGGTTTCCTGTGGTACAATTCGTTTCCGGCCCAGGTGTTCATGGGTGATACGGGCAGCCTCATGCTGGGCGGCGTGATTGCCGTGTTCGCGGTGGCCATCCGCAAGGAACTGTTGATTCCGATACTCTGCGGGGTGTTTCTGGTGGAGAGCTTATCAGTCATCGTGCAGGTATTCTATTTCAAGCTGACCAAGCGCAGGTACGGCGAGGGGCGGCGCGTGTTCAAGATGACCCCGTTGCACCATCACTACCAGAAGCCGGGCAACGGCAGCATCCAGGCTTTGATACAGAAACCGGCGATGCCCATACCGGAGTCGAAAATCGTCGTCCGCTTCTGGATAGTGGGCATGATATTGGCGGCGGTCACGATTA
Source organism: uncultured Bacteroidales bacterium (assembly GCA_949297975.1). GTDB lineage: Bacteria > Bacteroidota > Bacteroidia > Bacteroidales > Paludibacteraceae > QVMH01. The sequence continues at coordinate 2,721 of CASFUX010000034.1, forward strand.
TTACGTTGAAGATACGTTGATATAGTCAAAGCCTCCCCAAGCCCCTCCAGGGGGAGGGGATGTGAAATACAAAAGAAAAATGGGAGGATGCAGGGCGGAAGCAAAGCGGACGGGTACTTACCTCTTGCTCCTTACCTACTTGCCTCTGCCAATCGTAAATAGTAAATCGTCAAATGGTAAATGACAAGATGAAGCGCATAGTGATATTGGGTGCCGGTGAAAGCGGTACAGGTGCCGCCATATTGGCACAAAAGCAAGGTTTCGATGTGTTTGTGTCCGACTCGTCGGCGGTGAAACCCGAATACCGGCAGATGCTGGAGTCCGCCGGTATCCGCTGGGAAGAGGGGCGGCACACGGAAGCCGACATTCTCAATGCCGACGAAGTGGTGAAAAGCCCCGGCATCCCGGACAAAGCCCCCATTGTGCGGGCATTGCGCGAGCGGGGCATCCCGATTATCTCCGAAATAGAGTTTGCCGGGCGCTACACGGACGCGAAGATGATTTGCGTGACGGGCAGCAACGGCAAGACCACGACCACGATGCTCATCTACCATATCCTGAAAAGCGCGGGGCTGAACGTGGGGTTGGCGGGCAACGTGGGGCAGAGCCTGGCCTTGCAGGTGGCCGCCTGCTCGTATGACTACTACGTGGTGGAGCTGAGCAGTTTCCAGCTTGACGGGATGACCGAGTTCAAGGCCGACATTGCCGTGCTGCTCAACATTACGCCCGACCACCTTGACCGCTACGATTATAAATTCCAAAACTACATAGACTCTAAATTCCGTATCATACAGAACCAGACGGAGCAGGACGCTTTCATCTACTGGGAGAACGACCCCGTGATAAAAGCCGAGCTGGCCAAGCGCGAAATCCACTCCACCCTGTACCCCTTTGCGTTGGAACGGGGCGAAAAGACAAAGGCTTTCGTGGAAAAAGAGCAATTGGTCATACAGATATTGAACTCGGTATTCAGTATGCCCCTTTCCGAACTGGCTCTGCCGGGTACGCATAACACGTATAATTCTATGGCATCAGGTTTGGCGGCATCCGTGCTGGATGTGAAAAAGGAAGTGATACGCGAGTCGCTCAAGGGCTTTCATCCCGTGGAGCACCGCCTGGAATACGTGGCCACCGTGCGCAACGTGCGGTACGTGAACGACTCGAAGGCCACGAACGTCAATTCGTGCTGGTACGCCCTGAGCAGCATGAAGACCCCCACCGTGCTCATCCTCGGGGGGCTGGACAAGGGCAACGACTACACGGAGATAGAGCAGCTGGTGCACGAGAAGGTGCGGGCGCTGGTGTTTCTCGGCAAGGATAATACGAAGCTGCACGCCTTCTTCGACAAGCGGGGCAAGCAGATAGTGGATGCCGGTTCGATGGAAGAGGCCGTGCGGGCCGCTTACGACCTCGCACTTGAAGGCGACACCGTGCTGCTGTCGCCCTGTTGTGCCAGTTTCGACTTGTTCAAGAGCTACGAGGACCGGGGGCGGCAGTTCAAGGAATGTGTAAGGAAACTTTGACGCGCCCATGGACTCCCTGTTGAAAAAACTGTTGCGTGGCGATGCCGTCATCTGGGTGGTGTACGCCTTCTTGTGCGCCATCTCCATCCTGTTCATGTACAGTGCGTCGAGCACGCTGGCTTACAAGGCGGCCGACTATTACGCCCCCATCATGCAGCACATGGGCTATCTGGTGCTGGGCGTGGTGGCGGCGTTCGTGGTACACCTCATCCCCCTCGGCGTGATTCGCTTGCTGGGCTATGTGGGTTTGGCGGCATCGGTCGTGCTGCTGCTCATGTTGCAGCTGGGGTGGGGCGTGGAAGAGAACGAGGCGGTGCGCTGGATGTCTATCTTCGGCTTCCGCTTCCAACCCTCCGAAATAGCCAAACTGTCGCTCATCCTGGTGGTGGCGGACATGATGGCGCGTATCAAGGATGGCGACACTGACAGCGAGCGGTTGTGGTTCCGCCGCATCCTCGTCTCGTCGGTCGTGGTGTGCGGTCTGATTTTGGTGGATAACTTCTCCACCGGCATCATCCTCTTTTCCGTGGTGTTCGCCATGATGCTCATCGGGCGCATTTCGTGGCGGCGGCTGGCTCCCATCGTGGTGGCCGGGCTGCTGTTGGTCGGGTGCGTGTATGCGCTGGGCAAGGCTGCGCCCGAAGCGTGCAACAAAGTGCCCGTGCTCGACCGTTTCCCCACGTGGACGGCGCGCATCGACCGCTTTGTCAAGGGAGAGGACGAGGTGGACAAGTTTACCATCAACGACAAAAACCTGCAAGAGAAGCGCAGCCTGATGGCCATTGCCGGGAGCGCGTTTATCGGCAAAGGCATCGGCAACAGCGTGCAGCGCGACTACCTGCCGCAGGCCTATTCGGACTTCATTTATGCCATCATTATCGAGGAGGGCGGGCTGATAGCCGGCATCTTCGTCATCGTGCTGTACATGGCGTTGCTATACCGTGCGGGCAAAATCGTGCTGAAGTGCGACACCGTGTATCCCGCCATGCTGGTCATCGGGCTGTCGCTCATGATTGTGTTGCAAGCCTTCGTCAACATGGGCGTGGCCGTGGGGCTGGGACCGGTCACGGGGCAGCCGCTGCCGCTCATCAGTCGCGGGGGTACGTCCATCGTCATCACGTCGGTGTATTTCGGCATCATCCTCGGCGTGACGAAGCAAATCAAGGAAGGACGCGCCGCTGAAGCCGCCCCGCCGCCCGACGACGTGCCGGTGGTGGAACTGGACGAACTTTGAAATCATGTACTATTGGACGATTTACAATTTACTGTTTGCAGGCAATTCCTGCACGTCAAGTCCGTTTTTTTTAATAGTAAACAGTCAATTGTCCAATAGTAAATACGCCAAGACGCGAGGGCGCAAAGATTTTTTCTGATATAGATGCTTTTGTCGTCTTATCGTCCCGGCTTAAAAATATAAAATAAAAAATCTTGGCGTCTTGCGTCTTAGCGTACTGATGTCATCCACAAATAGTAAATAGTCAATCGTCAAATAGTCAATTCTCATCATGTCAACGTATCGTTTTATCATCAGTGGCGGCGGCACGGGAGGGCATATCTTCCCGGCCATCAGCATAGCCAACGAGTTGAAGGCGCGTTATCCCGGCAGCGAGTTCCTCTTTGTCGGGGCGCAGGGGCGCATGGAGATGGAGCGCGTGCCGCAGGCAGGCTACGCTATCGAGGGGCTGCCCGTGCAGGGCTTCGACCGCAAGCACCTGTTGCGCAACTTCAAGGTGCTGGTCAACCTCGTGCGCAGCACCCGCCGGGCGAGGCGCATCGTGCGCGACTTCCGTCCGGACGTGGCCATCGGCGTGGGCGGTTACGCCAGTGCCCCCACGCTGAAGGCGGCGGCGGAGCAAGGTGTGCCCTGCCTGTTGCAGGAGCAGAATTCCTACGCCGGGGTTACCAACCAGGTGCTGGCCTCCAAGGCCGCCCGCATCTGCGTGGCCTACGAAGGGATGGAGCGGTTCTTCCCGAAGGATAAAATCGTACTTACGGGCAACCCCGTGCGGCAGGACCTTTTCCGCACCGCCCCCCGTGCGCCCGAGGCTTACGCGTATTTCGGCCTTGACCCGGCCAAGCCCACGTTGCTTGTGGTGGGCGGCAGCCTCGGGGCGCGTACCCTCAACCGCAGCGTCATGGCGCACTTGGACGAATTGGCGCAGTCGGGCGTGCAGGTCGTCTGGCAGACGGGCAAGTTCTACATCGATGAGGCTCGCCGGGCTGCCGAGCCCTACGCCCGCCCCGGGTTGGTGGTGACGGACTTCGTGTCGCGCATGGACTACGCCTACGCTGTGGCCGACCTCGTGGTGTCGCGGGCCGGGGCGGGTTCCATTTCCGAACTGTGCCTGCTGGCCAAGCCCGTCATACTCGTGCCCTCGCCCAACGTGGCCGAGGACCATCAGACGAAGAACGCCCTCGCCCTGGTGCAGCACGGCGCGGCGGTGATGATACGGGATGCCGATGCGCCCGACCGCCTCGTGCCTGAAGCCCTGAGCCTGCTGGCCGACCCCGCGCGGCTGGCCGACCTTTCCGTCCACATTGCCGCCCTGGCGCAGCACGACTCGGCCGCCCGCATTGCCGACGAGGTGGCGCGGCTGCTGAAATAGGACGGGGCAGGAGCTGAGTGCGTATGCGCCGAAACGTGCGGTATATCGGCGGTGAAATTCCGTTATACCGGAAATATTTTTCCGTTATACTGGAAATATTTTTCCGTTATACTGGAAATATTTTTCCGTTATACTGGAAATATTTTTCCGTTATACTGGAAATATTTTTTTGATATACCGGAAATTTTCTTCCGCTATATCGGAAGTTTTCTTCCTCCCTGTCGGGGAAGTTGGAGAGTACGAACTCATGCCGCCGTTATTTCGAGCGAAGCGAGAAATCTCCTCCTACAGTGTGGGAAAAGCCATTTTTAGATTTCTCCCTGCGGTCGAAATGACGGGGACACGTGAAATGGGTGAAAGTCATGAACTCCCTGTCGGGGATGGAAACCGGTTCGGTGGAACTTTTTCGCCAGTCCCGGCGCGGGATGCCGGGAGGGCCATGTGCCCAAAACAAAACAACTGACATGGACAATTTTTTCAAATACTATTTCCTGGGCATCGGCGGCATCGGCATGAGCGCGCTTGCCCGCTACTTCAATGCGCAAGGCTTCCGCGTGGCCGGGTACGACCGTGCGGAGAGCCTCGTTACCGACGGGCTGGAGGCCGAGGGCATCCAGGTGGTGACCGATGAGCGCGTGGCCGCCCTGCCCGCCGCCTTCATCGACCCGAAGGCCACGCTGGTGGTCTATACGCCCGCCATCCCGGCCGACCACCCGCAGCTGCTCTACTTCCGGCAGCGGGGCTTTGCCGTCCGCAAGCGGGCGGAGGTGCTGGGCTACATCACCCGCCGTCTGAAAGCCCTTTGCGTGGCGGGCACGCATGGCAAGACCACCACGAGCACCATCGCCGCGCACCTGCTCCACCAGTCGCAGGTAGGGTGCAACGCCTTCCTCGGAGGCATCTCGGCCAATTACCACACCAACCTGCTGCTGTCGCGCGACAGTTCGCTCGTAGTGGTGGAGGCCGACGAGTACGACCGTTCGTTCCACCAGCTGTCGCCGTTCATGGCCGTCATCACCGCCGTGGATGCCGACCACCTGGACATCTACGAGACGCCCGCCGCCTACCGCGAGGCATTCACGCAATTCGCCTCGCTCATCGCGCCGGGCGGCAGCCTCATCGTGCACACGGGCATCGACCTGGATTGGAAGTTGGCCAAAGGGGTGAAACTGTACACCTATTCGTTGCACGACGGGGGCGACTTCCATGCGGAGAACGTGCGGCAGGCCGAGGGGCGCATCTACTTCGACTTCGTGGCTCCCACCGAGCGCGTCAACGACCTCTACCTCACCGTGCCCCTGATGATTAACGTGGAGAACAGCGTGGCAGCTCTCGCCCTTGCCTGGCTCAACGGGGTGACGAAGGAGGAATTGCGCACGGGCATATCCTCGTTCGCGGGCATTTACCGCCGCTTCAACACGGTGTACCGCAGCGACCGCGTGGTTTATATGGACGATTACGCGCACCATCCCGCCGAGCTGGCGGCCAGCATCCGCTCCATTCGCGAGTTGTATCCCGGGCGGCGGCTCACGGGCGTGTTCCAGCCGCACCTCTACAGCCGCACCCGCGACTTCGCCCCGCAGTTTGCCGAGGCGTTATCGGCCCTCGACGAGCTGATATTGCTCCCCATCTACCCGGCACGCGAGCGGCCCATCCCCGGTGTCACGTCCGAGTTGATTTTGAATGAGGTAAAACTGCCCGACAAGACCTTGTGCTCCAAAGAAAATCTCTTACCTTTGCTGAGCCAAAAGCCGTTGGACGTGCTCGTCACCTTCGGTGCGGGCGACATCGACCGCCTCGTGCCGCAGATAGGGGAGATGTTGAAAGACCCCCAACCGCATCCTAAAACCCCCAACCCCCTAAAGGGGGCTAACTTAAAGGATGGGTAGGCATTATTTAAAAAATATGAGGGAAAAACAAGCCGATACAAACCAAAGCCCCCTTCAGAGGGTTGGGGGGCTTAGGGGAAGACGTCTGGGGGTCGTGCTCCTGACCCTCGTGGCCATCTCCCTGTCCGTCGCCTACCTCGTGTGGGCGGCGTGCGCGTTCGGCGGCCGTCCGTCCGGCGTGGCGTGCACGTCTTTGGAACTGACCTTCCTGGACGGTGGTGAATACCGGTTGGTCGATAGTGCCTACGTGGAGCAATACCTGGTGGCGGGCGGCCTGCATCCTGTGGGCAAGAAGCGCAGCGAGATACACACCGAGCAGATAGAGGCCGGGCTGGACGGCAGCGAGCTGATCAAGTCCGCCGAATGCTACCTCACGCCCTCCGGGGTGGCGCACATGCGGGTACGCCAGCGCGTGCCGAAGTTCCGTGTGATGGGCGGCGACGATTACTATGTCGATGCCGACCGCCACGTGCTGCGCCCCGCCGTCGGATATGCGGCTTATCTGCCTGTGGTGTCGGGCAGTGTGCCGCCGGAGATGGCTACGGGCGAATTGTTTGACTTCGTGTGTTTCCTGGAGGACAACGACTTTTGGAACGCCCAAATCGAGCAGATATACGTGCGCCCCGACCGCAAGGTGGAGCTTGTGCCGCGCGTGGGCGACGGCATCATCCTGCTGGGCACGCTCGACGGCTACGAGGGGCGGCTGGCGAAGTTGAAGAAACTCTACACCGAGGCCTTCAATGAGATAGGGTGGAACCGCTACAGCCTCATCGACTTGCAATACGAGGGGCAGGTGGTGTGCACCCGCGCCCGCTGACAACCATTCAATAAGGAAAATAAAAAGCTGATATGATACAAGTGGTAACCGATATGGGCAGCTCGCGCATCGCCGTCATGGCGGCCGAGGTGCGCGACGATGGCAAAGTGCACGTGTTGTCCGTGGAATCGAAGCCGACGAACGCGGTCATGTATGGCTTTGTCCGTCAACCGACTAAGGTGGGGTTCGTCCTCAGCGAGCTGACCCGCCTGCTGCAAAACAGCCTTTCCCTGCCCGAGGTGAAGGCGCTCTGCGTGAGCGTCAATGCCAAGACCATGAAGCAGGTGACGCTGCGCCTGACCCGCTCGCTGGGTTTCGGCAGGGTGGTGACCGCCCCGTTGGTGGACGAGATGCTGGAAGAATGTTACACCAAGATAAATCAGCCGGAGGTGGCGGTGTACGATGTCATCCCCTTGTATTATGAGTTGGATGGCAGCCGCACCGACGACCCGGTGGGACGCAAGGGCAACGAGTTGCGCGGTGCATATAATATAATAGTGGGCAATGCTTCCATCCGCGAGGAACTGGATCGCGTGTTCGAGCGCACGGCGGGCATCAAGCCTTACGACTTCATGCCCCTCGGCGTGGAAGCACTCTCTGCTGTCTTGCTCGACGAAGGCGAACGCGAAGCAGGCGTGGCTTTGGTCAACCTCGGCGACACCACGACCACCTTGGCCGTGTACGCGCAAGGGGCGTTGCAGCAGTTGCTGGTAGTGCCCCTCGGCGGTCGCCACATCACGCACGACATCCAGGAACTGGGCATCAGCGAGGCCAATGCCGAACGGCTCAAATGCCTCACAGGAGTGGCTTTGAAGCGGTTGGTCACCTCCCCGAAGCGTGTCAACGTACCGGCGGCGGAGGCGGGTGCCCCTTCCGTAAAGGTGGATACCGACTTCCTGGCCACCATCATCGAGATGCGCCTGGCCGAGATGATGAGTCCCATTTTCAAGGCATTGGAACAATCCCCCTTCTCCCTGGAGGCGGGCATCGTGCTTAGCGGGGGCGGTGTCAAGCTCGATGGCGTGGCCGACTTCATGGAGGAGTACACCGGCCTGCCCGTGCGCTTCGGCGACCATTCGCCCTGCCTCACGCACGATACGGACGAACGCTATGCCGACCCCGTGTATGCGCAGTTGGTGGGCACGGCGTTATTGCTGCACGACTACCGGACGGACAACCCCGAGCCCCCGAAGCCCGAACCGCCCAAGTCGAAAAAAGATAACAAGCGGGGCTGGGGTATGAAAATCCAACAGCTGTTTATCGACTTCTTCAACGACGACCAATATCTGAAGAGCGAGGAGAAAAAGGACGACAAACGTCCGGAATGACATTTGTAAAACAGAATAAAAGGAGAAAAAATATATGGACTATTTGAACGAGGAACTGCCGGTTGAATTGCCTTTGGTCGATTCTTCCATCATCAAGGTGATAGGCGTGGGTGGCGGCGGCGGCAACGCCGTGAACCACATGTTCCGCCAAGGGATAACCGATGTGTCGTTCGTGGTGTGCAACACCGACGAACAGGCGTTGAAGCAGTCGCCCGTGCCTATGAAGGTGGTACTGGGCGACGGGCTGGGTGCGGGCGGCGACCCCGAGCGCGGACGCGAGGCTGCCGAGCAGTCGGTGGGCAAGATACAGGAGTTGCTGCGCGACAACACCAAGATGGTTTTCATCACAGCGGGCATGGGCGGCGGTACCGGCACGGGGGCATCGCCCGTGATAGCACAGGCGTTGCACGACCTCGGCATCCTCACCATCGGCATCGTGACCATCCCGTTTGCTTTCGAGCGGAGGCCGAAAATCAAGAAAGCCCTCGAAGGTGTGCTGGCCCTGAGCAAGCACGTGGACGCGATACTGGTCATCAACAACGAGAAGCTGTACGAGATTTACCCCGACCTGGAACTGGGCAACGCCTTTGCCAAGGCCGATGACGTGCTGACCAATGCAGCCAAGGGCATCGCCGAGATTATCACCGTGCCCGGATACATCAACACCGACTTCGCCGATGTATATAATATAATGAAGGACGGCAAGGTGGCCATCATGAACACGGGTTTCGCCTCCGGCGAGCACCGCATCACCCGCGCCATACAGGATGCCATGACTTCGCCGCTGCTCAACACGAACGACGTGCGCGGTGCGAAGAAGATGCTGCTCCAGCTGTACTGCTCCAGCCAGAAGCAAATCAAGCTGGAGGAAATCAAGGAACTGAACGAATTCATGGACAAGGTGGGCGAGGACGTGGACGTGATATGGGGAGCCTCGTATGACGATACGCTGGACGACAACGTGAAGATTACCATGGTGGTCACGGGCTTCAACGTGAGCGACATCCCCGGTATGCCCGACGACTTGGCAACGGCTCA
>CASFUX010000035.1 GCA_949297975.1 uncultured Bacteroidales bacterium
ATAAAATGATAAACCACGGAGACACAGAGACACCAAGATGAGCAGTGGCATTCTCGCAGATAACAGAGGACACTTAGTGAAATGCCGCAAGCGGCATTTCTCCGTGGGCTTTTGGGGCGCATAATGGGAGCAGATAGATGTATCTCTCCGTGCCTCTGTGGTTTAAAATTTAATTCGATATAAACTCTATTTATTATCCCCCAATTCACCTTCCTATAGGAAAGTCTTGCATTTCCTATACCTATTTCGTACCTTTGAGCCAGGAAAGTTCTCGTCTCACGGCTGTGGAACAGGTGTCGCACGGCCGTGAGACAGGTGTATCACAGCTGTGGAACAGGTGTGTCACGGCTGTGAGACGACAACTTTATGCTGGAAAATGAAGAAAGATATACTTAAAATCACAGAACTATGTCAGTAAAATATGATTTGTACAAGACACCCCGTCCGCAATTGGCATCGGATGGCGGCTATCACGTGCGCGTGAAACACATCGGCACGGTCACTACCGACCAGTTGGCCGAGCGCATCGAACACGACACGTCGCTCACGGCGGGCGACGTACGCAACGTGCTGGCCTCGCTGTCACACTACTTCGTGGCGTGCCTCAGCCGGGGCGAACGCATCCACCTGGAGGGCGTGGGCTACTTCAGCCTGGCCGCCGAAGCGCCCGCCGTGGTTTCGCCGCGCGAGATGCGGGCCGAGCACGTGCGGGTGCGGGGTATCCACTACCAGCCCGACAAGCCGCTGATGCGCGACCTGCGCACCGCCACGGAATTTGAACGCGCACGCTACAAGTCGCATTCCGAGTCGCTCACGGACGAGGAGGTGCGCGTCCGCCTGCGGGCCTACTTCGCCGACCACGCCTACCTGCGGCGGGCGGATTTCGAACTATTGTGCGGCTTCACCCGTGCCACCGCCATCCGCCGCCTCAACGCCTTGCTGGCCGAGGGTTTCCTGCGGCACGAAGGGGGCAGGCAAGCGTCCATCTATCTCCTTGCCCAACAACCCCCAACCCCCTGAAGAGGCTGACTGCACAAACCTTTTTTAACCGCAAAGAGCGAAGGGGACGCAAAGGTTTTTCTTGGCCTATCCTTTGCGCTCTTTGCGGTTAAAAAAAGGAACGCTAATCATAATTAGTCAAAATCGCAACCGAAGCGAAGTATGATTAGTTTCAGAATTAAATACTATATTTGCAGCGATATACGACCATCTTTACGGATATTTGTATGGAGAAGACTTTGATATTGCAGAATCCTCATTGGGAAGGAAAGGCTTATGCCGGACTGTACAGGAGGCAACTCATGGATAACTTGTTGCAGAAAAAAACATTGCCCCATGTGCAGATACTGACGGGAGTGCGGCGGTGTGGAAAATCGACCTTGTTCAAGTTGTTGATAAACGATTTGATAGAGGAAGGCGTATCTCCCAAGTCTGTTCTCAACATCAATTTGGATGCTCCCATGTTCATCCCCTTTTGGCACGACGTTTCGCAGATAAGGCTTATCGTGGAAAGAGCGGAGGCACTGACCGGCGAAAAGGTGGAATATCTGTTTTTAGACGAAGTGCAACAAATGGAGAATTGGGAGGTTTTTGTGAAATCGGCATACGACAGCAAGGAGTTTCGCAAGATATATGTCACCGGCTCCAATTCCAATATGCTGCAAAGCAAGTTTGCCGCCATGCTTTCCGGCCGTTATTTTGAAAATGAAGTGCGTCCGTTTTCCCTGCGCGAATGTCTGGGGACAATAGGCATCAGCTCCCTGCTGGATGCTTATCAACGTATGCCGGAGGTTTTGCGGCTTATGAACGGTTGCATGGCGTTCGGCTCTTTTCCGGAGATTGTCCTCTCCGGGCTTGACGATGCTTTGAAACAAGAACTCCTGCACAGCTATTTTGAGTCCATTGTGCAGAAAGATTGCATCGTGTACAATTCCATACGCGACAGCCAGCTTTTTTACAAGACCGTCAATTACTTGTTGCGAAACGCGGGAAACCGTTTCTCACCCCAACAGTTGGCCAAGGTCATGAACAGCAATGAAAACACCATGACCGCCTATCTCCAATATCTGTGTGAAAGCTACATTTGCGCCGATGTGCGCAATTTCTCGTTCTCCCAAAAGGAAAGCAAACGCTCGGAGCACAAATGTTATTGCGTGGATAATGGGATTATGTATGCCAATACGTTCCGGTACAGCCCCGATACGGGCAACTTTTTTGAGAATTTGGTTTTCAATGAATTGCGGAATAAAGGCTACGCCCCCATTGCTTTCGACAATTCGAAAGGGGAATGCGACTTCATCGCTTCACGGAATGGAGCGTTGCATGCCTTTCAGGCGTGTTACGAACTGACCGACCGCAACCGCGAGCGTGAGTTTTCGGGCTTCTCCTCCATAAAAGCCTCCCTTGCGTCAAAAGTCATCATTACCTACAATCAGAAACTGGAAGAAAACGGTGTTCGCGTGGTTCCGTTGTGGGAATGGGCGTTGGGTGAATAAATCCCGGCAATCTCCCCATTCATTCAAGTTCAGTAAAAATGGTATGATTTGCCGATATATGGTTACGGCACTATTGTTTGTCCCGGTGTAATTTTGCATCGAACAATAAAGAGATAGCAATGAGAAAAGTAATCGGCATTATCGCCCTCGTGCTGGCAGGAAGCCTGTGCGCGATGGCACAAACGACAAGCAATATGGATAGGATAGAAGTTTGCAAGCAGAATTACCACGCCCTGTTCGGCGGCGAAGCTTTGACCGGGCAGGGTACAGACCCGGAAATGATGGATATCCTCCAGAAGTTCATTTTCGGCGAGGTGTTCCAGACGGGCGACCTGACGTTGAAGCAACGCGAAATGATTACCTGCATCACTCTCGCCACGATGCAGACGCTCCCACAGCTGAAAGCCCATGCCGGGGCGGCACTCAATGTGGGTGTCACGCCCGAAGAACTGCGCGAGGTGATGTACCTCACCGCCCCGTTCATTGGCTTTCCCAAGATGCTGAATGCCGTGGGCGCGGTGAACGAGGTGTTCAAGGAGCGGGGCATCTCCCTGCCGTTGGAAAAGCAGGGCACGGTGACGGAGGAGACACGCCACGCGGCGGGCAAGGCCGTTCAGGACAAACTCTATCCCGGCGGCATCGCGTCGGTGATGGAGGGACTGCCCGGCGACATGGGCAAGGACGTGGAGCGGTTTCTCACGGACTATTTCTTCGGCGAGACATACAGCCGCGGTGCCCTCGACCTGCCGACGCGCGAATTGTTGGGCTACTGCGTCTTGGCTACCTTGGAGGCCGAAAGCCAGCTCCATTCGCATTATCACGGCAACATCCACGTGGGCAACTCGCCCGAAACGCTGACCGCCGCCGTCATCCAGTGTCTGCCCTACATCGGTTTCCCTGCCGCTATCAAGACGTTGCGCATCATCAAGGAGGAGTATGCCAAGCCTGTCTTGGCCGAAAACAACCTGGTACGCCTGTCGAAGATTACCGTTGACCCGGCGCAGCTGGATGCTTACAACGCTTTCCTGAAAGAGGAAATCGAGGCCTCGATGCGGCTGGAGCCGGGCGTGCTGACGCTTTATGCCACCGCCGAGCAGGACGCGCCGCACCGGGTGTCCATCCTCGAAATCTACGCCGACTGCGCCGCCTACGAAAGCCACCTGCAAACGCCGCACTTCCGGAAATACAAGCAGGGCACGCTCTCAATGGTGAAGGAGCTGGAATTAGTGGACGTGAACCCGCTGATACCGGGATTGAAAATCAAGTGACAAAGGGTGTGGACGGGCGAAAAATATCGGCTTCGGGTGAAAAAAGCAGGGCTTCTTTTTGGTGTGTTCTCCAAAATTACTATCTTTGCACCGCTTTTGAGAAAGGGCGGGGTAGCTCAGTTGGTTAGAGCGTCGGATTCATAACCCGGAGGTCACGAGTTCAATTCTCGTCCCCGCTACAAGGAGCAAACGAAAGGCTTCATCCACAACGGATGAAGCCTTTTCTTTTTATTGGAAAGCAATGGAGACGGGGTGGGCTTTGACCTGGCTGTCGGGAATGAAAAGGCCGCAGAGGGGAAAAACTCTGCGGCCTTTGCGTTCTTGGCGGTTGGAAAAATGCCTTTTGCGTTGTTTGCGTTCTTCGGCGGAACTCACTTTGCCGGTTTGCCGCTGTCGCCCGTGCCGGGTTTGGCGATGGCATCGCGCATGGCGGTGTCGGCTTCGATGTTCTTCATCCGGTAGTAGTCCATGATGCCGAGGTTGCCGTTGCGGAAGGCTTCGGCCATGGCCAGCGGCACTTCGGCTTCGGCCTCGATTACCTTGGCGCGCATTTCCTGCGAGCGGGCTTTCATTTCCTGCTCGGTGGCCACCGCCATGGCGCGGCGTTCTTCCGCCTTGGCTTGCGCGATGTTCTTGTCGGCCTCGGCCTGGTCCATCTGCAATTGGGCGCCGATGTTCTTGCCGATGTCGATGTCGGCGATATCGATGGAGAGGATTTCAAAGGCCGTGCCCGCGTCCAACCCCTTGCGCAGTACCAGTTTGGAAATGGAGTCCGGATTTTCCAGCACGCTCTTGTGCGACTCGGACGAGCCGATGGACGACACGATGCCTTCGCCCACGCGGGCCAGCACCGTCTCTTCGCCGGCACCGCCCACCAACTGCTTGATGTTGGCCCGCACGGTGACCCGTGCCTTGGCGATGAGCTGGATGCCGTCCTTGGCCACGGCGGTCACGGGCGGCGTGTCGATGACTTTCGGGTTGACCGACATCTGCACGGCTTCGAACACGTCGCGTCCTGCCAGGTCGATGGCCGTGGCCATCTGGAACGACAGGTCGATGTTGGCTTTCGAAGCGGATACCAAGGCGTGTACCACCCGCTCGATGTGCCCGCCTGCCAGGTAATGGGCTTCCAGGCCGTCGCGGGTCACTTCCCGGATGTCCGCCTTGTGGGCTTCGATCATGCAGTTCACGATTTTTCCGGGCGGCACCTTGCGGATGCGCATGAGGAACAACTGCAACAGCGAGATGCTGACACCTACTACCTTCGCGTTGATCCACAGCATGAACGGAACGTAGTAGAAGAACAAAAACAGGAACACCACGATGATGATGATTCCTACGATACTGATTGTTGTCATTATTATTAGGGATTAGTGATTAGTGTTTAACGATTAGTGATTAGTGCCATGCGGGTAATGCCTTTTGCTCCTGTTCGTAGGGCGATGCCCTACGCTGAGTGCCACAAGGCCGTTGGCCTTGGACATCTGCCTCTTTCCTCTTACTCCTTTTCTTACTTCTTACCTCTTATTTCTTACCTCTCACTTCTTGCCTGCACCAGCACGTTGGTGGAATATACTTCGAGCACCACGACTTCCACGCCTTGGTCGATAAATTCGCCGTTGGTCTTGGCCTCCATGGTGGCGTTGTTGATGATGACCTTGCCCATCGGAGCCAGCCGCGACAAGGCGGTACCCGTGTCGCCCGGCTTCACGTGAACCCCTTCCAACGGGTCTACCTTTCCTTTGATTTCTGTTTTCAACATCATCTTGTCCAATGCCTTGGAGCGCATGAACCACCACACCATGAGGGCGAAAATCGCCAGTCCGCCCAGCAGGGTGAGCGTGCCCGCCCATGCTCCCACATAGACGTAGGCATACACGATGGCCGCCCCGGTGCACAGCAGCCCGGCGACACCCGCCACCGAAATGCCCGGTAGCAGGAACAATTCCAACAGGAAGAACACGACGCCCACGGCCAGCAAGACGCATACGATTGCTATATCCATACAGGTGTTTTTTATTCCGGGGTAAAGGTAGGCATTATTTTCCGAATGGCAAATAAAGCCCCAATAGATTATGTTGCGATAATGTTGTAATTACCTTTCCAAAGGAATGGATGGATGAATTCAGGTGTCAGCTATAAAAGCTACGCGAGTTCGGTTTATAAACATGTCTGAAACGTGAGTTCGGTATAAGGAATGCAGGCAAGCTGCCTGAAGG
The DNA here is from genome assembly GCA_949297975.1 of uncultured Bacteroidales bacterium. Lineage (GTDB taxonomy): Bacteria > Bacteroidota > Bacteroidia > Bacteroidales > Paludibacteraceae > QVMH01. The sequence goes on from CASFUX010000035.1 coordinate 5,983, forward strand.
GCAGCGAGATAATAGCCTGGGGCAACGCCCCAGGAAAAAAGGACATCATAGAAACCAGGCTGTAGGCCTGGGAGAAAGGAAGGTGGCTTGTCCCTCAG
>CASFUX010000036.1 GCA_949297975.1 uncultured Bacteroidales bacterium
CTGTGACTTGTGCCAATAATACATGAAGTTTACAACTTCGCAACATGAACGGCAGTTACAAACTACCTGCATTTTAGGCACAAGTCACAGACTTGCGCCAACTTTGGATACCCGTAGCCCCCTTTAGGGGGTTGGAGGGTCTTACATTTCTACATCATACACGATACCTTCGTCCCAAGTCACGTCAACCGTGATACCGAGTTCCACATCTGCTGTTTCTACCGGCGTTTGGCTGGCCTTGCCCCAGTCTTTTACCGTGGCATTGAGCAAGGTAGAGGTGTAGGCTTGGAAAATATCGTTATTGTTCGTATTGGTAGCAACATCCCGCTTAAGCGTAGTGGCCAAGTAGAAATAGTCGCCGGGAGCTACCACATCAGCCGTCCTGTAAGCACTTTCCACGGCAACAGTGTCGCTCAGTGCAAAGTAACGGTTGCTGTTGTTCTTGAACTGGAAGTTCACCACGATACCATTTTCCTTGGTCGGGGCTACTACGCTGTAGATATTACCCGTGTTGTTGATAACGCTTTCTTCACCATAGCTCAACTTATTCGATACCATCTTCTTGTTGCCATCGGCTGCTTGGGCATACACGCTTACCGTTTGGGTCTTGGGAGTGAAGTCAGCATCGAAACCTATCGCTTGTTTTTCGATGATGATCCCTTCCACCGTGATGGAGTCGGTCTTGTTTGCGCCGAAGTCTTCCCAAGCAATGTAAGAACCTGCTACCGGGGTGATTTCGCCTTCGGCTTCCGTACCGAGGAAGAAGATGCTGTCCTTTTCGGCCACACCATCCAACACAGCGGCTGCCAACGCACCCACACCGTAACGGAGGTTCTTGGTAATCAATATGCGGTTGTTTTCGCCTACTTTACCATCAGTCGGGTTGCTGTCGGCCGAAGTGTACACGTCCCGTGGAGTCGTGCTGGTACCCACTTTGAAACCGGTACCCTCACCGTCAACACCTACCGCTTCCACATAGTAGTACAGCGGGTGGGCAGGGTACACATCGGTCAAAGCTGCATAATCAGGAAACTCACCCATGCTGCTATTATCCAAATCCGGAACGCTCACGCCCTGCTTCGAGGCCAAGGTTGCATCCTCTGGCAAGTTACCATACACGCGAAACATATTTGTTTCTTTCGGAACAATTGTTTCTATGAACTTCGCTTTGCCATCTTCTCCACTCGAAGCAGGATTAAAATCTCCAAACATGATGTTGGTGGCAGCATTGTTGCCCACGTAAGGCACAATCACGATGTTGTTGATGGTCTGCAACGTAGTACCAAGGTTCAAATCGTCTGCCGTGCTGGCAGTTTTCAAGGTAGGTCTGCCCGGATGGCTCGCCAGACGCACGCCGATGGACACTTCCACTTCCTCGCCCAAGTCTGTAGGATCGGGCATGGGGTTCGGTTCATTGTTATTACAAGAGCTGAACGTAAACGCTCCCATAACTGCCGCCATCATCCAGGCGGACTTTACAAATGTTTTTTTCATACGATTTTTGTTTTTAATAAATGAATAATTTGGTTTGTTGTTTATTGTTTATTGTTTATTTCAGATTTCAAATTGACACACGGATAATACGGATTGAACGGATTTACACGGATGATTGTGTTCGTAGGGCGTTGCCCTACGCTGAATGCCACAAGGCCGTTGGCCTTGGACTTTCTCCTTTACCCTTTTTACTTTTCACTTTTCACTTTTTCCTTTTTACTTTCACCTTTCTCCTTTTTACTTTCTCCTTTCACCTCCATTGTTTCCCGCAGATTGACGCAGATGCCCATCAGTCCCATCCGCCTCTAAAGCTCCCCCTCTGGGGGAGTTGAGGGGGCTGCCAATTTCTCATTGCTCTCTATCAGCTGACGGAGGTTCTCGCGGGCATCCTCACCACCGAGCATCACGGCCCGCTCGAAGCATTCGATGGCCTCGTCGTGCCGTCCCAACATGTAATAGGCCGTGCCCAGCACGTTGTAACGGCGGTCATCGTCCAGCGGTTCGAGCAAGTCAACCACCGCCTGGTACGAACCATACTGTATGAACCGCAAGGCCTCGTTGATGGTATGCGATATCGTGTCGGTTTCCGCCTCGTAGTAGAAGCGCACAGCCGCAGCCGAACGCTGCACATCGAACATGTCCAGCAAACGGCGGAACGGCATCCCGCCCTGGAAGGCCCGCAACAAACGCTCACGTTGGTTGGCATTGGGCGTATTCTCAATGATGCGCAACATGGCTTCCCGTTCGGGCACTTGCTCATCGGTGGCGAGGTGCAACAAGGCCGTGAAATTACCCCACCCTTCACCCGCGTTCACGGTCTCCAATATCACACCGGTGGTGTCATAATGCTGCACAATGTAATTTTTCAACCTTTTGGCACGCAGTTCGCCCAAGCGCAGGTTACGCTTCAACGGTCCATCGGGCGAAGCCATCCCCACGATGGACATCCGCACAGTGCGCGAGGCAGCATCGGCTTGCATACGCTGCAATATCTCTCCCAGCCGTTCCAATGCCCGGCGATTATCGGCAAAAGAAGTATATAGCCCCCACTTGTCCTGCGGGAAACGCACATAAACCACTCCTTCCGGATAAAGCAGTTCCCATTTGAACACACCATATTCCGAGGTAGCAAGCAGCTTTTCCAACAACTCACCCACGTCATCGGGTGGTGGCACGTAGCGCGTTTGCGCCACACACTCGGTCTCCAGCGTGTCTATGCGGCAACAGCCGTCCAGTACCCGGGCCATGCACAGGCTCAGCGTGGTGTCGCGCATCCAAGGCTGCACCGCCAAAAGGGTATCAATCACCAACGTATCCTTTGGTGTGTATATCTTGGCACGACGTAGCATATGGTCAAGTACGGCCAGACGATCGTTGTACTTGCGGTTGCGGCGCCCGGCAAATTCCACCGTATCTATCGGCCACGTCAGCGTGTCGCTCGCCGCTGAAACAAGGCTCGGTACAGCTACCACCCGGTAAGCCGACTTCACCTTCGTCTGTCCCGCCGCCAGCACAAACCGCACATGCAACGTGTCGCTCCCTTGCCACTCCAACACAGTCATGTTGTCGGCCCAGGCAGGGAGAGAGAAGAGCAAGCACAATCCCAGCCAGCAACCCCGAAGCCCCCTCCAACCTCCCCTGAAGGGGAGGCTTGCAAACTCGCGTATGTGGGTGATATGCTTCATTAATATTGTATAATCGTGTAATCTGTCTTATTTGTCTAAATCCGTGTACTGTATCAAGCTCCCCCTTGGGGGGGGAAATGGAGGGGCCTCACTCCGTATGCTATCTTAAGCCCCTCCCTCTGGAGGGGTTTGGGGAGGCCGCTCCCCCTTTAGGGGGTCGGGGGGTCACATCACCCACACCAGTGAAACCGCCAGTTTGGTGGGCGTGAAGAACCACCGCGCATCCACATGCTCGTAGAACTGCCCACACACCCGATGGCAATAGCGGTCATACCACGTGCAGGCCACCCCCACGCCCGCCTCGGCCTCGATGCTGATGCGTGGCGACAATATCCAATGGAAACCATACCCTACCCCCAGCGACACCACATCACCTTGGTAGCGACTTTGCGAAAACTGGCCGAACGCATCGTTGCGCCAGCCCACCGCACCAATATTATAATGGGCGTAACCTGGATGGATACCGATAAAATGACCGTTGAAAGCGTTGCAGAACCAGTAGCGGTATTCGGGTTGCACGATGAGATGTTTCCATTTCAGGTTGACATCCTCCGCCCGGTTCATCGTGAAGGGATTCCATGACACGGCAAGTGCCAGCGTGGACCGTTGCCCCACCTTGACCTCCGACTCCGCATTCAGCGAACCCGTGGCCCACAACAAGGCATTTGTCTTCACTGCCACCACCTGCCCGTGCATCGTCAGGCACGAACATAGGGAAATCAACAATATTATTACAAACCTCCACATAGAGCCTCAGCTCTTTTCACACAAGCACACCCGTCATGGTATGCTTTCACTCATACAATACTATTTTTCATTAAAAACGCCACAAAGTTACGGCACTTCTTCCAAAAAATTGTTGACAATCCGTAAAACAAAATTTGCAATCCATAAAAATCTTCGCTCTATTTCTGCTTTTTACAAAATGTCAATTTTTACCAATTGCAAACGAAACTCACATTTTAACTCACAAAACAAGCTCAGAAACCATTCATTCGCGTTTTAACAATACAACAAGCGGGAGTTTGGCATTAAATAAAGACTATCTGCCCTTCAGGCAGTACCTACGTGAATTCGGAATAAAAAAGGCAGTCCTATCTGCCAACCGCCTCACCCCAACCCCCTCTCCCCGGGAGGCTGTGTGAAAAGTACTATTTTCATGCCGTCCTTGTCATTTCGAGCGCAGCGAGAAATCTCACAGTAGCTTGAGGAGCGTTGTAGAAGGGGATTTCTCCCTACGGTCGAAATGACGGCGGGTTTGTTCCGTGGTTTTTACACAACCTCCTTGGGGAGAGGGGAATTGAGCATGTCCTGAAGCCGAAGTTTACCCTGTGCTGGAGGTGTGTCAAAATAAGAAAGAACACGGATGAGACAGATAAGACGGA
>CASFUX010000037.1 GCA_949297975.1 uncultured Bacteroidales bacterium
CTGAGGGACAAGCCACCTTCCTTTCTCCCAGGCCTACAGCCTGGTTTCTATGATGTCCTTTTTTCCTGGGGCGTTGCCCCAGGCTATTATCTCGCTGCCCTTCAGGCAGCTTGCCTGCATTCCTTATACCGAACTCACGTTACGATAGGGTTCCGTTTTTTATATGACGTAGCAATAGGATTACTCGTGGAATTCTTTTGGGTTGGATTTCGCAGCGAAGTTTTCACCATCTTGCAGCAAAGCCCTGCCTTGCGCGGTAAGACGATACTTCTGTTTCGGATGCTTGGGCTGATCCGGGTAAAGCGGTTCTACTAAGCCTTGCTTGACTGAAGGATTTAGATAATCTTTTGTGAAATATCTGCGGTTATTTAAGTTCAGTATTTTCATCATTTCGATGACTGAGCAATTTTTTTCGCCTAAAGCTATGATCAAGTTCTTTACTTGGGTGGTACTTGGGTGGTACTTGGGTGGTACTTGGGTGGTACTTGGGTGGTACTTGTCGGGTACTTGTCCCATAGCTTCGTTTTTGTATCGGAATGTTACCCATACCGCACTCCCGTTCGTATGAAATTCCGGGTCGGGTATGCTGACACGACGGCACTCGTCAATCATCAATTTGATGCCACGTCCCCAGCTTTCCAATAATTCGCTTTTGTAAAGTACGTTGGCTATGATGAGGTTAGGCGGTTCCGAACTATGCCCGCCAAGCAGTTTTTCAAGCGTCATGTCGGGAGGAAACGTGCCACTGCTTTCTATTTCCACACGGTCGTCATAGATGGCGATGCCCACCGAGCTGCCCGGGCGGTGGTAGGCTCTGTGGCAGAAAGCATTGATACAGCATTCCCTTAGAGCTTTATAGGGTATGCTCAATTCTTCTTCGCGATAAAGTCCTTCTATTTTTCCCGACAAGGAGAGGTGTTTGAAGAAGAACGACATGGCCGCATCCAGCAGCATGTAAATGTTCCCCTGGTGGCGTTGGTTGTCTATGAACTCATCTTTGTTTGTGCCTTTAAATCTCGCCAAGCGTAACAGACATTGGGGATAATAGTATAGATTGCGCCCGAACAACACGGCTGCGGCATTGTTCAGTTTCCCGTCATGCAAAAGGTCGAACTTTTCAAGGATGGCGGGTATTTCTTCGCGGATGGTGGTTTCGGGTAGGCGACCGCAGTTGATCCCGGCACGTACTGCGCCGATGATTGCGTTTTCGTCAAGGTCGCTGATTTGCAAGTCGGGGTTGGGTATCGCTTCCCAGTTGTATCTGCCACCCCGTTGTATCAGCAGATGGTTGTACTTGTCTTGTGGCATGACAGACGTGACACTTTCTATTCGTTGGTAAGCCCTTCCTTTGTACATGAACGGGCGCATGTGGCGTTGCTCCTCTGCGTATAGGGAGATTATATACTTGCTCGAGTCAGGAATGGGTATGTATGATATTGATATGGTGGCAGACGGCTCGATACGGCGTATGGCTTCTGCTATTTCTTTTTTCGTTTTGTCGCTTACTTCTTGGCCGATGACTTCCCCGTTGTCGTTCACGCCGAATAGTACTGTGCCGCCTTCATTGTTAAGAAAGGCGCACAAAGTTTCCATGCCGCGTTCCAATTGCCCGGTGGTAAGTTTAAATTCAATCTGATTGCCTTCCATTTTGTCCATCAGCCTTTGTGTCAGGTTTAGGTTGTCTGTTTTCATAGGATGTTTTTACGAGACAAAGGTAGCAATTGTTTGCTGGGAACGAAAGTCTTGGGATTGTTTCTATGTGTGATGGCACTCTTCCGCAATTTTTCCCATTCCAAAATCCATTTGATTTCAGTAAATTGCCTATATTTGCAACATGAAGCTTATCGAGACCCATATGCAAGCGATACGGGCTTTGTGCAAAAAGTACAAGGTACGCCGGTTGTTTGTGTTTGTGTTTGTGATGTGTGATTTTAAACGTTGAAATCATGAAACATTCTTGTCCCATAAGGTTGTGCTTGTCGTTGTTGGCGGTGTGGTGGGCATGTGTTGCTGTCCATGCGGAGGATTATGTGCTGGATTTCTCGACCAAGGCCTTTAGCGGTACATATGCTTCTACTTGGACGTGGACGGAGCAGGGGATAGAATGGGAGTTGGATGGTGCCTACAATGGGACTACTGCCAGTGCGTTGTATAGCTTTATCCGTTTTGGCGGTCATGGCAATAGCAACGGCATTTCCTACATTAAAAGCAACCGGCCTTTGTCCATAGCCGTGAAAGGGATGGTGATGAATGTGAAAAGTGTGGATGAGGAAGTCAAGCAATTCAAACTTTGCATAGCGGAGGATTCGTTGTTTAAAAACACGGTAGAGGCCGTTACACAAGAGGCGGTGGCTGGCGAGGTGTCGTTCCTGCCTCAGCGGGATACGGTGTGGATGCCCGACCTGTATTATAAGTTGGAAGTGCATTGGAATAATCCCAAGGAAGGAAACAAAGTGGCGCAAGTGTTCTCCCTTACTTTCAAGGAAGGCATTCCGCCACCGGTTTATGTGGTGACGGCGGTGGCGAATGATGCGAGCCTCGGCACGGTGTCGGTGGAGGAGAAAACGATAACGGCGGTGCGGGGTGAATGCGTGACGTATGCCGACCCGGCATGGACGGTGACGGAGGGCGAGGCAGAGGTGGCTCAGCAGGGGGATGTGTTCACGGTGTCTCCCAAGAGCGATTGCACGCTGCAAATCAACTTCGCTCCGGCGGAAGCGTACACGGTCACATTGGAGGCGGGTGGCGGTACGTTGGCGGGCGAAACGGAATTGGTGCAGGCGGATTGCGCTTCGGCGGTCAGTTTGCCCGAAGCCGTGCCGCCTTGTGCGGGATGGACGTTTGCCGGTTGGGCGGAGGCTTCCAGCGAGGCCACGGAAATCATGCCGAAGCTGATACCGGCCGGGGACTACCTGCCTGTGGGGAATGTAACGCTGTATGCGGTGTATCAACATGCCCAGGGCGGCGAGGGGGAACAGACCCTGCGGATGATGATGGGGGCAACGGCCGGTTGGGAAGTGCTGGGCGCGGATATGAGCAAGAGCGAGGACAATCCTTATTATATATTGAAAGAGGGTGCGGCGATATATTCTCCAGCATTCGACTTGGCGACCATCACCGGCGTGTCGGCGGTGGTGCGGACGTATTACGGTCACGGCACATTGTTGATAACGGATGAAGCGGGTAACGAATGGGGCACGGTGGAGGCCTGGGAAAACAAACTATTCACAGAGGATGGCGTCAAGACCCAAGACCTTAGTGGGGTAGGACGGCTGATGTTTGTCAGTGCCACCACTACGGCAACCCGTGGCGTGGGCGTGGCTGTCATCACGGTGTATTACCGGGACGTGCCGTTGACGTATGCCACTTATCCTGATTGTCATGCCGGTTCGGGTGTGGACATCCAGTCGTTGGAGCATAATGTGGACTGGTATGCGGTGGGGAATGCCGTGTACGTGGAGACGGCGGGCGGATGTCCGTTTGCTGTTTATGACTTGACTGGCAATGAAGTATGCAGCGGTGTGACCCAGGAAGGCATCAACCGGATAACGTTGTCGGCAGGTTGCTTTTTGCTGCGGGTCGGGGAAAAAGTGCAGAAGATAGTGATAACGGAATAGGAAAAAGTTTAATTTTGCGCCGTGGTTTCCCGGAGATAACGCAGACGGTAAAAAGTAGAAAGTAGAAAGGCTTATCCGTGTAAATCGGTTTAATCCGTGTTATCCGTGTGCCAATCTGAAATCTGAAATCTGAAAATTTGAAATAACGTATAACGTATCATGATTAGTTTTCTTGTATCGATTGTCGTGCTCGTGTTGGGCTATGTGTTTTACGGGAAGTTGGTGGAGCGTATATTTGGTGCTGACACGAAGCGGCCTACGCCTGCCGTGGCCAATCCGGACGGGGTGGACTATGTGGAGTTGCCTTGGTGGAAGGCCTTTTTAATCCAGTTCCTGAACATTGCCGGGCTGGGGCCGATATTCGGGGCCATCATGGGGGTGATGTTTGGCGAAGCGGCTTTCCTGTGGATTGTGTTGGGCACGATATTCGCAGGCGGGGTACACGACTATTTGTCGGGCATGATATCGCTGCGGCGCAACGGGGCAAGTCTGCCGGAGATAGTGGGTATGGAACTGGGCAACGGCGTGAAGCAATTCATGCGGGTGTTCTCCCTGCTGTTGATGATTTTGGTGGGGGCGGTGTTCGTGTCGGGGCCTGCTGGGCTGCTGGCGGGACTGACCCCCAAATCGCTCGACATGACTTTTTGGGCGGTGGTCATTTTCATCTATTATGTGCTGGCCACCCTGTTGCCGATAGATAAACTGATAGGCAAGATTTACCCCGTGTTCGGGTTTGCGCTCCTCTTCATGGCGGTCGGCATCTTTGCGGCCATGCTGGTGAACAAGGCCCCGATACCCGAGTTTACCGAAGGCTTTGCCAACCTGCATCCCGAGCATTTGCCGGTGTTCCCCATCATGTTCGTTTCCATTGCTTGCGGAGCCATTTCCGGATTCCATGCCACGCAGTCGCCCCTCATGGCGCGTTGTTTGCAGAACGAGCGGTATGGACGGCGGGTGTTCTACGGCAGCATGGTGGCCGAGGGCATCGTGGCTTTGATATGGGCGGCGGCGGCTTCCAGCTTTTGGGGTTCGGTGCAGGGGTTGCAGGAATTCGTGGCAGGCCTGGCACCCACGGAAAACAAGGCCGCTGTGGTGGTCGATGTGATTTCCCGCGACTGGCTGGGCACGTTCGGCGGCATCTTGGCGTTGATAGGCGTGATTGCCGCACCGATTACGTCCGGCGATACGGCGTTGCGCTCTGCCCGGTTGATAGCGGCCGACTTCCTGAAGCTGGACCAGCGCACCATCAAGAAACGCCTGCTTATCTCCATTCCCATCTTCGTGCTGACCTTTGTGGTGTTGCAAATCAACTTCGATGTGCTGTGGCGTTATTTCGCTTGGTGCAACCAGACGCTGGCCGTGTTCACCTTGTGGGCCGTGACGGTCTATTTGGCCAAGCGGCAGAAGATGTATTGGGTGTCCTTGCTGCCCGCCCTGTTCATGACGGCGGTGAGCGTGTGCTACATCTTGATTGCGCCGGAAGGGTTCGGGCTGTCGTCGGCTGTTTCTTATTCCGTGGGCATCGTGGCATGTCTGGCAACGGGGATATTGTTCTTTTTGAAACGGAAAGGAATGGCAGAAGAGCGAATAACGGAATGATGGATTAACTGAATAACTGATTAACTGATGGATTGACTGAATAATTGATGAAGGAGTAAGAGCGGTCTCCCTCGCTCCTCGCTCCCTCTCGTAACTTGTCTATTCTATATATGAAATACAGATACGATTTTTTGGTAATCGGCGGTGGTATCGCCGGTATCAGTTTTGCGTTGAAGGCCGCCCCTTATGGCAAGGTGGCCTTGCTTTGTAAAGGCACGCTCGACGTGTCGAACACTTCGTTTGCGCAGGGGGGCATCTCCTCGGTGACTTACGACCCGGACAATTTCGAGAAGCATATCCAGGACACGCTCATTGCGGGCGACGGGCATTGCTACCTGCCTGCCGTGGAAAAGGTGGTGCACGAAGCACCTGCGCAAATCAAGGAACTGCTGAAGTGGGGCGTGGACTTCGACCGCGACGACAAGGGCAACTTCGACCTGCACAAGGAAGGCGGCCACTCGGAGTTCCGCATCCTGCACCACAAGGACAACACGGGCTACGAGATACAGCAAAGCCTCATCCGGCAGGTGCGCGAGCATCCCGAAATCGATGTGTACGAGCACTTCTTTGCCATCGAGATATTGACGCAGCACCACTTAGGGCAAATCGTGACGCACCACACGCCCGGCATCGAATGCTAC
>CASFUX010000038.1 GCA_949297975.1 uncultured Bacteroidales bacterium
CCGTTTGAAAGTGCCGATATACCTTGGCTTTCGACCATGGCGTATGAGACGTACCTCATCAACAACGCCATTGACCCCACAACCCAGCAGGCCATAGAAGATCAGTGGACATCGGCCTTGTTTGACGGCGAAACCGTGAATTCCAATTATTACCTGGAGGAAAGCGGCGGCATCAGCGAGTTCGCCATCAGCTGGGGCGGCAACATCAGCAACGTGGTATACCTGGGGGCTACATTGAATTTCCAAAATGTCAACTACCGTATGACCAGCCGTTACGCTGAAGATTTCGGGATGGGGCTTGACTTGGGCGAAGGCTTCACTCTGGACAACGATGTGCGAACTAGCGGGCTGGGCATCAATGGTAACTTCGGCATCATTGTGCGCCCGGTGGACTTCCTGCGCATTGGGCTGGCTTATAAAACACCCATGCGATACAACCTGACCACGACCAACGACGGCGAAATGTATTCCACCATGCTCACCGATGGGAGTGTGCGCATCGCCGAGGGAGAAGGCTCGTTGAAGGACTACAATTCCTCCCCCGCCGCCGAAAACGAATACGAGTACGAAATCCACGTGCCGGGCAAGCTCACCGTGAGCGCGGCGTGGATTATCGGCAAGAAGGCCATCGTGAGTGCCGACTTCGGCTATACGAACTACCGCAACCTGAAGATGCACGACTTGGACAACGCGTACTACTACGACGAGTACAACGATGCCATCCGCGAGACGTTCAGCAACGCCTACGAAGTGAACATCGGGGGCGAATACCGCATCACCGACCACGTGTCCGCCCGCCTGGGCTACGCCCTGGAAACGGCCACGATGAAGCAGTCGGCCATCAAGATACCGCAACTCAACACCGCCCGCACCGACCTGGAATACTTCCGCAACCGGGGTACGAACTACATCACCACCGGGCTGGGCTACCGGGGCAACGTGTGGTACATCGACGCGGCCTTCGTGTACAGCGACCTGCACGAGGACTTCATCCCCTACAACACCCTCGACAGCGACCCCGCCACCCTGCACACCCGCCACTACAACGTGATTGCCACCATCGGGTTCCGCTTCTGATACAGAAGGCGAACAACGCAAACAACACGAATGGACGCAAATGCTTGAGCTGTTTCATAAGCTTTCACTTGCGTCCATTCGCGCTTTTTTGCGTCATTCGCGGTCCTTCTCAGAAGCGGAACCCTATCGTGGCCACCACGTCGAAGTGGCGGGTGTGCAGGGTGGCGGGGTCGCCGCTGAAGGTGTTGTAGGGCATGAAGTCTTCGTGCAGGTCGCTATAGACGAAGGCTGCATCGATGTACCACACGTTGCCCCGGTAGCCCAGCCCGGCGGTGATGTAGTTCGTGCCCCGGTTGCGGAAATATTCCAGGTCGGTGCGGGCGGTGTTGAGTTGCGGTATCTTGATGGCCGTCTGCTTCATCGTGGCCGTTTCCAGGGCGTAACCCAGGCGGGCGGACACGTGGTCGGTGATGCGGTATTCCGCTCCCACGTTCACCTCGTAGGCGTTGCTGAACGTTTCGCGGATGGCATCGTTGTACTCATCGTAGTAGTACGCATTGTCTATGTCGTACATTTTGAGGTTGCGGTAGTTTGTATAGCCGAAGTCGGCACTCACGATGGCCTTCTTGCCGATAATCCACGCCGCGCTCACGGTGATCTTGCCCGGCACGTAGATGTCGTAGTTGTACTCTTCCTCATAGGCGGGCGAGGAGGTGTAGTCCAGCAATGAGCCTTCCCCTTCGGAGATGCGCACGCTGCCATCGGTAAGCATGGTGGAACTCATTTCACCGTAATTGGCCGTGGTCAGGCTGTAGCGCATGGGCGTTTTGTAGGCCAGACCAATGCGCAGGAAGTCCACCGGGCGCACGATGATGCCGAAGTTGCCGTTGATGCCCAGCCCGCTGGTACGCAGGTCGTTGTCAAGCGTGAAGCCCTCGCCTAATTCAAGACCCGCACCGAAGTCTTCCATGTAGCGGCTCGTCATGCGGTAATTGACGCTTTGGAAGTTCAGCGTAGCCCCCAGGTAAACTACGTTGCTGATGTTGCCGCCCCAACTGATGGCAAACTCGTTGATGCCACCGCTTTCTTCCAAATAGTAATTGGAGTTCACCGTTTCGCCATCAAACAAGGCCGATGTCCATTGGTCGTCTATGGCTTGTTGGGTTGTGGGGTCTATGGCGTTATTGATGAGAAACGTCTCAAACGCCATGGTCGAAAGCCAAGGTACACGGGCATTTTCAAATGGGTCGTAATTGTCCGTGAGTATGAGGTCGGAGGAAGGCAGCCCGTTGGTGAAGCCCGCCAGGTAGTCGGTCATGGAGTTGGCCAAGCCGTCGGCTCCCACCCGCAGGTGGCGGTTGAAGTTTTTCAGCCGGTTGTACGACAGGCTCCAGTTGGATTGCAGCAGGCCGCTGCTCCCGTTGCGCCCCGCCCAGGTGGGAAAGGCGGTGACGGCGGCTACGTTGTCGAACGTGAACTTGAAGCGGCCGTCGCTGTCGGTCGAGCCGTTCCAGTTGGAGGCGGTGTTCTGCGTGCGGAAGCCGAAAGTGGCCGTCACTTCCGAGCTGCGGTAGATGCCCAGCCCGGCGGGATTGTCCTTGATAGCGGACACGTCACCGCCCAATGCCCCGAACGCCCCGGCCATGCCCATGTAGCGGGCGGTGCCGTTGAGGTCGGTTTTGGCTGCCGTCATGGCATCGAACTCGGTGATTTGCGCTTGTGCCCAGCCTACGCATCCGCATAGCAGCAGGGCGGATATGATGTTTCGTTTCATCTCTTATGTGGTTAGTATTGCAATTTTCTTTGATGTTGTGTGTGTATGGGGGCTGTCCGCCCCCAAGCCCCGGACTTCCTTTCTTTCTCCAGCGAAAGAAAGGAAGCAAAGAACACCGCCGCTGTGCCCGCTTCGCTCGGGAAACGCTTCGCTGTGCGGGCTGAAAGCCTTGAACTTGCCTTCGCTGCGCTCAGGCTTCAAACAGCAAGGCTTTCCACCGCCCGCTCCGCTCGGTTTCCCGGCTCACCGGCCAAGGCGGAACACTGTTATCATGATGTCAAAGTCCTTTCTGGAAAGCGGGGAGCGGATAGCCCGTTCCCCTTTAAACTTTCCCCTTTAAACTTTATACTTTTACTTTAACCTTTCCCTATCGCCGTCCGCCGCCGCTGCGTCCGCCACCGCCGCTGCTGCGTCCGCCGGAGAAGCCTGAGGAGCGGCTTACGCCCGATGAACGGCTGGGCGAGTAGGAAGAACTCCTGCTGGGCGAGTAGGACGAACGGCTCGGGCTGTAGCTGCTGCTGCGCCGCACGGTGGACGACGATGAGCGGCTGGGCGAGCTGTACGTGCTGCGGGTGGAGTAGGACGACCTCGTGCTGCTGCTACTGCTGCGCGGGGTGGCGTAGGTGCTGCGCGACGAAGTTGTAGTGCGCGGTTGCGTGTTGATGGTGCTGCGCTGTGTGGTGGCCGACGACCGTGTGGCCGTGCGTGCCGTGGTGGCGTTGCTCCGCAGGGCATTGGTGGTGGCTGTGCTGCGGCTGGCCGTGGCGGTGCGCGACGTGGTAGCCGAGCTTCTTACGGCGGTCGAGCCGGTGCGGTTGGCCGTGGTGCTTGTGGCGCGGCTACCCGAAGTGCGCAGCACGGTGCGTCCGCCGTTGCTGCCACCCACGATGGTGTAGGTGTTGCGTCCGGCCACGGTGCGCCCCGTGGTGGTGGCAGCCGTGCGCTGTGTGGTGCCGGATGCCGCTGTGCGCGAGGCTACGGCGGTGCGTCCGCCTGTGGTGGTGGCCGTGCGGCTGGCTGCGGTGGTGCGTCCGCCCGATGTCACCGCTGTGCGCGAAGCCGTGGTGCGTCCGCTTGAGCCTACTGCCGTGCGGCTGGCGGTGCCGCTCGATGTGCGGCGGTTGCCGTTGTAGGCGTAGTGGTAGTTGTGGTAGTAGTGCGGGTGGTAATGATGGTGGTGGTAGTAGTGCGGGTGATGCCATCCCCAGTAGGGGCTATACCACGGGTCATACCATCCCCAGCCTGCGTACCATCCCCAGTAGGAGTTCCACCCCCAGTTCCAGTACCATGGGTCGTACCATCCCCAGTAGCCGGCGTAGTAGGGTCGTCCCCAATACCACCAGGAGGTCGGGTAGTCCCACCAGAAAGGATCCACGTCGTTATACATATTAATATAGATGTCCGTGCCGCCGTCATCGGCATAGGCCACGTCCACGTAGTCGGCATCGGAGATGATGATGGTGCCGGGGCGGTGGAAGCGTTTGATGCGGGTGGTGTATTCGCCGTCGGGCAGCGGTTCTTCCGCTTGTGCTTCGGCTATTTGCTCTTCGGTGTAGGCGGCATCGTCTTCCGGCAGGCCGGAGTCCAGGAAGATGGTGTCCGTGTCCAGGTACAGTTCCTCGCCCGAGTTGCTGTCGATGAACACGATTTCCTTGGCCCCGTTCTTGTAGTTGGCCGGTTCGGCCTTGGGGGTTGCCGCCTGTACTTCTTCGTCGCCGGGCGAGTAGTAGATATCGTCCACGAACGCTTGCCCGTGTCCCAGCAGCGGGAGCAGCAGGGCGGTTGCGATGAGTTGAAAGCGTTTCATATTATTGATCCTCCATTATTTGTTAGGTGGGTGGTGTCCTTTTTTGTTGAAAGAAATAGCAACAATCGTGCCATGTGGCAAGGGGCGGGGTGCGGAGCGTGTGATTTTTTTGTCCGTAGGGAAAGAAAATCCTGTTACTGCGCGGTGGAAATTCCGTAGTAACGCAGGGAAATTTCCGTAGGCACGAAAATATGGGCGCGGAGGGATACGAGGGCGGGGAAACCACATCACAACGTGAAACACCCCCCGAATATTTCGTCGCCTCACTTGCCTTCGGCGTTTTGTTTTTGAACGCCAAGACGCTAAGCCGCCATGTCGCAACGCTTTTCCCCTCTTTGCGCCTTTGTGCCGTAGCGTCTTGGCGTTGTTCAATCTTGAAAAGCCACGTATGTGTACCCTGTGCCTGCCCGGCTTCCTTGCCGTGCCGGTCAGCAGTTCATTTCCAGGATGCGGTCGGGGGTGAGGCCGTCCAGCCCCAGGTAGTAGGAGGCCGTGTCGAGCAACGCGCCGAGGGGCATGAGGCCGATGAGTTCGCCCCCGGCCAGCGTCACCCCGTAGCGGGCGGCCTCGATGCGCACCAGTTCCTGCACCTGGTAGATGGCCGTGTGCGTGTAGTCGGTGAGGTTCATGGACACTTGCACGATGCCTTTCTCGTGCAACGCCACCCCCATGGCCTTGCAGTAGCGCAGCCCGCCGCCGGAGTGGCGGATGCGCCGGGCGATGGCCTGCGCCACGTCGAGCCGGTCGGTGTTGAGGTTGATGTTGTAGGCGATGAGGGGGATGCGTGCCCCCACGATGCACGCCCCGGCGGTGGGGTGAGGATGTGCCGGACCGAAGTCGGGTTGCCATTCGGGGCGTGCCATCTTCTCGGCCAGTCCTTCGAACTGCCCCCGGCGCACGTCGGCCAGGTTTTCCCGGTGGGGCGCGGCGGCCGATTTTTCATATAAATATACGGGTATGCCGTACTGCTCGGCCACGGCTTGTCCCACCTCGCGCGACAGGGCGATGGCCTCGTCCATGTCCATGCCCCGCACGGGGATGAAGGGCACCACGTCTGCCGCCCCCATGCGGGGATGCCCGCCTGTGTGCCGGGTGAGGTCGATGAGCCGCGCCGCCCGCCCGATGGCCTCCAGCACGGCCTCCTTCATGGCTTCAGGCGTGCCCACGGCAGTCACCACCATGCGGTTGTGGTCGCGGTCGTTGCTGTAGTCCAGCAGTTTCACGCCTTCCCTGGCGCGGAAGGCATCCACGATTTGTTCCACCTTTTGCAAGTCGCGCCCCTCGCTGAAGTTGGGGACGCATTCCACGATTTTGTCCATACGTTATGATGTTGAGATGATTTTTAGCACACGGAATGCACGGATTGAACGGAATAACACGGATTTTCAGGGAACGCAAATAACACAAATAAGCGCAAACAGACGCAAATCTGCGTTCATCCGCGCAGTCTGCGGGAAATAAAAAAATCCGCGTTTATCCGTTCAATCTGTATTATCTGTGTGCTAATACATATTGCAAATATCCGCATTTTCTCCTTAACCATCGGAACAAGACCGCTCAAAATGCCGTACCTTTGCACATCTTTAACAAATAATCATCCGACAGACAATGCATACGAGAGAAGAAAAATTGCAGGAATTCGGGCGGCTGCTCGACATTTTGGAGGAACTGCGCATGAAATGCCCGTGGGACCGGGAACAGACGTTCGACAGCCTGCGCACGAATACCATCGAGGAGTGCTTCGAACTGACCGACGCCATTGCCGACCACGACATGACCAACATCAAGAAGGAACTGGGCGACGTGTTGCTGCACATCGTGTTCTACGCCAAGATAGCCAGCGAAACGGGCGACTTTGACATCTATGACGTGTGCCACGCCTTGTGCGAAAAGCTCATCTACCGCCACCCGCACATATTCGGTCACGTGGATGCCGACAGCAGCGAGCAGGTGATGCAGAACTGGGAAAAGCTCAAGCTGAAAGAAAAAGGCGGCAACCGCTCGGTGCTGGCAGGCGTGCCCCGGTCGCTCCCGGCTCTCATTAAGGCGCACCGCATACAGGACAAGGTGCGCAGCGTGGGCTTCGACTGGGAACAGCGCGA
>CASFUX010000039.1 GCA_949297975.1 uncultured Bacteroidales bacterium
GGTCTGGCAACCATGCCGTAAATCCTTTGCGCCCTTTGCGCTCTTTGCGGTTAATATAAAAACCTCTCTGCGGTTAATACATCCCCATTGCGGTCAACCGAAGCCCCCTTTAGGGGGTTGGGGGTACTACCGCACTATCAGCTTGTTGGCACGCGACGAGGTGATGTCGCCGTCCGTCTGCACGCTCACGCGGTAGAGGTACATGCCGGGGGCGAGGCGGCCGTTGGCGGCGGTGAGGTCCCACGTGATGCGGTCGGCGGCCTGTTGCCGTTGCGTCCACACGCGCTTGCCCGAGAGGTCGTACACGTCCACCGTCATCTCCACTATCTCGCCCTCGCGGTTGTGCGTCACCTGGATGGTGGTTTCCGTGGTGGCGGGGTTGGGGTAGCAGCGCACGGTGAGGATTTCGGGGTTCAGCCCGCGCACCACCTCGAAGTCGAGGTACTGCATGGTGGAGACGTTGTAGAGGTTCCACACGCGGAACATGAGGGTATAATGCCCGTCGTCCAGCTCGGGCAGCTGGTAGCTCACCGTGCCCTCCTTGTACGTGCCGAGGGCGGACTCGTAGTAGTCGTTGAGCACGAACGAGCGGTTGTCGTCCAGCATCAGCATGATGTCGTGCCCGGGCGTGGGACTGGACACGTTGATGCCGTACTCGTCATAGACGCGGGCGGTGAAGACGGGCGTCTCGTTCACCTGCCCGCCGGACACGAAGCCGGGGTAGTTGAGGTACATCTGCACCCGCGGCCCCAGGTTCACCACCTCGGCATCGTCGCTGCTGCCACCCACGGTGAACTGCTCGAAGTAGCCCTGTCCGCCCTCGCGCCCGGCCTCGTCCCAGGCGGTGAGCACCATGCGCCCCGGGCCGTAGTTGTACTTGATGTCCTTGGGCAGCTTGAAGGCGAGGGAGAAGTCGCCATCGGCCACCTGCGCCGTGCCCTTGAAGATGGTGTTCGAGCGGTCGCGGTAGGTGAAGGGGGTTATCAGGTCCGAGCAGCCGTCGCACGTGGTTTCATTGTCGTTGTTGAAGCAGGTCACGGTCTCCTCCTTGTCGAGCACCACCACCTGCACCGTGCCGTTGAAGGCGGCCTTTTGCCCCGCCTCGTCCAGCACGACGCCCCGCAAGGTGGCCTCCGAGAGGGCGCGCAGGGTGTCCGTGCCCGCCACGGGGTGTCCGTTCACCTCCTGCACGGCCACCCGGTAGGGGTTCGGGTAGTTGAGCCGCACCGCCGGGTCGCCGAAATAGACGTAGGAGAGCTTGTTGGCCGCATCGGTCGTCACGGCGTTCTTGGCCTGCATCACCGCGTCGCCGATGGTCGCGCCCGGCACGTCGGCATTGGCGAAGAGGTGTTCCGCAAAGCTCCGCATCAGGGAATAGTTGGGTGCGGGGTACACCGACCGCGTGGCCGAGAAGCAGCCGATAGCCCCGCCCCGCGCGTTGAGCAGCAGTTCCTCCGCCCCGCACACGAACTCGCGGTCGTAACGCGAGAACTCGCACGTGCCGGCACTGACGAGGGGGAGGCACTGGTTGGTCCACCCCGGTATCTCGTTGGTCTTCAGGATGCCTTCTCCCGTCCAGCCGTTCACGTTGGCGTGCCCCATGTAGTTGATATACAGCAGCCCCCTGCGGATGAGGTTGTTGAACTGGTTCTTGGCCAGGGGATAGCTCTGCCCGCTGGCGTTCACCTCCTGCTGGTAGGCATCCAGCATAATCTTGTTGATGTAATATGCCCCATGCCCCGAAGCCACCAGGTCGGCCACGCCGTTGGCCTGCTCCATGTGGGTGTTGTTGTCCTCGTCGTCGCCCAGGAAGCACAGCTGGTTCTTCCACGCACCGGGGGTTTCGTTGCGCATGTATTGGATGGTCTTGTCCACCACCGCCTGCGCCTGTTCCCCGGTGGTCACCGGGATGCGCCCGATGGCGATGTCCAGCAAGTCGCCGCTGCCCAGGCTGTTACCCTCGTGGTCGTCCAAGTAGCCGAAATAGTCATCCGTGGTGTACGACTCCTTGTCGTCGGCTACCGAGTTGACCGACTGGTAGGTGAGCAACATGCGGCTGCCCGCCCCCGTCAGCAAGCCCCGGTTGTCGAACGAGCCTTTACCCATGAGCAAGAGGTAGCGCAGGGAAATGTCCTCGCGCTCGTACAGCATTTTGGCCACCCGGCGGTAAGCGGTGGCATCGGGCGTGCCGGAGGAGAACTCGTTGTACACCTCGTCCGCCGTGACCACGGCCACCGCCAGCCCGTCCTGCTCGTGGGCCTGTGCCAATGCCTCGGCCGCCGCCCGGAACGCGGGATTCGTAATGATGAGCATGTCTGCCGAAGCCATGCCGTGCAGGTTCTGCCGGGTCACCTCGTCCAGCAACGTGGCCGACGGAATACTGCCCACGGCACTCAAGTCCACCGCCACGTAGGACTTGGCCGTGAACGCATCGTCCACAAACGTCCGCACGCCGTCCGCATCCGTCAAAGGCACTTCGGCCACATTGGTCAGGTCGTTGATGTCCCACACCCGCACCGATGAGCCGGCGTTCAGCCGATAGCGGTTGTATCCTCCCAGGCCGTCCCGGTTGTGGAACGTCATGTAGGCACCCGTCATGGTCAAATCACGCCACACGTTCACCTCGATGTAGTCCAGGTAGCCCACGCCGGAGCCGGAATAAGAAAGGGAGAAGGACAGGTTGCCCGACGAGGCGGAATAGTTGCGGTCGGTGTAGCCTGAGGCCGAAATGCTTTGCGAAGCCCCGCTGTTCAGCCGCAAGGAGAAATTTCCGTTCCGTGCCGCCGAAGCCCGCACCTGCACCAGGGAGTCCGTATGCAGGTTGGGGAAACTGAACGATGCCGTCAGCGCACTGCCCGACGTGATGCTTTCGTACAATTTCCGCCCCGAATGGGTTATCGTGGCCTGTTCCCGCTCGTACACGGCATAATCCGTGAACACGTCCACGTCATGCACCTGATCCGCCGTCACAGCCTCGCGGCTGGCGATGCGCTTCCGCGTCCCCACGTTGTCCGACGTGACGAAGTAGTAGCCATACGTGGAGTAAGGATTGATTTCGTGGGTGAACTTCCGCGCCGTCTCGTCATACGTCCATTTGTTCACCCCCTGGGCGTAGAAGAGGATGGCATCTCCCGTGTCGTACACCGCCACCTCGGGCAAGTCGTCGTGCCACGGGCGGCTGAAGTCCTCGTCCTGCACCGCCCCGCCGTAGCCGAACAGGCGCACGTTGGCCGGGTCGATGCCCGCCGAGCGCAGGTCGGCGTAGGTCAGCTTGTACAGCCCGCTCTCCGTCACCCGCACCTTGACGAAGCGGCCTTGCGACAACACCGACTGGTCGGCGAATGCATGGATAGAGCGGCCGGAAGGGGCGGCTTCGGCCTGCTTCGTGCGGGTCAGCTCCAAGTCGAACGACTGCAACTTCATCGCCCGTCCCTCCTGCTCCACAAAGGGGAACACCGACACACGGTGCCGCCATTGTCCCCGCGATCCGGACAAGCCTACGCTCACCGCAGGCTCTTGGGGCAAGTCCGCCCCCGCCAGCAATGCCAACTCGTCCGCCGCCACCGGCACGAGCACGGGGTTCTTCACCTCGGCCACATAGCCGCCCGCCTCCCCGGCAGGCAGTTCATATTGGTAATAGGGCAAATGATGCTCGCCCAAGTAGGCCGCCCGCTCCATGCCGATGACCTCCGTGGAGAGCGAGTCGCCGATGCTCCAGCGTTCAGCACCCGTCCATTGCAAATCGACAGGTATGACCGTCTTATTCTGTGCCCCCAGCCACATGCAGCAGCCCAGCAGGCCTAAAAAGAAATATCTCATTCAGTTACAAGTTACAAATGCAGCTACAAGCCCCGCCCCCCTCAACTCCCCCCCAGGGGGAGCTTAAAGTACCGAGACTATCCAAAGCTCCCCCTTGGGGGGAGTTGAGGGGGCTTCTTCAAAACTCATACGTCTTCATGTCCTCGCCCAGCACCACGCCGGGGAATACCGCCCGCGCCTCGTCCAATATCGTCTGCTGGTCGGAGTAGCGGGCCGAGTAATGCCCCACAATCAGCTTCTTCACCCCGGCCCGGCGGGCTATTTCAGCCGCCTGCCGCGCCGTGCTGTGCAAGGTCTTCACCGCCCGCGCCGCCTCGCTTTCGGCAAAGGTCGCTTCGTGGTACAGGCAATCCACCCCCTGGATAAGGGGCACGATGTCCTCCTTATACGCCGTGTCCGAGCAATAGGCAAAACGTTTAGGCGGCGTTGGCGGGGTGGTCAGGCGGTCGTTGGGCACCACCTCGCCCTCGTCCGTCACGAAGTCCTCGCCCTGCTTGATGCGCCGCATCCATGCCACCGGCACGCGGTAGAAGTCCGTCATCTCCCGCACGATGTGGCGTTCACGTGGCTTCTCTTCAAACAGATAGCCGCACGTGGGCACCCGGTGGCGCAGCGGGATGGAATGAACCGACACGGTGCGGTCCTCGTACACCAAAGCATGCCGCGCCGGGTCTACCGGATGGAAGACAATGCGGAACGGACTTTCGGCACAGAAATATTGGATGAGTGGCGTGAGCAACCGCTCCAGGTCGGGCTGGGCGTGGATGTGGAGGTCGGCTGTGCGGTTCAACATGCCGAAACTCGATATCAACCCGATCAGCCCGAAGCAATGGTCGCCGTGCAGGTGCGAGATGAACACATGTCCCAAACGCGTGTTCGTTATCTTCATCTGCCTCAGGCGTATCTGCGTGCCCTCGCCACAGTCGATAAGGAACTGCTTGCCCCGTATCTCCAGCAAGTGCGCACTGGGAAAGTGCCGCCGGGTGGGCAAGGCCGACCCGCACCCCAATATGGTCAATCGTGTATCCAATGATTAAACGATTAGTGATTAACGGTTAGTGATTAGTGATTAACGATTAACGATTA
>CASFUX010000040.1 GCA_949297975.1 uncultured Bacteroidales bacterium
ACGTCGATGACGGTCGCGCCCTCCTTCACCATGTCGGCGGTGAGGAATTCCGGCTTGCCTAAGGCGGCGATGATGATGTCGGCTTGCAGGCAGATGTCCTTCAGGTTTTTCGTGCGGCTGTGGCACACCGTTACCGTGGCATCGCCGGGGTAGGCCTTCTGCATCATGAGCGAGGCCACCGGCTTGCCTACGATGTTGCTGCGCCCGATGACCACACAGCGTTTGCCCGAGGTCTCGATGTGGTATCGCTTCAGCAGTTCGAGTATGCCCGACGGGGTGGCCGACACGTAGCAAGGCAGCCCGATGGCCATGCGCCCCACGTTGATGGGGTGGAAGCCGTCCACGTCCTTGCGGTAGTCGATGGCCTCGATGACTTTCTGTTCGGAGATGTGCTTGGGCAGGGGCAGCTGCACGATGAAGCCGTCCACGTCGGGGTCGGCGTTCAGTTTGTCAATTTCGGCCAGCAGTTCAGCCTCGGTGATGGTGTCCTCAAAGGCCAGGCGGGTGGAGGTGAACCCCACCTGTTCGCACGATTTTACCTTGTGAGCCACGTAGGTTTCGCTGCCGCCATCGTGCCCCACGATGATGACGGCCAGATGCGGGCGTTTCTTGCCCTCGGCCAGCATCTGCTTTACTTCTTCCGCAATCTCGGCCTTGACCTGGTCGGCGATTGCTTTTCCATCGATGAGTGTGTACATATATTATTGTAGTAAACGTGTGAACAAGTTGACGAGTTAGCCTCCCCAAGCCCCTCCAAGAAGGGGGTGTGCTGTAGAGACAAGGCATGCCTTATCTCTGTGGAAACCCCAACCATGCCCTTTTGTCCCAAAGAAAAGACAAGGTATGCCTTGTCTCACAGCACGTTGCGCAATACGGTGAACACGGCGATGATGCCTAATATGATATAGATGGCCGTTTCGCCGAAGAGGCGTTTGCGCCATCTCAACAGGCGTTCACCGGGGGTGTGCACCAAGTCGAATGCGAAGCCCGTCAGCAGGTAGGGGATGGACAGCACCAAAAGGGCGTTGCATCGGAACGCTTCCGCTACTTGGCCGTTCAGCAGGGCATGGATAGCCCGCTGTGACCCGCACCCGGGGCAATCCCATCTCGTCAGTACCTTGACGGGGCATTTCGGAAAGATGGCATAGTCCAGCGGGTTAAGCAGTGTGTAAGTCACGACCAGTACCAGCAAGGCACCGAGTGCCACGGCCCACATCCACCACTTGCGTCCGCTTGCCACGTCTGCCGGTTTATGAGAACATGGCCGCACCTACTACGCCGAGTGCCATCAGAATGGCGTAAATGACATAGACACCTAGCCCTACGCCCAATGCCCACAGCGTCCACTTCTTGGCATTGGCCGAGGCGCGGTTGGCGGCTTCCACATCGCCGGCGTAGAAGCGCGACTCTACCCGCGAGGCATTCACGATGCCCGCGATGCCGAACGGCAGGCAGCAGAACAGGGTCACTAAGATGGATTCCACTAACCACGTCTTGGGTGGCGTTTGCTGCGGGGCTTGCGGTTGTTGCCCCGTCTGTTGCGTTTGTTGCATGTTTTCTTCTATGATTGTTGTTGTTTATTGATTGGTGAATTATACGTTAAAGTTGTAGTCGTTGAGTTCCCACGATGCCCATACGCCTGTGAGGATGAGAATGACGTAAAGCAAGATATAGAGCAGATAAAAACCAATCCCTACCCAGAAGCACACCAGCGTCCATTGCCGGGCTTTGGCCGATGCCTGTTCTGAACCTGCCAAGTCGCCCCGGTAGAAGCGCGACTCCACCCGTGCCGCGTTGACAATGGCCGGGATACCGAATGGGCAGCAGCAGAACAGCGTGGCCAGGATGGACTCCACCAGCCATGACTTGGGCGGCTGCCGCCGTTGCTGTGGTTGTTGTGGTTGCGGGGCGGGCTGCGGTTGCGGGGCAGGTTCGGGTTTGATGCGGGGTGGTACCAGTTCGAACAGTTCGGCCAGTTCGGGTACGGTTTCCGCCCGCGCCCATTCGGGCAGGCCTTGACACCACACCAGCGTTTCGCGCCCGATGTGTTGCTCCTTCAACGCCTCCAGGGTGAATGGCCCGAAAGAGTTGGTGCCGTCCGTGTAGAAGTAGTGCTTGTCCATTATTTGTGTTTTATCCAAAAGCCTTTGCGATTTGTCCGTCATTTCGAGCGCAGCGAGAAATCTCAAAGCTTATATGAGATTTCTCCCTACGGTCGAAATGACGAGGACGCGGTGGATTGTCGTGTGCCTGTAGCCCCCTTCAGGGGGTTGGGTCTTTACCTCCTTTTCCCCTTCATCTTCCCCTTTTGCAGGGTGACGGCACGCATCATCTTGCTGGTTTGGTCGAATTGCTTCAGCAGGCGGTTCACTTCCACGATGGAGGTACCGCTGCCCGCCGCGATGCGTGCCTTGCGGCTGCCGTTGAGCACGGAGGGGTTGGCGCGTTCGTAGGGGGTCATGGAGTAGATGATGGCTTCGATGCCCTTGAACGCATCGTCGCCTATTTCCACGTCCTTCAACGCCTTGCCCATGCCGGGTATCATGGAAGCCAGGTCCTTGATGTTGCCCATCTTCTTGATTTGCTGTATCTGGGAGATGAAGTCGTTGAAGTCGAACTGGTTTTTGGCAATCTTCTTTTGCAGGCGGCGGGCTTCCTCCTCGTCATACTGCTCCTGCGCCCGTTCCACGAGCGACACGATGTCGCCCATGCCCAGGATGCGGTCGGCCATGCGGGCTGGGTGGAACACGTCGAGCGCGTCCATCTTCTCGCCCGTGCCCACGAACTTGATAGGCTTTTCCACCACCGAGCGGATGGAGAGGGCAGCCCCGCCGCGCGTGTCGCCGTCGAGCTTGGTGAGCACCACGCCGTCGAAGTCGAGGCGGTCGTTGAATTCCTTGGCGGTGTTCACCGCGTCCTGCCCCGTCATGGCATCGACCACGAAGAGGATTTCCTGCGGGCGGATGGCGGCTTTGATGGCGGCTATCTCGTTCATCATCTGCTCGTCCACGGCCAGGCGGCCCGCCGTATCGACGATGACCACGTCGTGCTGGTGCTGCCGGGCGTAGTCGATGGCGTGCCGGGCTATCTGCACGGGGTTCTGGTTGCCTTCCTCGGCATACACGGGGATGTTCAGTTGCCCGCCCAGTACCTTCAGCTGGTCAATGGCCGCCGGGCGGTACACGTCACCCGCCACCAGCAGGGGGCGCTTGCCCCGCTTGGAGCGCAGCATGTTGGCCAGCTTGCCCGAGAAGGTGGTCTTACCCGACCCTTGCAGACCCGACATTAATATTATAGCGGGATTGCCTTTCAGGTTCACGTCCACGCTGGTGCCGCCCATGAGCACGGTCAGTTCGTCGTGTACGATTTTCACCATCAGCTGGCTTGGCTTGAGGGAGTTGAGCACGTTCTGTCCCAACGCCTTTTCCTTGACCGTTTCGGTGAACACTTTGGCCGTCTTGTAGTTGACGTCGGCATCGAGCAATGCCTTGCGCACGTCCTTCAGGGTTTCGGCCACATTGATTTCGGTGATTTTACCCTGACCTTTCAGTATCTTGAACGACCGTTCCAGCCGTTCGCTTAATGATTCGAACATATGTAGTAGTTACGAGAGTAAACGAGTTGACGAGTAAACGAGTTGCAGGTTGGCAACCTGCATCCTTGTCCTTTAGTGCGCAAAGGTATGAAAAATGAGGAATATGGGCAACCCTCACGGGTATTATGCGGAGTAACCGCGCTAAAATGTAAAGCACAATAGGGAGTCGGCTCGCTTGGCACGCGGTAGGGACACCACACATGATGAGCTGATGTTTTCCCGATCGTCAGCAGATGTTTTCCAAAAGTTGTGCTCATGTTTGGGGAAACACCTGCCCATGTCTTGGAAAACATGCCGAACTTGCGTTATAAAAATGCCGCAGGAGCGCCTGCGTGTGGCGGGTGCTCCTGCGGCATGGGAAATTGAGGGTGTGGTTACTGTTGTTTCTTGTTTGCATCCTTGAGTATTTCCAGCGGCTTTTGCTCCAGCAGGGGGATGGCCAGGTGGTCCCACGTCTCGGTGAATTCGAAGTTGGCCTTCAGCGTCAGCTTGTGAGGGTAGTAGAACACTTCCTCGGGCTGGCGGCGGGTGGCGAAGTCGCCCGTGTCCCATTTGCCGTTGCCGTTCGCGTCCAAGAACATGCGGATGTAGTAGTCGGCAGGCTTCAAGTAGCGGAATGCGGTGGCCTGCGGGTCGGCGGGCAGCGTGCGCACGGGCACATCCTTGCTGTCGAGCACCTGGATGACGGCGGTGGAGTCGTAATGTACCAGTTCGACTTTCAACTCGGAGTATTCGTCGAGCGAGCGTATCTTGAAGTTGCCCGAGTATTGGTCGTTTACTTTGCCGTAGATGCTGCGGAAGGTGGCCGAGTCGATGTCGAGCACGTAGGACTTTTCGGCCTCCCACGGGTAGCGGATGGCAAAGCGCATGCCCGTGGAGTCGGCCACGTGCCAGGTGTAGGGCAGAGGCTTCAGCAGGGTATCCACCTTCTCGCTGAGCACGATGTGGGCGGTGTCCCAGGCGGTCAGCGGCTCGTCCATGAGCAGGGTCACGGGGTTGTATATTTCGAATGTGCCGGTGCAGTTCGTCTTGAACGCCAGCGGTTCCACCTTGGGTGTCTGCGGTTCCTTGCCCGGTTTGACGCGTACGTTGCGCTTGCGCATGGCGATGGTGAGCGTGTCCGTGGTCTCTTCCAGCTGGAAGATGGAGTCGGTGCGGAAGTAGGTCATGGCCAGTTGCAGGGAGTCCATGCGCGATACCAGCGTGTCCGTAATCCAATAGTGGAGCGTGTCCAACGAGGCGTTGGCTTGCAGGATGTAGCGGGTGCTGTCCCACGGGAAGTTGAGCGGCTCGATGCGAGGCAGCTCGGCCAGCGTGGTGTTGAAGTAGAGGGTGAACATCTCCGGCCTCAGCCGTTCGGCCTTGGTGAAGTATTGGCGTATTTTATTTTCCTTGAAATAACGCAGCAGCACGTTGTCGGGGTAGTAGTGGGGGCGTTCGTACACCTCGATGGTATCGATGGTCACGGAGTCTGCCCACAGGGTGTCGCGGTGTTCCACCATGGCCACGGTGGGGGTGATGAGGGTGTCGTGCATGGCCAGCCCCTCGCCCGCCTGGAAGAAGTAGTCGCGCGTGTTGTCGCCCAAGGCAAACAGCTGGTACGTGCCTTCCTTGACGTTGTTGATGGTGAAGTAGCCGTTGGCATCCGTCTTGCCGATGCGCAGGAAAGGTTTTTGGGTAAATACGGAGTCGTCGTGCTCGGCGTAGATGCCCACGATTATACCCGACACGGGGTTGAGGTCCTCGGCGTTGATGAGGATGCCCGCGATGGCCAGCGTGTCGATGTCGCCTCCGGTGGAGAAGGAAAAGGTGTAGCCGCTCAGCGGGTTCTTCTCGTTGAGGTCCACGATGGCGTTGCCGAAGTCGATGGTGTAGGTGGTGCCGCTTTCCAGCGTGTCCTCGAAGGCCACCACGAGCCGCTTGCCTTGGGCGCGGATGTCGGGGGCTTTCTGTTGTGGGGGCGAAACGACCACTTCCTCCGTCACCTTTTCCAGGGAGATGTTCTCGTCGAAGTCCACTTGGATTTCCTGCTTGGCGAAGTTCATCGCGCCGTTTTCGGGTACGGACTTCATCACGCGTGGCGGGGTCTCGTCCTTGGGGCCGCCGGTGGGGCCGGGGCCTTTGTTGGCGCACGCGTACACGAAGCATACGATGAGCAGCAGGCGCAGCAGTTGCCGCAGCGGGTTCACTGGCGTAACGGGGGTTGTTTTATTCATATATATATAATATTGAATAGCTATTATGTGTCGGCGTTTGCTTGTTGCGGCTGGACGGCCAGCACCTTGTGGCCGATGCGGCAGCGGATGCAGTCCTTGCGGTCGCAGTAATGCGTTTTCAGTTGCAGCAAGGCCTGGGTGTCGTAGGCCGAGCGGCAGTCGATGCCCAAGCTGCTCCACAGGGTGATGACGGCGTTGCGCTCGGGCGGCAATTGCTCCAGCAGGCGCACGGCGCGGTCTTTCAATTCTTGGTCGCCTTGGTGCGAGGCGTAGCAGAACAGGCAGGGTGCCACGGTGTTGATGAGGATGACGCGGATGGACGACAGCCCCAAAGCCTTGGCACGCCGCGCGCCGGACGCGTCCGCGAAGGTGTAGTGGCGTGTCCAATAGTCGGACGGTGTGCAGGCGAACAGCCGTTGCAGCTGCTCGATGCCGGGCTGTTCCAATATCTTGGAAAAGAGCTTGGATGAGGAGTGTATCAAGGCGGCGAACTGGGCGATGCGCACATGCGGGAAGTTGGTGGGGCGCAGGCGCAGCAGCTTCCAGCGGCTTGCGTCGAGGCGGCTTGACAGTTGGTATTTGTGTTGCAGGAAGGTGTATTCGTCCGTCAGTTGTCGTGCATAGTCGTCGGGCGGCGTAGGGGGAAGCAGGCCGGCCTGGCCGAAGAGCAGGGCCTCTATCTGCATCAGGTTGTCCTTGTGGCGTGCCAGCACGTTGAGCGGGAGCGAGCGCGCCAAGGCCTCGAACGCATCGCTGTTGGTGCCGAAGCCGAAGTTGCGCGCCAGCGTCACGTAGAAGCATTCTTCCCAATGCTGGTGGGTGTCGTGCAGCATTTGCTCGATGGCGGCGGTCTTTTGTGCGAGCCGCTCGGCCAGCAGGGTGCTTTCCCAGCTGCGGATGAAGATGGGGGGCACGTCGTGCAGTTTGCTTGCGCAGGGGATGGGAGCGTGCTGCCGCATCAGTTCCTCGTAGTTGCGTTCAATGTGCGGGGGATATTGCAAGATGAGCTGGGAGATACGGTTGCCGTTTTCACTGCGTACTTCGGCATCCGCCTCGTGCACCACGTGCAGCACGACGGAGTTGTAGGCCTTGTCCGTGTGGTGGTTGTGACGGTACCAGTCGGACGACTTCACGTGTATCTCCACGTTGCCCGCCCACAGCGTGTTGCCTATCTTCACCTTGGCATTGAAGAAGTCGGGACCCGCGTCGGTGTTGCGGAAGCCCGTGTTGACTATCTCCACCGGCTCCTGGTCGGTGGTGACCAGGCCGTGGGGGTAGAACAACTTGCTTTGCCATATGTAGTGGAGAATGGCCTCTTTCATTTTTACTCACTTCGTTCGTGAGATTTACTCACTTCGTTCGTGGGATTTACTCACTTCGTTCGTGGGATAAACTCACTTCGTTCGCGGGATTAGCTCGCTTTGCTCGCGGGATTGGCTCACTTTGTTCACGAGATTAGCTCGCTTCGCTCGCGGGATTGTCGTGCTTGCACCAATCTCAGCCGCAGGCTTAATCTCGGCTCCGCCAAATCTCGCCCGTAGGGCAAATCTCAGCGCAGGCTTAATCTCGTGCGCAGCACCAATCTCAGCCGTAGGCTTAATCCCGTCCTCCCGGCTTTCGTCTAAATATTCTTCTCTATCTGGTAGTGGTTGCGTTCGGTGGAGTTGCGGGCGATGAGTTCCGCCACGAAGCCGGTGAGGAACAGTTGCGTGCCCAGTATCATGGCCACCAGCGCGATGTAGAAGTAGGGGCTGCTTGTCACCAGGGGGGCGGGCACGTGTGCCGACAAGGCCACTAATTTGTTCACGCCCACGATGATGACCATGGCCAGTCCCACGAGGAACATGAGGCTGCCTATCAGCCCGAAGAAGTGCATGGGCTTTTTGCCGAACTTGGCCATGAACCAGGCCGTCATCAGGTCCAGGTAACCGTTGACGAAGCGGTTCATGCCGAATTTCGAGTTGCCGAATTGCCGTTTGCGGTGTTCCACCACCTTTTCGCCTATGCGGGTGAAGCCTGCGTTCTTGGCCAGGTAGGGGATGTAGCGGTGCATGTCGCCGTACACTTCGATGTTTTTTACCACTTCGCGGCGGTAGGCCTTCAAGCCGCAGTTCATGTCGTGCAGCTTCAGTCCCGTCACCTTGCGTGCCACGGCGTTGTACAGCTTCGAGGGCAGGTTCTTGGTGAGTTTGGAGTCGAGCCGCTTTTTCTTCCAGCCCGACACCAGGTCGTATCCCCCGTCCTTCACCATGTGGTACAGGGCCGGGATTTCGTCCGGGCTGTCCTGCAAGTCGGCATCCATGGTGATGACCACTTCGCCCCGCGCTTCCTGGAATCCGCAATGCAGGGCGGGCGACTTGCCGTAATTGTGGCGGAACTTGATGCCCCGCACCGCGTGAGGCGACTGGTCGTGCAGCCGTTCCACCACGCCCCACGAGCCGTCCGTGCTGCCGTCGTCCACGAAGATGACTTCGTAGCTGAAGCCGTTGGCGACCATGACCCGTTGTATCCACGCGAAAAGCTCGGGGAGCGATTCCTCCTCGTTATATAATGGTATGATGATAGAGATGTCCATGTGTATGTTGTTTTAGCTACAAGCTACGAGCTACAAGCTACAAGTGCCATGCGGCATCAAGTGGAAAGCCTTGTAGCTATGATTCAAAAATACTTTTTTCTTTCTTGATGAAGGCGGCTGTGATAAGCCCCACGAAGCAGCCTGCCAGCAGGTTGACCCAGATATATTGCAGGGCAAATGAGGCCGGTTGCAGCAGGGCTTCCAGGCTTTCTTCCACGCCATCGGCGGCGGACAGTCCCATCTTCTCCAGCGTGAGCATGCTCTGGTTGTACAGGTTGCCCAGGTAGTCGGGGTTGATGAACTGGAAGTAGATGAACTTGACCAGCGACGAGATAAGCGCGGCGTAAAAGAACGAAGCCAGGATGAATGCGAACGCCTTGCCGTATCCGATGTACCCGTCGCACTCCTGGTCGCGAAACCGGGCCGCGAGGCGGTAAGTGGCGGCCACGATGACCGCCATGACCGCGTAGGTGAGCAGGCCGGTAATGGTGTTTTGCGGCACGGAAAGCAGAAAGTTGACGGAGAACAGCACTCCCAATGCCAGTCCGCCCCTCATGGCGGACGTGAAGATGTTGCCTTGCATAATGATTTTAATTAAGATGGGCAAAGATAGTGAAAGGTGAGGGTAGTGGCAAATGAAAACGAAGTTTTCTAATGCAGCCACTACCGAACCGCATCCTATCTTATCAAAAGATAGCGAAACTCGCCCAAATACGGATACAATCCGGAGGAATAATCCCGAATGGTCTAATGACCGATTTGGGATAAAAAAAAATCCCCGAAAGCGGCTCTCGCTTTCGGGGATTCCATATCTTCCCGCTAACAGGAAGGGGAGGTCATTCGCTTACGGCACCAGCACCTTGGCGGCGGCGTTGCCGGCGCGGAGCAGGTAGGCGCCTTGCGGCAGCTCGAAGCTGCTATCGGTGGTGGTCAGCACGCAGCGGCCCGACACGTCGAAGACGCTGATCCGGCCCGTGTAGCCGTATACCATTACGCGGCCGTTCACCACATACACGCCTTCCAGTTGTTCCACAACGGCGAAGCCGGTGCCCGATATGGGTTGGAAGTTCTCAAAGAAGTCTTTCCAGTGTTCCGCTTCCTCGTAGTCGTTCAGGCTGTTGGCCGGAACGTAAACCGGTATGCTCTTGTCCACACCGCTGAACGTGTTGTCGGCGATGGTGGGCGGCGTGGTCGGGCGCGACACGATGGTGGCAATGTTGGTGCAACCGCTGAACGCGCCTTCGCCGATCCGGCTCACGCCGGCGGTCAGTTCCAGCTTGGTCAGGTTGGTGGCGGCGGCAAAGGCGTAGGACGCGATGGTCGTAACCTCGGCGCCGGTCTCGAACTTGGTTTGGGGCTTGGCGGCGGGATAGGCCACTATGGTGCTGCCGTCTGCGGTGTAGAGCACGCTGTCTTTCACCACGAAGGCGGTGTTGCCCTCTTCCACTTCGATGGCGGCGAGGCGGGTGCAGCCCGCAAAGGCCATTTGGCCAATGCCCGTAACGTTCGCGCCAATCTTCACGCGGCTGATGTCCATGTTGCTCCACGGAGCCGGCTCGGCCTCGGTGAAGTCATCCATGTCGCCATAGCCCGAAAGGACGAGCGTGCTGTCGGGCATTACCATCCAGAGCAGGTCGTAGCCGCAGAAGCCGGCGGCCTGGTAGGCCACGTAGTTGGTGAACTCGTCCCAAGAGTCGGCGGCCTGGTAGGCGGCGAGCGACGAGGCGTGCACGTAAACCGGAATATCCTTCGGCGTGTCAGAGAAGGTGGATTGATATGCGGTTGGCGGGGCGGCGGGCAGCATGACGAGGCTGCGCAGGCCCTGGCACCTTATGGCATGGTTTCCAATCTCCGTCACGCCGGCGGGTATGGTCAGGGTCTCGAGCGAGTTGGCATAGCAGAACGTGCTTGCCAGCAGCTCTTTCAGGTCGTGCGGCAGGCGCACGGTGCGCAGGCTGTCGCAGTAGTAGAACACATGGGAGCGGAGGCTTACGCTGTCGTTGATTTCCACGCGACTGGCGCTCACGGCGCGGAACGAGTTACTGTACAGAGTCTTGACGTAGTCGGGAACCCTGTAGGTTCCGCGGCGGCCGGCGGGATAGTAGCGCAATATGGTGGAGTCTTTGCTGAACACAATGCCGTCTATCACGCGGAGGTCGCCGGCGGCGGTGTCGTTGGGCAGAACGAACGACTCAAGCGAGTAGCAGGCGGCGAAAGTCCCGTCGCTAGTGGTATTGTTCCACGTGCTCGGCAGGACAAGGTTTTTCAGGCTGTGGCAGTTGCTGAACACCGAGCTTCCAATGTACGTTACTCCCTCCGGAATGGTTATGCTCTCGATGCTCCTGCACATGAAGAAGGCGTAGGCGTCTATGCGCTTGAGCGTGCTCGGCAGGCTCAGGCTTGTCATGTTTTGGCAATAGCGGAACACGGAGACTCCAATGGACGTTACTCCCTCGTTTATCACGATGCTCTTTATGTTGTTGTGGTAGCCGTACCAAGGCGCGAAGTTGGTGCTGGCTTCGGAGGCGTGCCACATGGCTCCCGTGCCGGAAATGGTCAGGGTGGTGTCGGGCGCGGCGGTGAGCGTCCACGTCAGGTTGTCGCCGCACTTGCCGTGGGCTATCATGCCCTGTATGTTCATGCTCTTCCAGTTGTCGGCGGCCTTGTAGGCATCCACGCTGCCCGTCGGCACGTAAACCGGCATTCCGTTCGGCAGGCCGCTCACGCTGTTGGCATCGGTCATGGCCGGCGGGGTGGTCGCGTCGGCATACATGGCCTTCACGTTGGTGCAGCCGGCAAAGGCATAGGTGCCCAGCTTGCTCACGCCCGCGCCAAGGTTTATCGCCTTGATGGCGGCCGCTTGGGCGTTCCACGGGGCGGCCGAAACGCCGGAGGCGCCGTAGTCGGCCATTTCGCCGCTGCCCGTAATCACGAGCACGCTGTCCGCGCCGAGCGCCCAAGTGAGCCCGTCGCCGCAAGTGCCGCTGCCTTGAATGCCTACGATGTTCTTGAAGTCTTTCCATATGTTGGCTTTCTTGTAGTCGTCCACGTTGGCGGAGGGAACATAGACAGGCACCATTTTCGACACGAGATAGAACACGTTGGAGTTGCCTACGGTGGGAGGCGTCGCGGCCAGCGACACGATGCTCTCAATGCGGCTGCATCCGCCGAACGCGTTCGCGTTTATGTTCTTGAGCGTGCTCGGCAGGGTCACGCTCCTCAGCGATGGGCAACCATAGAACACTGAGCCATTCAAGACGGTCACGCCTTCCGGAATGTTCACGGCCTCGAGGCCCGAGCACATATAGAACGCGCCGACATTTATGGTCTTAAGCCCATCGGGCAGGCTCACTGCCTTCAGGTGGGCGTTGCCAAAGAAGGAGTAAGACAATATGGCTGTAACCCCGTCGGGCACCTTGAACTCCGCGTCGGTCTTGCCGGCGGGATATTGCCGGAGCTGTGTCATGTCTTTGCTGTAGAGCACTCCGTCTTGGGCCGTATATTTCGGGTTGTTGGCGTCTACGGTGATGGCCGTCAGGTTTTGGCAGTCGGCAAAGGGGGCGTCGCCCATGGTGGTGGTTAGGCCGGCAGGGATGTGCGCGCTCGCGACGGCGGTGCCCTGAAACGCTCGGGTGCCTAATTCCTTGAGGGTGCTCGGCAGCGTGGCGGTCAGTTTGGGGCAGTTCAGGAACGCGTACATGTCTATGATGGTTATCCCATCGGGCAGGGTCAGGTCCAGGTTGTCGCAGTCTTGGAACGCGTATTGGCCTATGCGCTTGAGCGTGCTCGGCAGCGTTACGGTGGTCAGGCTGTCGCAGTTCTGGAACGCGTAGTAGCCAATCATGCTTATGCCTTCTTCCACCACGAGGGTTCTTATTTGGTCGCGGAGGTCTCTCCAAGGCATGCCGTTGTTGCTGTAGTTGCTCATGGTCCCCGAGCCGTATACGCGCATTATGCCGTCGTCGGTGAGTTGCCATTCGGCCATGAGGCCGCAAACGCCACGACCCAAAATCGAGGTGTGGTTGCCGAAGGCGCTCCAGCCCATGGCTCTGCCGTAAGCCTCCACGCTCTCTGCCGGAACGGTCAGGTCAATATCGGCGGGCACGCCGGCAAAGGTGTTCTCCTCTATCGAGGGCGGCGTGGTGGGCAAGGCCGTTATGGCGGTGATGCCCGTCTGGGCAAAGGCGTCGGCCCCTATGGCGGCCACGCTGGCCGGAATGGTTATCTCGGTCAGGCCGGAGCAGTTGGCAAAGGCATTGGCCCCTATGGTGAGTATGCGCTCGCCCAAGTCGGCCGACGATAAATTGGGCATGTTGTAGAAGGCGTAATCCCCTATGCTTGTAACAAAGTCTTCCACAACCACCTGCTTTATGCCGGCGCGATTGGCGAGCCAAGGTATGGAGGTAGCCGAGTAGTTGTCCATGGCGCCGTAGCCCGAAATGATGAGCGTGCTGTCCGCGCCGAGGATCCATGTCAGCCCGTCGCCGCAAGTGCCGTTGGCCACTATGCCTGTTATTTCGAAGTCCTTCCAGTAGTTGGCGGCTTGGTAGGCGCTCACGCTGCCCGACGGAACGTAAACTCGCTTGGCCGTGCTGGTGAACGTGTTGCTTTGTGCCGTGGGCGGCGTGGTGGGCAGCGAAATCAGGTGGCGCAGATACGCCAGGTAGGACAAGGAGTTGTAGCTAAGGCTCCTTATGCTGCTCGGCAGGGTTAAGCTGCGCAGGGGGGCGTTTTGTAAGGCGCCGGTCATTAACGCCGTGGCGTTGGAGGGCAGCGTTACGCCTTGAATGTGGCGGCAAACACTGAGCCCGTAGGGCACTGAGCCGATTTTCATGCCGTCGTGCAGCACCAAGTAGCCTATCTTGGCGTTGCGGAAGGCGTTGCTTTCTATCCCCGTAACCGTTTCGGGCAGCGTGTACACCTCGACGTAGGGTATGCCGGCGGGCCATGTGTGCAGCGTGGTCTTGTCTTTGTTGTAGAGCACGTTGCCCTCGGCCGTGTAGGCCGTGTTGCTCGCGGCCACGGTCAGGGTGGCCAGGCTCTCGGCATCGTTAAACGCCGCTGTGCTAATGGTCGTAACGCTGGCCGGAATGTGTATGCTCGTCACGCCGGATCCATTAAAGACTTGCGCGCTTATAGTTTTCAAGTTCGCGGGCAGCGATATGGCAGGGAGCTTCGAGCAATTGCGGAACGCGTAGGTGCCTATGAGCTTGAGCGTGCCCGGCAGGCTCACGCTTGTCAGGTTAGCGTGGTTGTAGAACGAGTGGCTGCCCAACTCCGTTATACCCGTTTCCACCACCGCGGTTTTCACTCTGAGGCGGTGGTTGTACCAAGGCACGATGTCGCCGCTGGCGGAGGTGTAGTCGCTCGTCTTGCCCGTGCCGGAAATGGTGAGCACGCTGTCGCTGCCGATCACCCAGCTCCAATCGCCGTCTTTTCCGTCCCCGCTAGCTATGATCCCCACCAGGGTAGCCGACAAGTCGCTCCAGGCTTGTTGGTAGTCAGCCAATCTGGAGTTCAGAACGTAAACGCGCGTGCTTGGATTACTGCCCAAAGAGGTGTTGCTGCCCAATTTAGGCGGCGTGGTCGACAGGACAAATACGGACCTTAGACTGGCGCAGTTGCCGAGCGCACCGTCGCCAATGCTCGTAACCGTGCTTGGGAACGTTATGCTCGTCAGCTTCGAGCCGGCGAACGCATTGTTTCCAACGCTCGTAACCTTGTCTGGAATGGTTATTTCCGGCAGGTTGATGCATGCGTTGAACGCCGAGGTTCCAATGGTCGTGAGCGTACTCGGCAGGGTCACGCTCGTCAGGTTCGTGAAGGTCATGAACGTTCCTAATCCCAGAGCGGTTATGCCCTCGCCCACCACCAAGGTCTTAATGCGGGTGCTGTAACTGTCCCAAGGTCTGTCGTTGAGTTGAATGTAGCCCTGCATGGCGCCTGTGCCGGAAATGGTCATAACGCTGTCGCTGGTCAGTCGCCAAGTAACGGCGGTTTCGTTGCCTGTCGGGCCGCAGTTGCCGGAGGCTACGGTCGTTTGCCCTTGTACCTGCACAGAGGCCAGGCAGAGGGCTGCCAGAAATAAAAGTTCTTTTTTCATATACGTTTATTTAAATGGTTAGTAATTGACAGAATAAGCAGTTCCACCTGCGACTTGTCCATATTATAATATATGTGTGTGGATGAAATTTGCCGATATAGGAAGCCCGGGGGCGAACTTAGCGATGGGAAGAGGCGAATACCAGAGGTTTTCCGTAGTCAAAGGTAGTCGGAACGGAGTTTACCACCAAAAAAAACGGCGTGGTATTTCTTTATACCATAAGAAATACCATGCCGTTTAGAAATACCACGACAAATACCACGGGAAATACCATGTGGCGGGAAGCACCCGCAAATGAATGACCATCCAAGGCAAGCGGAGGAGGGGGAGGGAATCCCGAATCCCATGACCCGATCCGGGAT
>CASFUX010000041.1 GCA_949297975.1 uncultured Bacteroidales bacterium
AGTATTAAATTATTTAACACTTTCTTTCCTGTCGGGTGTGTGAAAATCAATTTGAACTAACTGTCATCTGTCATCTGTCATTTGTCATCGTCTTTTTCTTTTCCTGAATTCAGTAGAAGCGTTTTCAGCGTTTTTTTCATGCAGCCATCTTCCCTGAACCGATAGGCACATCCTTGTGCAGGTAGATACGTTGCCGCCGCCCGCCGCGTACCGGCGAGGATATGTTCCCTCTCTCAGCAAAACATCGCTTCCTGCCCCGCAAAACGGTGCTTTCCTCCCCGCAAAACAATGCTTTCCAAAAGAAAATAATATCTTTTTTGATAAATTTTCCATTGGAAATTATGTTTTCTCGGAAATTATGCTTTTCTTTGCGGCGTGAAACCGAAAACAACAACGAAAACCCAACAACAAGAAACGTTATGAAATACCTGATTATTGGGGGTGTGGCAGGCGGAGCGACCGCCGCCGCCCGACTGAGGAGAGTGGACGAAGCGGCAGACATCATCCTGCTGGAGAAGGGAAAATACATCTCGTACGCCAACTGCGGCCTGCCGTACTACATCGGCGGCGTCATCGAAGACCGCGCCAAGCTGCTGGTGCAGACGCCCCAGTCGTTCGGGCAGCGCTTCCGCATCGACGTGCGCGTGGAGAACGAGGCCGTGGCCATCGACCCCGCCCGCAAGACCGTGACCGTGCGCCGTGCCGACGGCACCACCTACGAGGAGACCTACGACAAGCTGCTCCTCTCGCCCGGCGCCACGCCCGTGCGTCCGCCCCTCGAAGGCATCGGCGAGGAGGGCATCTTCACCCTGCGCAATGTGGACGACACCGACCGCATCAAGGCCTATCTGGCGGAGAAGCGCGTGCGTCGTGCCGTGGTGGTGGGCGCGGGCTTCATCGGGCTGGAGATGGCCGAAAACCTGCACCACGCCGGCGTGGCCGTCTCCGTGGTCGAGATGGGCAATCAGGTGATGGCTCCCATCGACTACTCCATGGCCGCTCCCGTGCACCAGCACCTCGTGGAGAAGGGCGTGGGCCTCTACCTGGAGGAGGGCGTCACCAGCTTCCGCCGCACTGACGAGGGTCTCACCGTCTTCCTGAAGAGCGGCAAGACCCTGCAGGCCGACATGGTGCTGCTCTCCATCGGCGTGCGTCCCGCCACGGCTCTGGCCAAGGAGGCGGGCCTGAAGCTGGGCGAAACGGGCGGCATCTGGGTGGACGAGTACCTGCAGACCTCTGCCCCCGACATCTATGCCGTGGGCGACGCCATCGAGTTCCCGCACCCGCTGACGGGCAAGCCCTGGCTGAACTATCTGGCCGGCCCCGCCAACCGGCAGGGACGCATCGTGGCCGACAACATGGCCCTGGGCAACGTCACCGCCTACGAGGGCGCCATCGGCACCTCCATCGCCAAGGTGTTCGACCTCACCGTGGCCTCCACCGGTCTGGCCGCCAAGCGCCTGAAACAGCTGGGCATGGACTACCTGAGCTCC
Source organism: uncultured Bacteroidales bacterium (assembly GCA_949297975.1). GTDB lineage: Bacteria > Bacteroidota > Bacteroidia > Bacteroidales > Paludibacteraceae > QVMH01. The sequence continues at coordinate 1,494 of CASFUX010000041.1, forward strand.
GTGACCCACTCCGGCTCGCACGCCGGCTACTATCCCGACGCCTTGCCCCTGACGCTGAAGCTGACCTTCGACCCCAAGACGGGCCGCCTCTACGGCGCCCAGTGCGTGGGCTACGAGGGCGTGGACAAGCGCATCGACCAGATTGCCCAGCTCATCAAGCACGGCGGAACGGTGTACGACCTCGTGGAGACCGAACACGCCTACGCGCCGCCCTTCTCGTCGGCCAAGGACCCCGTCGCCATCGCCGGCTATGTGGCCTCCAACCTGCTGAGCGGAGCCATGCCCGCCATCACCTGGCGCGAGCTGGCGGCGCAGAAAGACGACCTCGTGCTCATCGACACCCGCACGCCCGAGGAATTTGCCTTCGGCACCATCCCTGGCGCCGTGAACATTCCCCTCGACAACCTGCGCCAGCGCCTGTCTGAAGTGCCGGCGGACCGTCCCGTCGTGGTGTTCTGCGCCGTGGGTTTGCGCGGCTATCTGGCGCAACGCATCCTGATGGGGCACGGCTACACCAACGTGCGCAACCTGATTGGCGGCTACAAGACCTATTCCGCGGCCGTAGCGCCCGTTTTGCCTACCGAGGCGTGTTCTTGTACCCGCGAGCCGTCCGCGTCGCACAGAGAGGCTGAAAATGCGTCGTGCGTGTGCGACCGCCCCGTGGTGCGCATCAACGCCTGCGGCCTGCAATGCCCCGGCCCCATCATGAAGGTCAAGGAGGCGATGGACGCCGCCGTGCCCGGCCAGCGCGTGGAAGTGGTGGCTACCGATGCCGGTTTTGCCCGCGACGCCTCGGCCTGGTGCCACACCACCGGCAACCGACTGATTGAAAAATCGGAGTCGAAAGGCCGCTATACCTTGCTTTTGGAGAAGGGAAATGGCGTTTGTGAGGCCGAAAATGGCGGAAAAAGTGGTCGCGGAAAGACGTTGATCCTCTTCAGCGACGACCTGGACAAGGCGCTTGCGACTTTTGTTTTGGCCAACGGAGCGGCCGCCACGGGTCAGAAGGTGTCTATATTCTTTACCTTCTGGGGATTGAACGTGTTGAAAAAAGTGAATAAACCAGCCGTGCAGAAAGACATCTTCGGCCGCATGTTCGTCTGGATGTTGCCCTCCAGTTCGCTGAAGCTGAAGCTCTCGCAGATGAACATGCTGGGCATGG
>CASFUX010000042.1 GCA_949297975.1 uncultured Bacteroidales bacterium
ACACGGATGAGACAGATAAGACGGATTTATACGGATTTAAATACCATTGATTGTCAAGGATTGTTGAAATAAGAAATCTGTGATAATCTGTATAATCCGTGTTATCCGTGTGCTAAATCCCATTTTGACACATCCTCCTACTACCCGGCCCGGAACGAGAGGTAGAGCGTCACCACGGCGTAGATGAGCAGGAAGGCGACCCACGAGTTGGACCCGAGGAACATGAGGCAGCTGGATATCACCAGCATGGTGCTGGCGATGAAGCCTATGCGCAGCAACCGGCGCATGCGTGCGGTATCCACGTAGGAGGCCTCCCACACGCTGCGCAGATGCAGGTAGATGATGAGTGCCGCGCCTGTCGTGAACACGTAGGGGGCACAGGCCAGCCCGGCTATCTGCATCACCGCCCCGGCCACGGTGAGTACCGCGCCGCACACCAGGATGAACCGTATTGTCTTTTCCTTTGCCATGATAGTGTCCTCCTTATTCTGCCATCGGGGGATGGCGTTTATTCGTCGATGATGAAGATGTCTTCGTCCTTTTTCTTCATCAGGTATTGCTCGCGGGCGAATTTTTCCAGGTTCTCGTCGCTGGACTGGAGTTCCTGCATCTTCCGCTTGTTGTTTTCTATCTCGTCCCGGTAATGGGTGATTTCCCGCTTCAACTGCTTGATGTTTTGCCCCGTGCGCCAACGGCTGATGAGGTTGTGCTGGTCGAAGAAGGTGATGAACACGCCGAACCCCACCAGCACCAGCACGTATTTGTTGAGGGCGACGGGCTTCACGCGTTTCCATATTTGATTGAGACGGGGCATGTCCTTTGTATGCGGGACAAAGGTACGCATTTTTCCCATTTAACCGCATTATTTTAACCGCAAATACAGAGGCAAGAGGTGAGGAGTAAGAGGTAAGAGTGAGGAGTAAGAGGCAAGGAGCATTGGCGGTCATTCGCATAATTTGCGTCAATTGCGTTCCCCTTCGCTCTCCTTTTCGTATCTTTGTCCCATTATTTAATAAAGGAAGATGGACAATTTCATAGTATCCGCCCGCAAGTACCGCCCCTCCACGTTCAACTCGGTGGTGGGGCAGTCGGCTCTGACCGCCACGTTGAAGAACGCTATCAAAAACAACCACCTGGCGCACGCCTACCTCTTCTGCGGTCCGCGTGGCGTGGGCAAGACCACTTGTGCGCGCATCTTCGCCAAGACCATCAACTGCCAGCACCTCACGCCCGATTACGAGGCGTGCAACGAGTGCGAGTCGTGCGTGGCCTTCAACGAGCAGCGTTCGTACAACATCCACGAGCTGGACGCGGCCTCGAACAACGGGGTGGACGATATCCGCAACCTCATCGACCAGGTGCGCATCCCGCCTCAGGTGGGGCGTTACAGCGTGTACATCATCGACGAAGTGCACATGTTGTCGCAAGGGGCTTTCAACGCTTTCCTCAAGACGCTGGAGGAACCGCCCGCGCACGCCATCTTCATCCTGGCCACCACCGAGAAGCACAAGATTATCCCCACCATCCTCTCACGCACGCAGATATACGACTTCAACCGCATCACCATTGCTGACACCGTGGCGCACCTCCAGTACGTGGCGCGGCAGGAGGGGGTGGAGGCCGATGAGAACGCCCTGCACGTCATCGCCCAGAAGAGCGACGGCGGGATGCGCGACGCGCTCTCCATCTTCGACCAGATAGTGAGCTTCAGTGGCAACCGCATCACGTACCAGGACGTGATAACCAACCTCAACGTGCTGGACTACGAATACTATTTCCGCCTGGTGGAGGCCTTCCTCGCAGGCGACGTGAGCCGCTCGCTGTTGATATTTAACGAAATATTGGAAAAGGGCTTCGAGGCGCAGCACTTCGTCACCGGGCTGGCCGCCCACCTGCGCGACGTGCTGGTGTGCAAGGACCCGCAGACGGTGGTGCTGCTCGAGGTGGGGGCGGACATCCGTGAGCGGTACAAGGCACAGGCCGCTGCTTGTCCGGTGGATTTCCTGTTCCAAGCCTTGAAACTGGCCAACGACTGCGACCTCAACTACCGCATCAGCCGCAACAAACGCCTGCTGGTGGAGCTTACGCTTATCCGCCTGTGCCAATTGTCCCCTGAAAAAAAAAAGTCGTTAGTCCCTGACGATGCGCCGCCCGCCCCGCAACCGCCCGCCGCGCCCGTGCAACCTGCTGCCGCACAACCTCGTCCCACCCAGGCATCCCCGCAGCCCGTTCCTGCCCCTGCGTCAGCATCCCGCCCCGCCCCGCCTCCGACGGCGAAGCGGGAGGCTTCCTCGCGTCCTGCCCCGTCGCCCAACCCCCACAGGCCGGTGAGCATCTCCATCACGAAGCCCGCCGCCTCCGCGTCTGCCCAAGGGCAACAGGCGCAGCCCGACCGTCCTGCCGTGCCCGACCGCGATTTCAGCGATGAGGAACTGCGCACGGCCTGGCACGACTTCGCCTCCCACGTGCCGCCCGAGGAGAAGCGGCTCATCAGTTACATCAACACCAACGAACCGGTGCGCATCGCCGGTACGTCCGCATTCGAACTACGCATCTCCAACTCCATGCAGGAGCGCGAGTTGAACGGCTACAAGCACGACCTGCTGGCGTTCCTCCGTTCCCGCCTCGGCAATTCGCAGGTGGACATGCGCCTGCGCATGGAGGAGGTGCAGGAGGCCACCAAGTTGCTCACGCCCGAGGACAAATATCGTCACATGGCCACCAAGAACCCCGCCCTGACCAAACTGCGGGCGGAACTGGGATTTGAGATAGATTGAGGGAAGAGAGGGGGAGTATAAAGGGGAAAGTATAAAGTACAAAGGGCTGGGGGATAGGTTTTAAGCTGTGCCGGGACTATTTCAAATCTTGGGAGACCCTCTCCCGAAGCCAGGGAGACCTTCTCCCAAAGCCGGGGAGACTCTCTCCCAAAGCCGGGGAGACCCTCTCCCAAAGCCGGGGAAACTCTCTCTCAAAGCCAGGGAGACTCTCTCCCAAAGCCAGGGAGACTCTCTCCCAAAGCTCGATGCATCCCCGCTCCAATAGTAACCGCTCCCTACTCCCCTGAGGAAATGCGACAAGCGCGGATGGGTTTGTGTTCATCCGCGCTTGCCGTGTTGTCTAATATTATATGGTATAACTTCCCTTAGGGTATCTGTGGCTTGAGTGCCTGCTCGATGTCGGCGATGATGTCGTCGGCATTCTCGATGCCCACAGAGAAGCGGATGAGGTCGGGGCGCACACCGGCTTGGAGCAGCTGCTCGTCGGTCATTTGGCGGTGGGTGTGGCTGGCGGGATGCAGCACGCAGGTGCGGGCATCGGCCACGTGGGTGACGATGGCGGCCAGCCGCAGCGAGTCGATGAAGCGCAGCGAAGCCTCGCGTCCGCCCCGCAGGCCGAAAGTGACCACCCCGCACGAGCCGTTGGGCAGGTACTTCTGCGCCAGGGCATGGTAGCGGTCGCCCGGCAGGTCGCTGTAGTTGACCCAGGCCACCTGGTCGTGCCGCGACAAGTATTCGGCCACGGCCAGGGCGTTGGCACAGTGCCGGGGCATACGCAGGTGGAGCGTTTCCAGTCCTAAGTTGAGCAGGAAGGCGTTTTGCGGCGACTGTGCGCTGCCGAGGTCGCGCATCAGTTGGGCGTTGGCCTTGGCGATGTAGGCCTTTTCCCCGAAGGCCTCGGTGTAGGTCAGGCCGTGGTACGACTCGTCGGGCGTGCACAGGCCGGGAAACTTGTCGGCATGTTCCGTCCAGGGAAACCGGCCGCTGTCCACAATGGCACCGCCAAGTGACACGGCGTGCCCGTCCATGTATTTGGTGGTGGAGTGCGTCACGATGTCGGCTCCCCATTCGAAGGGGCGGCAGTTGATGGGCGTGGGGAAGGTGTTGTCCACGATGAGGGGCACGCCGTGACGGTGTGCCACGCGGGCGAATTTCTCTATGTCGAGCACCTCCAGCGTGGGGTTGGAAATGGTTTCGCCGAAGAGGGCTTTTGTCTCGGGGCGGAAGGCGGCGGCTATCTCGTCCTCGCTGGCATCGGGGTCTACGAAGGTGACGCTGATGCCGAGTTTCTTCATCGTCACGGCGAAGAGGTTGTACGTGCCGCCATAGATGCACGAGGAGCTTACGAGGTGGTCGCCCGCCTGGCAGATGTTGAACACGGCGTAGAAGTTGGCCGCCTGCCCGCTGGAGGTGAGCATCCCGGCCACGCCGCCTTCGAGTGCCGTTATCTTGGCCGCCACCGCATCGCAGGTGGGGTTTTGCAGCCGGGTGTAGAAGTAGCCTTCGTCTTCCAGGTCGAAGAGGCGGGCCATCTGCTCGCTGGTGTCGTATTTGAATGTGGTGCTTTGGTATACGGGCAATACGCGGGGTTCGCCCTTGCCGGGTTTCCAACCAGCTTGCACGCAAAGGGTTTCGGGAGAAAGCATATTCAACGATTAGTGATTAGTGATTAGTATGTGATGACGGAAAAACGCACAGTCTTTCTTGGATAAAGGTCTCCGCGTCTTTCCGTCTTCGCGTACCAAAATCTATAACGTGATGATGACAAATATCTGCGCCAGCAGCACCCGCAGGAACATGGTGAGAGGGTATACCGTGGCATAGGCGGTGGACTGTGCCTGCACGGGGGCGATGCTGTTGGCAAATTCCAATGCAGGGGGGTCGGTCATCGACCCGGCGATGCAGCCGCATATCTTCAGGTAGTTGAGCTTCAGCAGCCGTCCGATGACGGCCGCCAGCATGATGGGCACGAAGGTGACGAGTGCGCCGTAGAGCATCCAGCGCACGCCGCCGTTCATGATGGTCTCCACGAACTGCCCGCCCGACAGCAGACCCACGCACGACAGGAAGAGGATGATGCCCAGTTCGCGCATGAACAGGTTGGCACCCGGTGTCATGTAGAAGTTCACCCGCCCGATGCGTCCTTTATATCCCAGCAGGATGGCCACCAGGAGCGGTCCCCCGGCCAGCCCCAGCTTGGCGGGAGCGGGCAGTCCCGGCAGGAAGATGGGCACGCTGCCCAGGATGATGCCGAGGAAGATGCCGAGGAACACGGAGCTGATGTTCGGCTTGGCCAGTTCCTTGAGCGAGTCGCCCAGTTCCTGGCGCACGTCGTCCAGCACGTCCTTTTTCCCCACGATTTTCACCGTGTCGCCCAGTTCCAGCGTGGTGTGCAGCGTGGGCAATATCTTCATCCCGTTGCGGTAGATGCGGGTGATGTTGGCCGGGTAGCGGCGGTAGATGCCCACCTGTTCGATGGTCTTGCCCGTGATGTTGCGTTTGGTCACCGTCACGTTGATGGCGGCCAGCGGCCCGGTCACTTCCACCTTGTCCAGCACCCGCACGTTGCCTATTTTCATTTTCAGGTTGTCAATCAGCTTCAGCGATGACACGCCGTACAGGATGTCGCCCTCTTGCAGCACTTCCGGTCCCGAGGCGATGACTTCGCGCCCGTTCTTCCGGCGGATACGCGACACGGCCAGTTCGCTGTCCATGATGTGGATGATGTGGTCGATGTCCTGCCCAATCAGGTTGGGATTGGTCACCGTGATTTCCACGTTTTGCAGTTGGGTGTCTCCGCCGCCCAGGGTGTCGGCATATTCCTTGACTTCCTTATCCACCGAGATGCGGAAAAACAGCCGCACCAGCAACATGGTCAAGATGATGCCGATGACACCGAAGGGGTAAGCCATGGCGTAGGCCATCCCCGTTTCCGCTGTGGACATGCCCTGCTCGGCCAGCACCGATTGCGCAGCCCCCAAGCTCGGCGTGTTGGTCACGGCCCCGCTCAAGATGCCGACTACCACCGACGAGGGCAGGTCGGCAAACCGGTAAATGAGGTAGGCGATGACGAAGCCGCTCAGCACGATGCCGGTCGCCAGCAGGTTGAGGGTAAGTCCGTCCCGCTTGAACGAGGAGAAGAAGCGTGGCCCCATGTCGATACCGATGCTATAGACGAACAATATCAGCCCGAATTCCTGGACGAAGTGCAGCACATGCCCGTCGATAGGTGCGCCGAGGTGGGCGATGAGCAGGCCGCTGAACAGCACCCCGGCAATGCCCACCTTGATTTTCGCCACCTGCACTTTCCCGATTAGAACGCCTATGAAAGCGGCCATGCACAAGAAAATCAAGGTGGATGCCACGCTTTCGGTCGTGAAGAGATTTTTTGAAAATTCCATATTTGTCAGTCAGTCAGTCGCTATAGGTTTATTTCAAATTTCAAATTTCAGATTGTTTCCCGCAGATAGGTTCTTGCCTCTTGCCTCTTATTTCTTGCCTCTGTATTGTTTCCCGCAGATTTCGCAGATAGGTTCTTACCTCTTGCCTCTTACTCCTTGCCTCTGCATTATTGCCGCACATAACCTCTGTGCCACCGTGGTTTACCATTTTTTTCCAATGGTGCGCAAAGGTACATTAAAAAAACGAAAATAGAAGATGGTTTCCCGCAGATTTCGCAGATAAACGCAGATTTCAGATTTTTCACCACCTTATTCGTTGCATTTTGTGTACTTTTGTGCCGACCATGTTGTGGCGACAAGGCATGCCTTGTCTCTACATTGTGTCACCCTTTTCCGTAAGGCGTTGCCCTACGCTGAACGCCCCAAGGCTGTTGGCCTTGAATGAACGCGAAAGGGCGAAAGATTTTTCGCCCCTACACGCCCGCACTTGTAGCTCGTAGCTTGTAACTCGTAGCTGAATCCCCCTACTAGTTTCCCGGTCATCGTCCTATAGTTTCTTTCCCATCGTCCTATAGTTTCTTTGTTAACATTTGACGATTTTTCGGCTTAATGCATTCTTACCCAACATCGAACATCCTATTGCAAACCCGAAAACAAACTATAGTATCTTGGTCATCGTCCTATAGTTTCCTGACGAACGTCCTATAGTTTCTTTGTCGGTTTTCTATAGTTCGTGGAAAAACGCCGAGGATGTTTTGTTTTCTAACCGCAAAGAGCGCAGAGGACGCAAAGGTCTTTTGCGATACAGTGGACTGTTGATGTTGACATTGACTCGTTTTTTTTGTTCTTTTTCAGTGTTTTGAGTGCGAGAAAATGGGCTTGAGAATAGGTTTTTCAAAAAAAATGTATTAAATTTATTATAATCACTTGAGTTTTTCTTATTTTTGTCCTTTGGAAAGGGGAAGTTATGGTTTGAAATAAAATTTTGGTTATTTCTTACACAGTCAAGTGTTTTCCTCTTTGTGGGGCGTGATGAGCGTATATATATATAATATAGGTATAGGAAAATGAAGTTTGTTCGGCTGAAAGGGCTCTTGTTTGCTGTGCTCCTGGTGGCGGGGTGGGGTGGCGTAAATGCCCAGACCCCGATGCCGGTGGCGGACGATCCTTATTTTTGCAGTTTCGAGGAGGCGGTGGAGAATGCCTATTGGGTGTTCGAATCAGGCAGCAATACGAGCCAATGGGTTATCGGTCAGGCCTTGAGCAATTATGGCACGAACAGCTTGTACGTTTCACCCGATGGCGGAGCTACGGCGGGCTACGATGCAAAAGGGGGATATGTGGCGGCTTACCGAGATTTCCAACTTGACTCCAGGCAGGTATATGAAGTGTCGTTCGAATGGATTAATCCCACGCAAGGCAAGTTGTATGTGTGCTGGTTCGACCCGCAGGGCGCGGCCAACCAACCGCCTTACAGCGGCACGTCCACTATGGCGTTGCCCACGTATGTGAAGCTGAATGCCCGGCCGTGGACGGTGGGCGGGCAAGTGCTGGCCGATACGTTGATGAATAATTCCGGCGCTTGGCAGAAGGGTTCGTTTACGGTGACGGGTACGGGGCGCACGGCTCGCCTGCTGTTCTTTTGGATGAATGATACCGGCGCAGCGTGCAACACGACGCATGGTCCGGCCATCGACAACGTGCAGGTGGGGCGTGTCACTTCCTGCGGGTATATCGGTGAAGTGTCTTACGAACCGACCGATAATAAAAAGGCCTTGTTGAGTTGGAAAGTCCTGATGGATGCGGTGGACGGCTCGGGCAAAGTGACCGATGTGACTTCTACCACGAATGCCACCTATGATGTGCGCTACTTTGACGGGGCGACTTGGCATGAGTTTAATGATTTGACAGACCCGTTCCTTGAAATCCCTCAGTTGGCAGCCGGTTCGTACACGGTGTGGGTGCGGATGCATTGTAGCTATGATGGAGCCACGAGCAATTGGTATATATTGAACGACCTTTATGTGCATGAGATTATCATAGGTTGCTTGGACTATTTGGATATTACATCGGATGCGGTGACGGCCACTTACGGCACGTTTGCCGACCCTTATCTGAACAAGGGGGTGGTGAACGACGGGCCGGGGGCACAGTCGAGCCACCTTACCGTGCATTCGGATCGGGAGGAACGTGATGCGCGGACCGGTTATCAGCTACCCACGGTACCGGAAGGCAGCCAGGCTTCGGTGCGCTTGGGCAATTGGGGTACAGGGGCGCAGGCCGAGAGCGTGACGTATGATTACGTCATTGATGAATCGACCGTGCTCTTGTTGTTGAATTATGCCGTGGTGATGCAAGACCCGAACCATGACGAGCAAGATCAACCTAAGTTCACGTTGGAAATACTGGACGAACGAGGACGAGTGATTGATGCGACTTGCGGCACGGAGGACTTCATCGCGGGAGCTGATAATACGGCGGATGCCACGTGGAACCGGCATGGCGATGTGCAGTGGAAAAACTGGACGGGCTTCGGGTTGAACTTGGTCAACATGGGTTTACAGGGTGGTGACCGCATTAGAATACGGTTGACCACCTATGACTGCGACCTTGGCGGGCATTATGCTTATGCTTATTTCACGTTAGGGTGTGCCAAAGCGCAAATTACCGGTACTTCGTGTTCAGGAGGGGTTACGCAACCGCTTATGGCACCGGATGGATATACCTACAAGTGGTATCCTAAAGGCGACCCTTCCAATATTGTCAGCACCACCCGCTCTTTCCAGCCGGGGCAGGATGATGCAGGGGTGTATGTGTGCGAACTGAGTTACAAGAACGGGCTTTGCTCTTTCACGTTGGAAGCTACCGTGGAACCGCGTACCATCATCAGCGACTTTACCCCGCGCATTTCGTATAATGCCTGCAAGGCGGTGGTGAATTTTGAAAACACCAGCTATACGACTACAGAGGATGGTGACATCGGTGAATGCGAGGACTTTGAATGGTCGTGGGGCGATGGTGAAATCAGCACGGACGAGGACCTGATGCTTGAATTCGACGGCCCGGGCGAGCATGAAGTGACCCTTACCTCCATGATAGCCGCGGGCGAATGCTTCGAGTCGGTGACGAAAAAAGTGGTTATCCCGCCTTTTGTTCCTTACGTGGACACCTTGCAGGTGAGCATGTGTGCGGGCGACCCTGCTTATGAAAGCGAGTATAATCACGTGCTTTATTCCAAGCCGGGCATTTACCAAGTGCTGGATGATACGACCCGTTGCGGGTGTGACAGTCTGGTGTATCTGGACTTGGCGGTACACGACACGTTTGCCATCCAGACCGAGGCGGAGCTTTTCCTGTACAAGGAGCCTTACTACGATTTCAACGGCAGGCAGCTGACCGAGACGGGCGTGTATTACGACAGTTTGCAGACGGTGACTGGTTGTGACAGTGTGATAACTCTGCGCCTCACGGCCTACGACCGTCTGGAAGTGGCCTTGGCGGAGGACAGCGTGTTGCTGTGCGGCAACGAAGTGGTGCGCGTGCCTTTGGAGTATGCCATCTTGTCCGGCTCGTTTACGGATTATCGTTTGCTGTTTGAC
>CASFUX010000043.1 GCA_949297975.1 uncultured Bacteroidales bacterium
ATCCTGAAATGCCTGTTTTTAATTTGGAGTCTGAAAATATAAATATGCTGATAGTAAGTGTTTATGACACGTATATGCAGGCAGTGAGTGGTTCCGAAAAAAAATCTATGAAATATTTCGAAGAAGCTTGGGATGAATGGCAAGATGAGGATTTAAAGGATATTCCATATGTCGAAATAAAAAAGAAAAAGATGAAAGTAAATGGAAATCCCTTTTATATGAAGTCGGTGCGCTATGAAACGGAGCAACCCATTACCTGGCATTTCGGATTATTGCTTCATGTTCAAACAAGTAAGTGCTGTGTAATATCGTCTACGCAGGTTGAAGATGATAGTATTAACGATTTTATGAAGCTAGTAGAAACAATCCGCTTCTAACCAAAGATGATTTTTAATATTCGGAACTGATAATAAGCGATAAGACAAAATGATAAACTATAGGGGGATAGAGAGGAAAGGTAAAAGTAGAAAGTGGCAATCTGCACCTGTTTGCGCAATCTGCGGGAACTAATCTAACATCTTTCATCCTCTGACCCCTTGTGGTTTAAAATTTTATCCAATACAAACTCAAATATACAAAACTTATGAAAAGCGGATATTCCTATTACAGGAATAAAAAGATACAATCCATTCTTTTGCCTGTAATCTTTTGCTCGGTTGCTTTTTGGGGGCTACTGATTACTTGGTCCGAGGGTGATATTAATGATATCAGTGTGTTGGCTGCTTTCTTATATCCCATAATGGTATGCGGGGGATATTATTACTATTTGAAAAAAGTTGATTTGGATGATTGGTTTGCCACGTTGTGGAAAGCCTTGCTTTTTCTGTTTGTCATAATTTTTGCGGGTTTTCTTCTCTGTGGTATCTCTTCAGAGATGAATTTTGTAGAATTTAGGGACGCAGATATTTTTAGCGGAGTGTTGATTCTATGCATCCTTCCCATAATGTTGCTAGTGATGCCAGTGAATTTAACTCGTAAGAAAATAGTTCCGGCAATCAGTTTATTGCAGCAGGTGTGGGAGAAAAGCTGGTATCTTGAAAACGATGTGCAGGGTGCTGAAAAAGGTGATGCCTGGATATTCTATAGGAATGGCCAGTTGATCATTACTTCGCCATGCAGGGATGGCCGCGAAAAGTCCCTTGTCTATTATTGGAAGTATGACCCGAAAATGCAATCTATCATACTGTACTCTGAAAACAGAACACAGGTTCTGATAAATATAGCAGTGAAGAACTATGGTTCGGGAATACAATCATTATCCTTCACAACCAACCATCCCAATTCCTTACATCAGTTTTCATCTGTCATGCCTGAAGGGTGATGCTATGGGATGAGTAAGAATTTTTAAGGCCATATTGACTTATGAAAACCAATCCATTTTTAGACGTAATGCGGCAGCACTCGGATGAAGAGTTGCTGCAAATCCTGAATGTAAAGCGGACGGATTACGTGGCGGATGCCATTGCTGCCGCCGAAGAAGTATTGGGCGAACGAGGTGTTGTCTTTGAGAAGAAACCCGATGAGGAGTTTGTACAAGAAGAAAAGCTTAAAGAAATGGATAATAAGATGATAGATATGAACAACGAAGAGAAAGAAATGCAAGAGTTTGTGAATGGCATTTATAGATACGCAGCCGAGTTGATGTTTGAAAGAAAGAAAAGCGGGCATGAAACCAAAAAGATACTGGTGGAAAAAGGATTAAGAGAGGAAGATGCTGATGTGATTATTGCAAACCTACAGGCAGAAATCAAACAGGCAAAGAGGGAGGCTGGAAGCAAAAACATGCTCTATGGGGCATTATGGTGTATTGGTGGTACGGTGGTTACTCTTGTAACTTATTCCTCTGCCAGCGAAGGTGATTCTTACATCGTTGCATGGGGGGCAATTACTAGTTGGTGCCATACAATTCCTCCGAGGTTTATATCAAAAGAATTTGTGACTATAATTGGGATAAAAGAGGGGGATATTTTTTTCATTACAGTCCGCTAAAAAAGTGTGTGGTAGATAGTTCACATCTATATACGTATCCTGATAAGCGTGTTTTACCATTTATATAATCAGTTTTTGTGGTATCTAAAGGTAAATAACAATTATAAGAAGAAAATTATCATGGCAACTATTGTTCAATGCCCTTATTGTGGCAGTTACAACACAACAAAAACCACTAACGGTAAGTTTTCTCGTAGTATTGAGACAGCAGCAAGTGTAGTAGGAGGAGCACTTCTTCAAATGGCAACTGGGATTCCTGGTATTTTAGGCGTGAATGTTGCTATGGGCAAATCATGGCATCAATACTGTTGTAAAGAATGTCATGGTGTATTTAAGGTGCGAATTAATGCTATCGGGGTTGTAAAAGAAATAAAAAAGAGATAAAATTACTTGCATAATAAACAAAATATATTTAACTTAAATATAAGATGAGAGCGGAGATCGTAAGTAGTAACATAAAGAGGGAAGGAATGGTTGTGCTGACGAGAGTGATCTTGTTCCTCGTTTACTATGTGGCATTGATAATCATCGGTTTTTTACTGCTTGTAGGCGCAGGCTGGGTAACGCTTTCAATCCCAGATCATCTTTCAGGATTAGAGCATATCAGTGTAAGATCGTTGATTGGTGGAGTGATACTCTTGTTAGCCATGTGGTGGTTCTGCATTCAGATAGGCTTCTACCTAATTAAACCATTGTTCATTTTTCCCAAGTCATCAAACGATAACAGGTTGGAAATTAACGAAAGCAGCTGCCCCGGATTGTTCTCTATGATACGTGACGTTGCACGTGCCACGGGAAACAAGATGCCGAAGCACGTTTACCTTTCGCCGGAAGTGAATGCCTGCGTGTTTTACAACAACACTAGTATCTGGTCTGTTTTCTTTCCGGCAAGGAAAAATCTGGTGGTTGGAACGGGACTGCTGCACGGCATGAGCATATCCGAAGTGAAAGCCATACTCAGCCATGAATTTGGGCATTTCTCCCAGCAATCAATGCGTATCGGAACGATAACCTATCGTTTGATGCTTATTATCCACACGATGATTGAATATGCTCAAAAGCAACAGCAGAAAGATGCGATAGCAAGAAGCAAGGAGGATTATGCGTGGTACTGGCATTTGGCTGTGTATCCCATCTCTTTTATAACAAAGAGAACCATATCCTTTTATAACTGGATAGAGAAAAAGAATAGAAGTCTTTCACGCTATATGGAGTTTGAGGCCGACTCTGTAGCCTGTAAGATTGTCGGCGCAAAGCCGTTTATCTCATCCTTGTGCAAGCTCGACATCCTGTCAAACAGGTTTTCAGCTTATGAAAACGTAATAGCCGACACTTTGAGTAAAGAGCATTATGTGCCGGGATACTGGCAAGGATATGTCTTTGTTTACGGGCAATTCTCAAAAAGCGACGGATTGCGTGTTGATAAGGACGGTATGCTTGATGCGCCCATAGGTGACAGTGCTAAATTCCCTTCCAAAATTTCTATCGTTGATGGTTGGAACACACATCCTACATTGTATGAACGAATAGACAATGCACGGCAATGCATCAGTGCCGATGATAAAGCTGACAATAACGACCCAGCCGAACTGGTAGGCGTGGAAACGCTCGATGCTGTAGGAGAAATGCGCCAACGCTTCATTGCCGCCAACCTTCAAGAGCCTGTTGATTGGCAAAAAGTGTCGGCCATGAGTCTGAATGATTTTGAAACATCCTTTACAAATGACTACGGAGAACAGCTCAGCCACTTCTTCCTGTCTGTATTCATTGAAAAACGGATACACAGTTTCGCATTGCTTGACGATGAGGATTTAACAAAGACAGAGCGAGTGAAAAATCCGTTTACGGAAGCTAATCGCAACCTGATTTTGCAGTACCAGCAAGGCGTTGACGACTGGAGGCTTTTGAATCAAATTAAAACCAAGGCTGTAGATGTCACACATTTCATATACGATGGCAAACTATATTCAGATGCCGATGAGCCGATTGCCTTGCAGGATGAATATCTAGAACCCATATTCAAAAGATGGAGTGATTTGGATGTGGAAATTTATAAGTTTCTATGGCAGAACTTGGATGAAAATGAAAAGAACAGGCTGAACGCCGTATATTGGACAATTATGTACGCAAATGATGCAAGTCAAGCATTTGATTCTATAAAAAGCCGTGCCTATGAAATAAATAACGGATTGGTATTCTATCAATCGCATGGTAGCCATGTAACCCTGAAAGAAGAAACGAGCGTAACCTTGGCAACAAACTTGTGGAAATTCCTTCAAAATCTTGACTTCGATTTATTTGGAGACGTAGAAGAACCGTTCAGCAAAATCGTAGACAGATGGAAACAAATATCCCTTCTGAAACAATATCCACGTATGAGTGATGCCGACCTTCTGAATACAATTAGCGAAATAGCGAGTTTCCTTGACTATATGCTTGACGTAGGCAAGAACCAATGGAGGAAATATGTAATCCAGGCATACGACAACAATATCAGTGAACACTAATAAGTAAGGTAAATTACTTAATTATGAAAAACAATCCATTTTTAGACGTAATGCGGCAGCACTCGGATGAAGAGTTGCTGCAACTCCTGAATGTAAAGCGGACGGATTACGTGGCGGATGCCATTGCCGCAGCCGAAGAAGTATTGGGCGAACGAGGCGTTGCCTTTGAGAAGAAGCCTGGTGAAGTGTTTGAGCAAAAAGATACCAGCATAGACATAGAAAGTATAAAAGCCAGTATGGGGATAAGGTTGTTGGGATATATCATTGATTCTGTTGTCATCGTTATCATTGCCATGGTCGTGTTGTCATTTGCCGAAGCTGCGGGAAATGTTGTAAACGTAAATATGCTCTGTAGTGCTCTTATATTTCTGTATTATATTGTCTTGGAATGTGCGGACGGCCATAAAACGTTAGGGAAGCGGATATTAAAGACGAGCGTGGTGGATGAGCGGGGAGAGGCTCTCGCCTCGAAGAGCATCCTCATACGCACTTTGTGCCGATTTATACCCCTTGACCACATTTCATATATAATGGGATGGAATTGGCATGACAGCTTGTCGAAAACGTATGTGGTGCACGATGACAAATTAAAGAAATTCAAGGAACAACAGGCCGAATAAAACCTTTGCTTTTGAACAAAACATCCAGAATCGTAAGCATCGCCCTGGTGGCAGTTGCTGCGCTCTGCGGAATGTATTATGCGGTAGTTTCCCCCATGCGGTTGGTATGGAAAGCAGATAGGCCCAACACTCCCGTAGCATTGACTCCTGTGGAAAGGCTGATGTTCGACAGTGTGGCGGGTTGCATTGCCCATGAACGCGAGGTGGCAGAGGCGGCTTTGGAGATAACGGGCAAGAAGCTGGAGTTTGCCGAACGCAACGATTTGTTCAATGGCAAGGCCAATTGTGTGGGGTATGCCCGGTATTTTGCAACTGTATGCAATTACCTGTTTGAAGCGAAAGGATTTAAAGATTGTGCTGCCCGCCCGGTGGTGGGGTACGTGTACTGGGGGCGGTTCAACTTGTGCGAAGTGGCTCGTGACCTGGCTCCCAAGGCGTATGAAAACTTTGTGAAAGACCATGATTTTGTCATCATCACGTATGCCGAGGAGGTGGAGCATATTGACCCTACGTTTCATGACTTGTGGAGAGACGGTACCGGTTGGAAAATCATATTTGGCATCTTGTGCGGTTGTTTATACTGGGTGGGTACTTTGCTCGGTCTTGATTATTACGAGGTGTCCATTGTGATGTGTTGTTATGTGTGGCCCGTTATCTGTACACTTTCTACGTTGCCCATTTTATGCCATTTGTTGAAGCGCGTACGGGTAGATGGACATGAAGCCAAATGGGTGGCAGGACTGGTGACTTCCATTCTGTACACAATGTTTTATGCGTTTTGTACCGGGTACTTCATATCCTCGTATCATTTGTCCTCCGTTCCGGGCGAGATCGCTGCCACGTTCAACAAGTGCGTGCATGACTTGACTGACTTGGCGCAGTGGTTAGGTGTGACATATGCGGTGGTGAACCTCATCATTTATGTGTTGGGCTTCGTGTTCATATTGGCGTTCAATTACATGCTTGCGCAATGGGTAAAACCCCGGCGAAAGCTTGGCAGGCTCATTGCAGGCGGCATCATCGCATTGGTTGCAGGAACAGCCAGTGTGCTGCTGGTGTGCTTTTCATAGGATGCCATGCTGGTAATGCGAGTACAAATGCTGATTGATATAAATAATACAAACAACAAGAGCATTGTCCTGACGGCATGTTCTTATAAATGCTTTATAATATGAAAAGACTTGTCATTTTACTCATTGGGTTGATGGGAGTTGCCATCGCCCTGCCGGCACGTGAAGTAAAACGCCCGGACACGTACAACTACAACCGTGGGGTTGAGGCCGTGCAAAACGAAAACATGGAGGAGGCTTTTGAATACCTGGGTAAAGAGTTGGAGGAAAATCCCGGCAACGGGTATGTCTGGGCATGGATGGCTGTGGCCTACCTGTACCAGGAAGAATATGGACAGGCGTTGACTGCGGCAAATGTGGCCGTTCGGAAAGTGCCCCAAAAGGATGAGACATACAGGGCGTTTGAAACGTTAGTCTATGCCGCGTTGGCAAGCGCTTGTAGTATGGCGTGTGGGGAGACGGTAAAATGGAATATCGAGACATCTTTGTTTTGTACTTATAATGATAAAACAGCGGATTTATGGAATTTAAATGGATAGGTTTAATATTGTTTGCGGTGGCCTATATCGCGGGTAAGGTGGGATATGCTTTAGGGAAAGATAAAAAGAAAGAGACAGATTATGATAAAATGAATAGAGAGGTTGACGATGCCGTCAGTCAAGAATATAATTTGCCAGTAAATCTGTTGAAGAAGACATTGGAAGAGGTGGGTTGCCAGTATGAGGTAAATGATGAGACAGACAAAGTTACCATCCGCTTTAAGTATCAAGGGGAAGAATTTGTGGTTGGCGTGAGAGACGATAAGGCTGTTATTGGAATTTCTGATTTTGCATGGAGTTGGCTAGAGCAGGACGACCAAGATGTGGAGCGATTAAAGTTAGCCATTAATGAGGCAAATCGCCTTGGACCAATTACAACTTTTTATACGATAGATAGAGAAAACGGGTATCTGGTGTTGCATAGCCATAGAGCGGTATATTTTACTAGCCATATTCCCGATTGTAAAGCATATTTGGAGGCAAACTTGAATATGTTTTTTCACTCCCATCAAAATGTGAGGGAAGCTTTTGACAAGATATGTGCTAGTGCCCTTCCAAAACAGACAGAGTCAGAGTAAAAAGAAAAGATGGGGGGGTGTGGATATGTTGTAGGGGAGAAACAAAGGATGGACAAATTATTAAAAATAAACTCAATGAGAAAAATAAAATTGCTAAAGCTGGCCGCCACGGTTGTTCTATGCGTGGTTATAGCCATAGTGTCTGTGAGGATGATGCTGGCAGACCCGCGTGTGTGGGTGCAAGTGGTGTGCGTTGCGGTGTATGTGATATCCCCCGTGCTGTTGCTCGTTATCTGGAGACCGTTTAAAAGGGAGCAAAAAGCGTGGAAGAGAATACTTCTTTCAATAGGATACGTTGTAGGGGGAGAGGTGGCGGCTTTCTTGGGATTTATGACTTGTATAGGGATAGGGGCGTTCCAACCTGATAGCCGAAAGCCGGAAAGTGTGTGCTTTCGCACGGAGGAAGACCTGGAGCGGATTACGGGCATTGACTTTCCGGCGGTGTCCGTTGTGGATTCGATGCTTTATGAGGTGTTCCCGAAGTGGTATTATGAAGTGAGTTTTGAGGTGGACGAGGAGGACCGGCCAAAATTAAGGGCCAATTTATCAACGTGTGATGATGAGTTTTGGACGATGGAAGAGGATAGCATGATGGAGTATCGTATTTACCCGGACATGAATTTTGAGGCAATAGAAGATTTTGGTGACTTTAACAGACTTATCGGTGATTCCGGCTTTCACTTTAAGACTAACGGCTATTTTATTCAACTTTTGATACCTGCTGCGATGGATACGATTACATTGAGGTATGGATGGACAAATTAGTATTTGTCATATTGGGGCATGTGCCTGTAAGGCGTGTTAAAACCATAGATTTGTGAATTCGTAGGAGGTAAGTAGCATAATACAATTTTCACCGCCGATTGCCGTTCTTAGAAGAAAACATTAGGCAATATGCAGAATAAAATGATAAACCACGGAGACACAGAGCTACCAAGATGAGCAGTGGCATTCTCGCAGATAACAGAGGACACTTAGTGAAATGCCGCAAGCGGCATTTCTCCGTGGTCTTTTGGGGCACATAATGGGAGCAGATAGATGTATCTCTCCGTGCTTCTGCGGTTTAAAATTTAATTCGATATAAACTCTATTATAAAAAACTGATAGAAGCATGAAAAAGCTTTTGTTTCTTATCGCCATCTTGTGTATGGCATGGGCTTGTTCTAACCAGGATTACAAAGAGGGGGATATGGTATTCCAAATCTCCAAGTCCAAACAGTCGCCGTTTGTGGCGTTGGCCACGGGTTCTGTTTACACCCATTGCGGCATTGTCATAGAGAAGCTGGATGGGTTGTATGTGCTGGAGGCGGTCGGGCCGGTGAAACTGACCCCGTTGGATGCTTGGAAGGATAGGGGAGTGCTGGACCATGTCCATACCAAGCGGGTATTGGACGAGCCGGTGAAAGTCCGCTACAGGCAGTACCTCGGTCAGCCTTACGATTGGGCGTTCAAGTTCGATAACGGTAAGATGTATTGCTCTGAACTGATATACCTTATATATAAAGACCAGTTCGGCATCCAATTGGCCAAGCCCAGAAAGGTGGGCGACTACCACACCTTGGGGCTGGATGACATGATGAAGAAGCGGGGTATCAATCCGGAACAGTTGGCGGTTGCTCCCTCCGATTTGTTGAAATACAAGCCTTCGAAGCAGAAGTAGGTTTTGTCCTTCGGCAAGGTAATAAAAGCACAGTTGGAATTTTGGTCTCATGGAATATGATAGGTCTATTCCCTATTTACGTAATAAATCGTCTGTTGTCCTGTGTTGAGTTTCTTGTTTCCTCCCCTTTCCCGTAAAAATTTTCCCTTCCGTATGGTTCAGCGTCACAGCCGTTTGCGCCCTGGATCATGTTCCGCGGCATGATTTTTTTTTAAAAAACTCGCCCTGTTGTTTGCTGGTACGCGGAAAGTCCTTACCTTTGCACCCGCTTTCCGGAAGGGAGGCGGTTCCTCGCGCGGCGGCGCGGGGCGGAATGAAAAAAAAGAGGGCGGGGCAAAAAAAAGTTTGGCGGTTTCGCCGGAAACCCTTACCTTTGCAGCCCGTTTCCCCTTGGAGTGGGGGGGGAGCCCCGCGGGATGGCGGCAGCCTCCGGCGGGGGCGTACAAAGGAGAGCGTTCTTTGAAGGAATTGGAAGCAAGAGACAAGCGGTGCCCCGCGGCCTTTCCGGGCCGGGGGGCGCGTCCCGGGGGTCCGTCCCCCGGGCGGGAAAAATTAGGAAAAGTCAATTTTTACAACGAAGAGTTTGATCCTGGCTCAGGATGAACGCTAGCGACAGGCCTAACACATGCAAGTCGAGGGGCAGCGCGGCATTTAGCGATAGATGCCGGCGGCGACCGGCGCACGGGTGCGTAACACGTATGCAACCTGCCGCCGAGCGGGGGATAACCCGGGGAAACCCGGCCTAACACCCCATGGCGCCCCGTGCCCGCATGGGCATGGGGCTAAACTGCGGGCTCGGCGATGGGCATGCGGGTGATTAGCTTGTAGGCGGGGTGACGGCCCACCTAGGCGACGATCACTAGGGGTTCTGAGAGGAAGGCCCCCCACACTGGCACTGAGACACGGGCCAGACTCCTACGGGAGGCAGCAGTGAGGAATATTGGTCAATGGGCGCAAGCCTGAACCAGCCAAGTCGCGTGGAGGACGTAGGCCCTACGGGTCGTGAACTCCTTTTGCCGGGGGGTAACCGGCGGCACTCGTGCCGCCCTGCAAGTACCCGGCGAATAAGCATCGGCTAACTCCGTGCCAGCAGCCGCGGTAATACGGAGGATGCGAGCGTTATCCGGATTCATTGGGTTTAAAGGGTGCGTAGGCGGGGCTTCAAGTCGGCGGTGAAAGACCGTGGCTCAACCACGGGGCTGCCGTCGAAACTGTTGCCCTTGAGCGCGCGAGGGGCAGGCGGAATGCGCCGTGTAGCGGTGAAATGCATAGATATGGCGCAGAACTCCGATCGCGAAGGCAGCCTGCCGGCGCGCGTCTGACGCTGAGGCACGAAAGCGTGGGTATCGAACAGGATTAGATACCCTGGGAGTCCACGCCGTAAACGATGGATGCCCGCCTTGCGCGCGAGTGAGCGTGCGGGGCCAAGCGAAAGCGTTAAGCATCCCACCTGGGGAGTACGCCGGCAACGG
>CASFUX010000044.1 GCA_949297975.1 uncultured Bacteroidales bacterium
ATGCCCCGTCGGCATACTCGAAGTTGTCTTCCAACAGTCGTTGTCCGTTCCCCGCCAGTGGCAAGGCCAGTACCGCTGCCAGCGCGAGTTGTTTGAAAAGTAAGGTCTTTTTCATACTTCTTTCCTTTCTTTAATTAAGTTAGTATTATGGTTGATTGTTGTTTCCTGTGATTGCTTGTAGAGATGTCACTCCTGTGGCGTCTCGCCCGAAAAAATGCCACGCGGAGTGGAGACACCACAAGGCAGAGACACCGTTGGAGTAGAGACGCCACGGGAGTGACGTCTCTACAGCCCTCCCCTTTAGGGTTTTGGGGGTAGCATTACTTTATAGGTATATACATTCCCCTCTTGCGTAAGGCGGAGCAGGCGCAAGCCGTGACCGGGCAGTTGCAGGGGCTCGCCGTGGTAGTCGCCGTCCGTCAGCAGGCGGCCTTGTGCGTCGAAGCAAGCCAGGCGGGCGTTGCGGGCGGAGGGGATGCACACCGTGCCGTCCCGTTGCAGCAGCAGGGGCTTGTCCGATGCCACGGAGGAAAGACCGGTAACACTTTTTTCGGCAAACTCTACGTGCGGGGCGATGCCGAGCGACACGTTGTCGTCCGTGTTGGCGTACCATTGCGTTTTGCCGGTGGGCTGGTCGTTTTCATCCCATATTTCTAACAGATGATAGGACGTGCCGGGACGTACCGCGTTGTCCACATCGCGGCGTACCGCGCCTATCACCAGGTCGTCCGTCTCGTAAGTGGTTTCGTCCGTGCGGTTGGGGATGCCCTCGACGATGACGTAGAAGGCCGAGTCGAGCCACAGCTCCCCGTCGAGCGTGACGGTGGTGGGCAGCCAGGTGGAGGGGTCGAACGCGATGTCGTCCGTGGAGATGGTCTTGCTGGCCAGCACGCGGCCCGGCAGGCTGTCGGCCTCGGCGGCTATCTTCACGGTGAGATCCACGGCAGGCTCTATCACCGTGGCGTTGGCAAAGTAAATGTCCACCGCGTCCAGCGTGAGGGGCGTGGCGGGAGCGTGGAAGCGTTCGGCAAAGGCCACCATGCCCAGCCAGTTCGAGCCGCCGTAGTAGCCGTAGAAGCCGAGGTTCACCGCCCCGATGTTGGCGTTTTCGTCGCTGCCGATGTTCCAGATGGAGCACGGGCCGCCCGCCTGCACCGCTCCCTCGGGCGATTGGATGGTTTGGCTGCCGCCCGCGTTGGTGGCGGTGAGGCTCAGTTCGTACGAGCCTTGGCCGAGGTAGGTCACGGTGGGGTTCTGCTCTTCGGAGGTGGCGGGCGTGCCTCCCTCGAACGTCCACAGCCAACTGTCCGGGTAGTTGGTGGAGCGGTCGGTGAAGGTTACCGGCACGCCCACCGGCACGTAGATGCCTGCATAGGGGCTGAAGTAGCCCTCGGCGGGATAGCCAAAGTCCGCCACGGGCTGCACGGCCCGCACGGTGACGAAGTCCGCCCAGGTGGTCTCGTCGCTTTCTCCGTCTTTCGACACTTGCAGCGTCACATCGAACGTGCCGCTCTGGTCGTAGCGTACCACGGGATGTTGTTCGGTGGAGGTTTCGGGCGTTCCTCCCTCGAACGTCCACAGCCAGCCGTCTGGCTCACCCGTGCTGAGGTCGGTAAAGTGCACTTCGCCGCCTTTCTCGATGGTCACGGTGGCGGTGGCTTCATCGGCCTTTTCGAAGAGGCGGAAGTTGTCTATATATACATCGTCGCCGCCACCGCTTGGACTTTCGTAACGGAACAGGATGCGCACGCTGTCGGTGTCTGAGGTGTATTGCTCCAGGTCAAACTCGAACTCCAGCCATTGGTGGTACTCGTGGCGGTTTTCCTGCGACCACATGAAGGCATCGAACAGCAGGTCGGGCGTGTCGGCCGACTTGCGTTGGGCGTGGATGGTGAACCGTCCGTTGTAGGCCCATACGCCACTGAATGCCGTCCACAGGCGGATGAGCGAAGGTTTTTTCAGCAGGAAATAGGGCGAGCAGAGCGTCTCGTCCTGGTAGCAGTCCTCGCAGTAGTAGATGGCGGCGGAGTATTGGCTGGTGGGGTCGATGGTGGAGAAATCCTCGATGTTCTTGTTTTTCACCGTCCCCCAGTCCCAGGTGTAATCGTAGTTGGTGGCCGACACCGACCAGTCGGTCATGCCCTCCCTCGTGTCGAAGCCTTGCTGGTATATCTCCTTGGCGGCTTCCCGGGCGGAAAAGGTGGCGGTCAACGCCGTTTGAGCCTGCATGAGCGCGAAGGCACCGGCAAGCCCCATGATGCATGTGGTAAAAAGTTTCTTCATACGTAAATCAAGTTATCTTATTTCAAAAACGTGCGCAAGGTACTAAGAAAAATCAATATTACAGCAAAAGAGTGATAAAAAATGCAAAATACGGGCAAAGTTGTCGCCCGAATGGCTCAAATGACGGATATGTGTGCAGGTTTGCCTGCTTGCGGGTTCGTGAAAAAATGCGGATGGGTTTTCTGTTTTTTGCGTATTATTTTTTACTTTTGTCAGCATAAGTTTTACTGCCCACAGTTATGGGTTATATAACCCACAGTTATGAGTTGTACGACCCACAGTTATGGGTTATACAACCCATAACTGTGGGCAGTAAAATATTCCCGCATAAGTGGGAAAACATATACGGGTGAGAAGGAAAAGGTGAGAGGATGCCTCCCCAAGCCCCTCCAAAGGAGGGGATGTCCCATCTGCGGAAAACAAAGCCAAAGACATTATTTGCGTTCATTCGCGCCATTCGTGTCATTTGCGTTCCCCCCATCCGTGTGCCAATCTGAAATTTGAAATCTGAAATAAATAAACGTATGTCAGCAAGGTATGATTTTCGCAAGGCTCCCAACCCGCAAGGCGGGGAGGGCGTGCTTTACCCGCGCTTGGTGTCCATGGGTACAATTCCCTGGAAGAAGATAGTGGACGAGATAGCGCACGATTCGAGTTTTGACCCGGGTACCATCATGGGCGTGATGCACGAGGTGGAGCACCGGGTGTTGCGGCACTTGTCGGATGGCTTCCGGGTGCAGGTGGGCGAGATGTGCTACGCCGAGCCTACGGTGGAGACCGACCGCAAGGTGACGAGCGAGTCCGAACTGCACGCGCAGTCGGTGCGCTTCGGCAAGGTGCTGCTGCAACCCTCCAAGAAGTTCCGCCCGCAAGGCCACTTGGAACGTGCCGAACTGGCACGCAAGTTTGGCCACAGCTCCACGAAGCTCACGTCCGATGAGCGTTACGAACGCCTGACGGACTACTTGCGCGAGCACGGCACCATCTCCCGCGCCCGGTATTGCGAACTGACAGGGCTGCTGCGCTCCACCGCCCAGCGTGAACTGAACCGCTGGATAGCCGACGGCAAGCTCCGCGCCACAGGCCACGCCCCGCACAGGGTGTACAAATTAATGGTTAATGATTAATGATTAATGATTAACGGCCTGCGGTTAACCACTAACCACTAACCACTAATCACTAATCGTTAATCACTAATCACTATTACACATTATGCTGAAATATCTTCACATATCCAATTACGCGCTGATATCCGAATTGCAGATGGCGTTCGAGCCGGGCTTTTCGGTGATTACTGGCGAGACGGGGGCGGGCAAGTCCATCATCATCGGGGCGTTGTCGCTCATCCTCGGACAGCGGGCGGACAGCCGCGCCATCAAGGAGGGCGAGCAAAAATGCGTCATCGAGGCATCGTTTGACATCACGGGCTACGGGCTGGAACCGTTTTTCCAGGACAACGAGCTGGACTACGACGCGGACAACTGCCTGGTGCGGCGCGAACTCACGGCGGCGGGCAAGTCGCGTGCCTTCGTCAACGACACGCCGGTGTCCCTGGCGCAGCTGCGCGAATTGGGCAACCGCCTCATCGACATCCATTCGCAGCACGAAAACCTGCTGCTCTCCAACGACGGCTACCAGCTGAACGTGGTGGACACCATCGCGCAAAACGCCTTCGCCCTGGCCGCGTACCGGGACCAATACGAGGCGTGGCGTGCCGCGCGGCGCGAATTGCAGCAACTGCGGGAACTGGTCGACCGCCAGTCGGCCGACGTGGAATACATGCGTTTCCAGCACAAGCAGCTGGAAGAGGCCGATTTGCGTGAAGGCGAACAGGAGGAACTGGAGCAGGAGCAGGAGACGCTGGCCCATGCCGAGGAAATCAAGATGGGCTTGCAGCAGGCGGCGCACTTGTTGGCTGACGAGGAGATGGCGTTATCCTTGCTGCGCGAGGCGGAAAATGCCGTGCGGCAGGTGGGCGGTTACGTGCCCGACGGTGGCGAATGGGCGGAGCGGCTGCATTCGTGCTACATCGAGCTGAAGGACGTGGCCGAGGACCTGCAAAGCCGCGAGGAACGCATCGAGGTGGACCCGCAACGCTTGGAATGGGTGGAAGGCCGCCTGAGCGAACTATATACATTATATAAAAGGTATAAGGCGGCGAACGTGGGCGAACTGATTGCCCGGCGCGATGAACTGGCGGCCAAGTTACAGCGCATCGACTCGTTCGACGACGAACTGGCGGCTCTGGAACAGCGCATCGCAGCCGTCGAAAGCGAGTTGGCTGCCGCATCGGCCAAGCTGACCGAGAGCCGCCAAGCCGCCACCAAGCCGATAGAGCAGTATCTGGTGGAACAGCTTTCGCGCCTGGGGATGCCGAACATTCGCTTCCGGGTGGACGTACAACCTGCCCCCGACTACACCGCCACGGGGCGCGACGATGTGCAGTTCCTCTTCTCCGCCAACAAGAACAAGTCGCTACAACCCGTGGTGCAAATCGCCTCGGGCGGCGAGATTGCCCGCGTCATGCTGGCCATCAAGTCGCTGGTGGCGCATCGGGCGGGTCTGCCCACCATCGTGTTCGACGAAATCGACACCGGCGTGTCGGGCGAGATAGCCCACCGCATGGGCGAAATCATGGAGGCCATGAGCCGGGACATGCAGGTAATAACCATCACCCACCTGCCCCAGATAGCGGCACGTGGCAAACAACATTATAAGGTATATAAGGATGAAAGCGGCGAGCAGGCGCAGACGTTCATCCGCCGCCTCTCCGCCTCCGACCGCATTGTGGAACTGGCCAAGATGCTGAGCGGCGAACAAGTGACCGATGCGGCTCTGGCACAGGCGGAAGCGTTGATAAACAGTGATTAACGATTAGTGATTAGTGATTAACGAGAAATGCGCTGGATGGTGGCCTGGGCCTTGCGGAGTTCGTGTTGCAGCAGGGCCACGTCTTTCTTGGCCACCCACAGGTTGTAGGTTTCGGCCAAGGCTTTTTTGTCCGTGTCGGTGAGGTAGAACACGTAGTTGCGCTTGCCTTGCAAGGTGATTTTGATGCGTTCGCCTGCGTATTGGGCGATGAATACCGGCACGTTACCGGCTGTTTCGTTCTTGAACGTCACGATTTCCCAATGCATGCCGCCATCGTCGAATGCATGGTTGAGCGGGCTGTCGGTGCCGATGTCGTCGGTCGTGGCGTAGGTGTCGCCCACCGAAGCCTTGACGCGGGTGTGTTGCAGCGTGTAATCGCCCGTGAAGTTGCTTATCAGGTAGAAGTCGGCGTTGTCGTCCACGTAAGCCCTCAGGTAGGTGCGGTCCACGTTGGACTCGATGCGCAACGCCCGGTACACGTAATGCCCCACGTCCTCGTATTCCTCGTTTTTCTCATAGCGGAACAGCCGTTGTATGGAGTCAGCCTGGTGCTGCTTGAGGGGCAGCAGGCTGTCGCAATAGGCCAGCGTGCGGCGGCTTTCCCACAGCGTGATGGTGTCGTCCAGTGCCTTGGCCTGTCTGCGGGCATCGACCATGCGGGGGTACAGCAGGTGTATGCTGTCCAGCTCCAGGCGGGCGGCCTGGAGGGCGCGGTCGTGCAACAGCGTCTCTATGTGTCCGAAGCGGCGGGCGATGTCCTTTTCCGCCCGCTTGCGCTCCAGGTCGCACGAGGTGAGCATGAGCGTGGCCGAGAGGGCGAGTACGAGGAAGCGGTACATGACGTGAAAATGTGGGGTGGGGTGCGTCAGGCTATTTTCTTGGATGCGATGTTGGCGTTGTCCGGCTTGGCGTTGTCCTTCTCTTTCATCATCGAGCAAGTGCCTTCGAACACGGCCTTGGGTTCCACCACCAGCGTGCGGGTCTTGATGTCGCCAATGATGACCGAGTTCTCGCGCAGCGACAGCGTGTCCGACACATCGATTTTGCCTTCCACCCGTCCCAATATCTCGGCGAAGGCGCATTGCAACGTGCCTTTCAGCAGGCCTTTCTGCCCGATGACCACCTTGCCGCTGCATATGATTTCACCTTCTATTTCACCATCTATCCGATAGTCCTTGTCGGCTATGATCTTGCCGATGATTTTGCTGCCGTAGGTAAGCGAGTTGTACACCACTCCGGTGCTGGGAATTGAGTCTTTTTCTTTTGCCATCTCTTAACTTGTTCAAAATTTGCGTCAAAATTACAACATTCTTTCCCAATGGCAAAACAAAGCCCGGCATCCTTAACATTTTATTTGGAAAGGGGGAAGGTGGTGATAAGGAAAAAGTAAAAAGTAGAAAGTAGAAAGGTAAAAGGGTGAAAGGTGTTATCTGCGTCAATCAGCGCAATCGCGGGAACCAATCTGAAATTTGAAATCTGAAATAATAATATGTACTTTTGCAGCCCGAAGACGGTACAATCCAAAGCAAGACGTTATGATAGACATCATTCCTGCCATCGACATCATCGGGGGCAAATGCGTGCGCCTGACGCAGGGCGACTACGACCGCAAGACCGTGTACGACGATGACCCGGTGGACGTGGCCAAGCGGTTTGCCGATGCAGGCATCCGCCGCCTGCACGTAGTGGACCTGGACGGGGCGAAGGCGCAGCACATCGTCAATTACAAGGTGTTGGAGCGGATAGCGACCCGCACCGCCCTGGAAGTGGACTTCGGGGGCGGCCTGAAGACCGACGACGACCTGCGCATCGCTTTCGAATGCGGCGCGAGCATGGTGACCGGAGGGAGCATCGCGGTGAAAAGCCCGGAGGTGTTCGCCTCGTGGATTGCCCATTATGGCGGCGACCGCATCATCCTCGGGGCCGACGTGAAGGACGGGAAAATAGCCGTCGGCGGCTGGCAGGAGACCACGGAACGCGACTTGATGCCCTTCGTCGCTGAATACATGCAGCTGGGCATCCGCAAGGTGATATGCACCGACATCGGGCGCGACGGCATGTTGGGCGGGCCTGCCATCGACCTCTACCGCCACCTGCTGGACGAGCAGCCCGGCTTGTACCTCATAGCCAGCGGGGGAGTGGGTTCGCTCGCCCACATCGAGCAGCTGGAGCAGGCGGGCGTGCCCGCCGTCATCGTAGGCAAGGCCATTTATGAGGGACGCATCCCGCTGGACGGCCTCACGCGCCTTTTATTGCAAAAATAAAGTCCGCCCCGCACGTTCATTTGAAAATTAAGGCTATATTTGCCCGCTTTTTCGGGGGAGTGGTTTCAGATTTCAGCTTGTGTCCCGCAAAATGTAGAGACGTCACTCTTGTGGCGTCTCTTGAAAAGATGTCTCCCCTGAGACGCCACAGGGATGATGTCTCTACAACAAATGAAATAAAAACGTAACCTGTACTAAATAAACAATTATGTTGAAAGAAATTCTGTCCATCGGCGGCAAGCCGGGACTTTTCAAGATGGTATCGCAAGCCAAGAACATGCTGATAGTGGAGTCGTTAACCGACGGCAAGCGCACACCGGCGTTTGCACGCGACAAGGTGGTGTCGCTGGGCGACATCGCCATTTACACCCAGACGGACGAAGTGCCGCTGGGCAAGGTGCTCCACGGCATATTGGAAAAGGAAGGCGGAAAGCCCGTGTCCATCGACCCGAAATCGGACAACGACACCTTGCGCGGCTACCTGTCGGAAGTGTTGCCCGACTTCGACCGCGACCGCGTGTATCCCAGCGACATCCGCAAGATGCTGACGTGGTACAACCAACTGCTGAGCCACGGCATCACCGACTTCCTGCCCGCCGAAGAAGAAATGAAAGAAGACGACCAGCCTGCCGACACGGCGGATGAAGCGAAGGCCGACGAAACGCCCACCCAGGAATAAACGCATGGCCACCGTACAATCCATCTGCCAGTTGATAGAGCAGGTGGCACCGCCCGCCTTGCAGGAAGGCTACGACAACGCCGGGTTGCAGGTGGGCTGCCCGCACATGGAAGTGCGCGGCGTGCTGCTGTGCATCGACGTGACCGAAGCCGTGGTCGCCGAGGCCGTGGCGAAGGGATGCAACCTCATCGTGTCGCACCACCCGCTCCTCTTTGGCGGCCTGAAGCGGCTCACCGGGCAGAGCGAGGTGCAACGTTGCGTGATGGAGGCCGTGAAGCACGACATCGCCATTTACTCGGCGCACACCAACCTGGACAACGTGCTGCCGGGCGTGAACGGCAAGATAGCCGCGAAGATAGGCCTCCGCCACGTGCGCATCCTCCAACCGAAGGCGGATGCCTTGCTCAAGCTGGCCACCTACGTGCCCGTGGCGCAGGCCGACGGCGTGCGTCGGGCCCTGTTCGAGGCCGGAGCCGGTTGCATCGGGCGTTATGACGCTTGCAGCTACAACGTGGACGGGGTGGGGACGTTCCGCCCCGGCGAAGGCACCCACCCGTTCGCAGGCACGCCGGGCACGCTGCACCACGAGGCCGAGACGCGGGTGGAAGTCATCCTCCCCCGTCACCTCATACCGCAGGCGGTGGCCGCCCTGCAAACCGCGCATCCGTATGAAGAACCGGCATTCGACCTCATCCCGCTGGCCAACGACTGGGCACAGGCGGGGGCGGGCATCGTGGGCGAACTGCCCGAGGCCGAGCCGGAAACGGCGTTCCTGCTGCGACTGAAAGACCTGTTCCACGTGCCAGCCATCCGCCACACCAAGCTGCTGGGCAAGCCCGTGCGGCGTGTAGCGGTGTGCGGCGGGGCGGGCAGCAGCTTCCTGCGCGATGCCCTGCGTGCCGGGGCGGACGTGTTCGTGTCCGCCGACTTCAAGTACCACGACTTCTTCGCGGCGGAAGGGCGCATCCTGGTCGCCGACATCGGGCATTACGAGAGCGAGCAGTTCACAAAGGACATTTTTTATGAGATAATTAGAAAAAAAATGCCTAACTTTGCAATCCAAATTTCAGCAGTAAATACAAATCCTATAAACTATTTGTAATCAATGGCTACAAAGACGAAAGTAGAAAAGGAAGCCACGGTGGAAGAAAAGCTCAAGTCGCTTTACGAGCTCCAGAAAGTGGTTTCGAAGATAGATGAAATCAAGACGTTGCGTGGTGAACTTCCGCTCGAGGTGCAGGACTTGGAAGATGAAATCGTGGGGCTGAACACCCGCTTGGAAAACATCAATGCCGACATACAGAACATCAACGCGACCATCTCGGACAAGAAACACGAGATAGAAGAGTCCAAGTCCAAAATAGCCAAGTACAAAGAGCAGCAGGAAAACGTGCGCAACAACCGCGAATACGACAACCTGTCCAAGGAAATCGAATTCCAGGAACTGGAAATCGAACTGAGCGAAAAGCGCATCCGCGAAGCCCAGGCCGCCAAGGAAAGCAAGGCCGCTGAAAAGAGCGAGACCACCTCGCGCCTTGCCGAACGCAAGCTGGACCTGGAGCAGAAGAAAGGCGAACTGGACGAAATCGTGGCCGAAACCAAACAGGAAGAAGAACGCCTGCGCGACAGCGCCAAGCAAATAGAAGGCCGCATCGAGGAACGCCTGCTCACCGCCTTCAAGCGCATCCGCAAGAACGCCCGCAACGGCCTGGCCGTGGTCTATGTGCAACGCGATGCCTGCGGGGGCTGCTTCAACAAGATACCGGCGCAACGCCAGCTGGACATCCGCTCGCGCAAGAAAATCATCGTGTGCGAGTACTGCGGCCGCATCCTGGTGGACCGCGACCTGGCCGGGGTGACCGAAGAACAATAAACACACCTATATTATATAAAGGAAAAGCCGTCAAGGGACAACCTGGACGGCTTTTTTTGTTCGACTACCCCCTATGTGAGTTCACGTTTGACAAAAGCTCAGCAACTTGTGGTCAAAAGCTCAGCAGCTTGTGGTCAAAAGCTCAGCAACTTGTGGTCAAGAGCTCAGCAGCTTGTGGGTACAAGCTCGGTAGATTGTGAGTACAAGCTCAGCAGACCGTGTGGTACAAGCTCGGCAGATTGTGAGTACAAGCTCGGCAGCTTATGGGTACAAGCTCGGCAGCTTATGGGTAGAAGCTCAGCAGCTTGTGGGTATAAGTTCAGCAACTTGTGGGTATAAGTTCAGCAGCTTTGGGGTATAAGTTCAGCAGCTTTGGGGTAGAAGTTCAGCAGCTTTAGGGTAGGTTTTCGTGACCGATTATGCTGGCGCAAAACGGAAGCAAGCCCTACCTTGGCAACGGGCGATAGTTTCTTTTCTGTTTTTTCGGTAATTATTGGTTCTTCCTGCGTGCGATATTTCCGGCCAACGGGCGGGCGACGCGCAAATAAAGCATTCTCGCGAAAAGTGCCGCGTCTTGATAAATTCCGCTACCGAAGCATTCCGTCTCCCCATAACAAGAAAAATCCAAAGGGTGGGGAAGAATACCTTTAGATAAACAGATATACAAAAGTAATGTAAATTGGGGTACTTTACTTATGTTATTTGTCATGGTGATCTCTGTTTGTAAGCACAATTCTAAACAATGATAAAGTCATTTAGACGTGCGATGGTAAAAACCATGAGCTTTTCACCGTTGTAAACTTTACGGATGTTTATCGTAACTCTTTGCGAAATAAAGGTAATAAACTTACGATAATCAGTAAAATATAAATAATACCTAATCTTTTTGTTTAGGTTTTTAATACATCTGTATATTTGAGGATGGCTTTACGTTTGTAAGTTTAAGTAATTGCGCTTATATGCGCGGTTATCAGATACCTTACGCACTTACTATTAAAGTTCTTGTTTAACCACTCATTTTCCTTTTGTGCAAACTTGTGGTTTGCCAGGACATGGAGAGGTTGGTCAACCGAAGCAGCCAACTATGCGATATTCGCCCGTAGGAGGCTAGCATCGTGTTTTTCATGGGGCGTATGAGGGAGTATAGCTTTGTGTATTACAAGGCACGTACTGTACCTTTTTACAGCAGCGGAAGCGTTTTCTGCAAACGGAATGATTAAACGGTAAATTCAAGCGGCTATACTGATGTCATTTTGTAAAAGAGTTTTTCCTCATGTTTGCAGGCTGGAGAGGTATTGCAGGTGAGGAGTGTAGTTCATAGTGATTTGTTGTACATTTGTACATTTCACAAACATCAAACAATTCACGTTTGTATTTTGCAAAAGCGTTTTGTAAATGTAAACTTATTCTTTACCTTTGTAACGCTATTTTTACCCCAAAATACATTTGTGATATGGAGGAAAAAGAAAAGATTGAGAAAATCATGCGGGAAGAAAACATGAGTCCCAGCCAATTTGCCTTAGAGATTGGAGTTCAGCTCTCTACCGTGTCCCACATCCTAAGCGGGCGCAACAAAATGAGTGCGGCGGTGATGAAACAAATCCTGAACCGCTTCCCTACTATTAGCTCAGACTGGCTTATTTTGGATTCCGGGCCGATGCGTCGGCAAAAATCGAATTCTCAGAGCCTCGATTTGTTCTCCGCTTCGACTGAAACGGCTTATCCTACAACTCCCTATGTCCCCGAGGAAGCCGAAAAAAAAGGTTCGGGAATGCAACCCAACCAGCCCGAACCGGCTGCGCCCCCGCTGAATGAGCGACGGCCTGCCCCCATTGTGGTGGAAAAGCCGCCCCGGCGGATTAAGCGGATTATCGTTTACTTTGACGACAATTCGTTCCAGGAGTTTATAGAGGATTGATAGCTTGTCGCATAAACTAATTCTCCCGGCCTCCTCTGATTTTCCTGTCCTTTTAGCGTAAAAAGTCCCATTTTTTAGTTACTTTTGTGGGTTTTAAAAGCTATATGCTGGGATGCTGTTTTCGCAAATCATAGGCCAACAGGAGGTTAAGGACCGGTTTATCCGCTCTGTGTCAGAGGGGCGCATTCCTCATGCCCAACTGTTGTACGGCCCGGAGGGAGTGGGCAAACTGCCGCTGGCCATTGCCTATGCCCAATACATTTGCTGCGAACACAGGGGAGCGCATGATGCCTGCGGAGTGTGTCCGTCCTGCGTGAAATACAACAAGTTGGCGCACCCGGACCTGCACTTTGTGTTCCCCGTCATCAAGCCGACGGGCAAGCAGTCGGTGGTGTGCGACGACTTCATCGGCGAGTTTCGCAAATTGGTGCTTGAAAAGACCTATTTCAGTGTGGATGAGTGGTATGCACGCATATCGGGCGATGCCAAGCAAGGCATGATTTACACGAACGAAAGCGAGGAAATCGTGCGCAAGCTGAGCATGAAGACGTATGAGGCGGAGTACAAGGTGATGATTGTGTGGCTGCCGGAGAAATTGCACGAGTCGGCAGCCAACAAGCTGTTGAAGATACTGGAAGAACCTTACGAAAAGACGTTGTTCCTGCTGGTATCAAACGCGCCGGATGCCATCATCACCACCATCCTGTCGCGCACGCAGCGCATCCATGTGCCGGGATTGGCGGATGCGGAAGTGGCGCAGGCCTTGCTCGACCGCCATGCCGGACTGACGGAGACGGAGGCTGCCGACGCGGCACGCATCGCGGAAGGCAGCTACCTGCGGGCGGAGATGATATTGGAGGAAGGGAATGAAAGCCGCGTGAACTTCGACCGCTTCGTGTCCATCATGCGCCTGGCGTGGCAAGTGGGCAACCGCAAGGACCATGCTTCGCTGAAGACTTTGCGCAAATGGGCCGACGACATGGCTGCCAGCACCGTGGGGCGCGAGCGGCAGAAGAAATTCCTGCAATATGCCCAACGCATGGTGCGGGAGAATTTCATATACAACCTGCATGAGGCGGATTTGAACTACATGACCTCCTACGAGTCGGACTTTTCCACCCGCTTCTCGCCCTTCATCAACGAGCGGAACGTGGAGCAGCTGGTGGCGGAGTTTGCCTTGGCGGAAAGGCATATCGAACAGAATGTGAATGCGAAAATGGTGTTTTTCGACCTGGTGTTGAAAATCATCATGCTGTTGAAAAAATAGAAGGAGTGCGCATCGGCATTTCCCCAAAATTGATTGTAAGATTATGGATTTCAGACTGGATATTGGCGGCTATGGCATTACGTCGAAGGGCTGCCGCAACACGAGCGATAAGAAACTGAGCGTGCACGACTGGATGGCCGACCTGCCGGAGACGGAACGGGAGACGGACTTCGTGGAAGTGCAGTTCAAGAATACGCGGAAGGGTTATTTCCTGAACAGCACCAAGATACCGTTGGAAAAAGGCGACATGGTAGCCGTGGAAGCCTCGCCGGGGCACGACATCGGCGAAGTGACGCTGACCGGCAGGCTGGTATTGATGCAGATGAAACGCAACAATCTGGACCCGGCCAAGATGGAAATACGCCGGGTGTACCGCAAGGCGAAGGAAAGCGACCTGGAGAAATACAAGGAAGCCAAGGCGCGCGAACAGGAGACCATGATCAAGGCGCGCCGCATTGCCGAGGAGATGAAACTCGACATGAAAATAGGCGACGTGGAGTTTCAAGGCGATGGCAACAAGGCCATATTTTATTATATTGCCAACGAACGGGTGGACTTCCGCCAACTGATTAAGGTATTCGCAGAGACTTTCCGGGTGCGTATCGAGATGAAGCAAATCGGGGCACGCCAGGAGGCGGGACGCATCGGGGGCATAGGCCCTTGCGGGCGCGAACTGTGCTGCTCGAAGTGGATGAAGAACTTCTGCTCCGTGGCTACCAGCGCGGCCCGTTACCAGGATATTTCGCTCAATCCGCAAAAGCTGGCCGGGCAATGCGCCAAGTTGAAATGCTGCATGAACTTCGAGGTGGATGCCTACGTGGAAGCATTGAAGAAGATGCCTTCCAAGGAAATCAGGCTGGAGACGCAGGAAGGCACGTATTACCACTTCAAGACCGACGTGTTCAAGGAGTTGTTATCCTATTCCACCGACCCCAAGTTTGGTGCCAACGTGGTGACCATCCCGGCCTGGCGGGCGAAGGAAATCATCGCCATGAACAAGCAGGGCGAGAAACCCGACTCGCTGCTGGCACCAGGCAGTATGAAGGAAGCTCCCAAGGAAGTGGATTATGAAAACGTGGTGGGACAGGACAGCCTCACCCGCTTCGACAAGAAAAAGGGCGGCAAAGGACGCTCCAAAAAGCGCGGGGGCAAAGGCAACAACAAGGCGCAAGCTGCATCCGGCAATACCGCCAACGCCAATGCCAATGCATCCGGCAAGTCCAAGGGGCAAGGCAACCGCCCCAAGCAGAATGCCCCCAAGAAACCCAAGACGAACGCTAACCAGCAACCCAATGCTCAGAAGAAAGAAAATTAACCCGATACTCCTCGTGCTGGGGCTGGCAGCCATGCTGGCCACGGCATGTGCGCGGAACGACATTTACTTTGAATTCCGCCCCATAAACCCGGAAGCATGGAGCATGGACAGCGTGTGCACGTTTGCCGTGGAGGTGCACGACACCGCCCCGGCATACGACCTTTACCTCTACACACGCAACACGCCTGCTTACCCGTACCAAAACTTATGGCTGTTCCTCAGCGAGTTGTCGCCCGACAGCACGCTCGTGGCCGACACCATCGAGTTCTACCTGGCCGACCATCGCGGCCAATGGCTTGGTACGGGCATGGGAGCATGGAAGGAAATGCCCGTGCTGTACCGGCAGGCCGTGCGCTTCCCCCGCCCGGGCACGTACACCTACACCATCCGCCACGGCATGCGCACCGACCCGTTGCGCGGCATACACGACATCGGGATGCGGGTGGAGAAGCTGGAGTGATGCACCGATGTGCCGATGATGGCACTACCCGCTACCCGCTCCTCGCTCATTAACTTGTTTACTCGTTTACTCGTCAACTCGTCAACCCGTTTACTCATAGAATATGGGCAAAAACAAACTGGCCAAATTCGCCGACCTGGAGACTTACCCGCATGTGTTCCAAATGCCGTCCAGCCAAGTGCGGGAGGGGGTCGCCTTCCCGCTGCGCGGATGCTGGGGACGCGATTTCTTCCACAACGACCACCCCATCGTGCTGGAGCTGGGGTGCGGCAAGGGCGAATACACCGTAGGGCTGGCCCGCCTGTTTCCCGGGAAGAACTTCATCGGGGTCGACATCAAGGGCGCGCGCATCTGGACCGGCGCGAAGCAGTCGCTGGAAAGCGGCATGGCGAACGTGGCCTTCCTGCGCACGGACATCGAGATGATCAACCACTTCTTCGCCGCCGACGAGGTGAGCGAAGTGTGGCTCACCTTTCCCGACCCGCAGATGAAGAAGGCGACCAAGCGGCTCACGTCCACCAACTTCATGCGCCTGTATCAGCAGATGGTGAAGCCGGGCGGGCTGGTGCACCTGAAGACCGACAGCAACTTCCTGTTCACCTACACCTGCGAGATGGTCAAGGCCAACGGCTACCGGGTCAACGTGTCCACGCGCGACCTCTACCACAGCGGCATCGTCGATCCCATCCTCAGCATCCGCACCTACTACGAGCAGCAATGGCTCTCGCGGGGCATCCCCATCAAGTACATCCAATTCGCCCTCGACCCGCGCGATGCCTTCACCGAGCCGGACGTGGAGATTGAAAAGGACACCTACCGCAGCTTCGGCCGCAACCAACGGTCAATCAGCCACAAACCATTATAGCTACGAGCTACAAGCTACAAGCTACGAGTCATAGTATCGGCTTCCGCTCATGCCGCATGGCACTTGTAGCTCGTAGCTCGCAGCTTGTAACTGAAACTATTAACTATTAGCTACTAACTACTAACTCTATGCAATTATATCCCAAACTCATCCTGGACGCGCTGTCCCATGTGCGTTATCCCGGCACGGGCAAGGACCTCGTGTCATCGGAAATGGTGGAGGACGACATCCGCATCGCCGGCAACACCGTTTCGTTCTCCCTGGTGTTCGACAAGCCGAACGACCCCTTTGCGAAGTCCGTAGTCAAGGCTGCCGAACAGGCCATTCTCACCTACATAAGCCCCGAGGTGGACATCCGGGGTCACATTGCCGTGAAGTACAAGCAAGCCCCTCGTCCCCAGGCCGAGAAGCCCTTGGCGGGCGTGAAGCACACCGTGGCCGTGTTCTCCGGCAAAGGCGGCGTGGGCAAGTCCACCGTGGCGGCCAACCTGGCCATCGCCCTCGCCAAGCAGGGCTACCGCGTCGGCCTGCTCGATGCCGACATACACGGCCCGTCCATCCCCAAGATGTTCGGCGTGGAGGATGCCCGCCCCATGATGGAGGAAGTCGGGGGGCAGCCGCGCATCATGCCCGTGGAGCGGTACGGCGTGCGGCTGCTGTCCATCGGTTTCTTCGTCGATCCCGGCAACGCCATCGTGTGGCGCGGGGGCATGGCCAGCAACGCGCTGAAGCAGCTCATCACCGAGGCCGCATGGGGCGACTTGGACTACTTCGTCATCGACCTGCCGCCCGGCACGAGCGACGTGCACCTCACCCTGGTGCAGACCATCCAGCTCACCGGGTCGGTCATCGTGACCACCCCGCAGGACGTGGCCCTGGCCGATGCCCGCAAGGGTATCAACATGTTCCGCAACGATAAAATCAACGTGCCCATCCTCGGCCTCATCGAGAACATGGCCTGGTTCACCCCCGCCGAGCTGCCCGAAAACCGCTACTACATCTTCGGGCGCGACGGGGGCAAGCGGCTGGCCGAGGAGGCGCACATCCCCCTGCTAGGGCAAATCCCCATCGTGCAGGGCATCCGCGAGGGCGGCGACGAGGGTGTGCCCGCCGCCTTGCACGACGACCGGCTCACGGCGCAGGCCTTTGCCGAGGTGGCGCGGAAGCTGGTGGCGGCGTGCGGCGATTGAGAATGCTTGTGCATCAGCCATTTCTATCCACCCATCCCGCCCCTTGCGGGAGGGGGTGTTTACTCCCGGGGGAGCAAAAAGGTGCTCCCAAAGGGGCAAGCGGCGTTCATCATTAGAGTTTATTAAACCACAGAGGCACAGAGAGACACGTTTTGTCTATCCCATTTTTCGTCCGATGAGGAACAGGAGGAAATGCTGCGGCATTTCACCAAATGCCCTCTATCATCTGTGAAGAAACCATCCCATCACCTCTGTGTCTCTGTGGTTTATATTTTCATTCTATTTTAAAATACAAGTATCATATGGGAATTGACATTTCGATAGAAACCTTCCTGCTGGTGGGTTCCATCATGCTGTTCGTCAGCTTGCTGGTGGGGAAAACGGGTTCGCGCTTCGGCGTGCCCATCTTGTTGCTGTTCCTCTTCATCGGCGTGGCGTGCGGCTCCGAGGGGCTGGGCATCGACTTCCACTCACCCGAGGTGACGCAGGTCATCGGGGTTATCGCGCTCAACATCATCCTGTTCTCGGGCGGGTTGGACACGCGCTACGGCGAGATACGCCCCGTCATGGCCAAAGGACTAGTGCTGGCCACGGCGGGGGTGCTGCTCACGGCCGCCCTCACGGGGCTATTCATCTACTGGCTCACCAACCATGTGATAGCCAGCGTGACATTCTCGCTGGCCGAGTCGTTTCTGCTGGCCAGCGTGATGGCCTCCACGGACTCGGCTTCGGTGTTCGGCATCCTGCGTTCGCGCAACATGTCGCTCAAGGAGAACCTGCGCCCCCTGCTTGAGTTGGAGAGCGGTAGCAACGACCCGATGGCCTACATGCTCACCATCGTGCTCATCCAGTTCATCCAGTCGCCCGACATCAGCGGTTGGGAAGTGGCTTTCAAGTTTTTGCAGCAATTTGCCCTTGGCGCGGCGTTCGGGCTGCTCATCGGGAAGTTTGCCGTGCGGCTCATCAACCACATCAACCTGGCGAACGACGCGCTCTATTCCGTGCTGCTGCTCACCATCATGTTCTTCATCTTCGGCTTCACCGACTTTGTGGGGGGCAACGGCTACCTGGCGGTCTATCTGGGCGGGCTGATGATTGGCAACCAGCGGTTTGTGCAGAAGCGCAGTTCGCTGAAGTTCTTCGACGGGCTGACGTGGCTGTTCCAAATCATCATGTTCCTCACCCTCGGGCTGCTGGTGAACCCCTCCGAACTGCTCCCCGTGGCGGGTGTCAGAATGCTGATAGGCGTGTTCATGATACTGGTGTCGAGGCCGTTGAGCGTGTTCGCCTGTCTCGCCCCTTTCCGGGGGATGAGCTTCAACGCCCGCATCTTCACGTCGTGGGTGGGGCTGCGCGGGGCGGTGCCCATCATCTTCGCGACCTATCCGTGGGTGGCGGGCGTGCCGCAGGCGAAGATGATATTCAACATCGTGTTCTTCATCACCATCCTCTCGCTG
Organism: uncultured Bacteroidales bacterium; assembly: GCA_949297975.1. GTDB lineage: Bacteria > Bacteroidota > Bacteroidia > Bacteroidales > Paludibacteraceae > QVMH01. The sequence goes on from CASFUX010000044.1 coordinate 18,443, forward strand.
GTCATCCAGGGCACGAGCATTCCTGCCGTGGCCAAGTGGCTCAAGCTGTCGCAACCCGGCCCGAAGACCCACAAGCTGAAGGAGTTTGACATCGAGTTCTCGGACGACATCAAGTCCGCCATGGCCGAAATCACCGTGCGCCCCGAGATGCTGGAGAAAGGCAACACGCTCATCGACATTCCGCTGCCCGACAAGGCCTTGGTGGTCATGGTGAAGCGCGGCGGCAATTACTTCGTGCCGCGCGGCAACACTGAGCTGGAACCGGGCGACTCCATCCTGGTGATTACCGACAACGAGACCACCCTGCGCGAGACCTACCGCACGCTGGGGGTGAAGCCCACTTGATGCCCAAAGGAAAAGTAAAACAAAAGCGGGGCGGCTTCTAAGTGAAGTCGTCCCGCTTTGCTATCAAACAAATGAAAGTTGGGTGTGCGCCTGGGGGGACTCGAACCCCCACGCCTCGCGGCACCAGATCCTAAGTCTGGCGCGGCTACCAATTACGCCACAGACGCAAATTCATCCGAATGCACCGCAAAGATAGGTGTCTTTTCATTGACAAGCAAACCGGATGCCGCCTATTGCCTCCACGTCCTGCCCAACCGCACGTCGGGTGACGCAAAAGCCGCGTCCACATCCTCCCGGTGCGAGCAGCGCACGGGATTGATGTCGATGCCGCCCCGCCTGGTGTACATGGCGGCCACCAGGAGGCGGGCCGGGCGGAAGGCATCCCACAGCCGCTTGTATATCATCTCCACCACTTCTTCGTGAAAGTGGTTTTCCTTGCGGAACGACACCAGGTACTGCACGAGTGACGCGAAGTCCACCCGGTAGTGGCATTGCATCTTCACGAACAAGTCCCCCCAATCGGGCTGATGGGTCACCCGGCAGTTGGAGCGAAGCAGGTCGGTGGTGAAAGCGTACTCCTGTCCTTCGCTGGTCGGTGTGCCGGTCAGCAAGGATGGAGTTTCCTGGTAATGTTCGAATTGGATGGCTTCCTGCTCGGCCAGGGGAATGTAATGCTCGATGCCCGGAATGCCTTGGAAAGGAGCGGTCTCCCTACTGTTTTTGTCGAAGAAATGAACCGACACGGGGGCTTGCAACAAGGCGGAAAGATCTGCCGTGATGATGGCCTGCACCCGCCGGAGCGAGGCATCCACCGTTGGCTCGAACCGCTCCATGTTGAACGAGTTGAGGTAGAGCTTCAACGACTTGGACTCCACGAGGAAAGGGCTGTCCGCCGGGCACGTCATCTCCATCACCCTCGACACGGGCAGCCCGCCTTTGGTCAGGCAAGAAAACTCGTAGCAACGCCACACATCGCCCCCCGTAAAGGGCAGGTTGTCATCCTCCAGACCGTACTTCAGCCGGTTTTCCGCACGCGGGATGCGGAAGAGGAGCGAGGCATCGTACCGTTCGGGCGTGCCGGTCTTTTTCCCCAACAAGGAATCCTGAATGGAAAAATCCGCCTGTTGCATCTTCTTATCCCTGCACCTTGATGGGCGTACATTTGCGGGCCAGCCATTCGCGTTCATCGCCATTCAAGTTGGGCGACAAGGCGTTATATACGCGCAAGTGGTAGGCATTCAGCCATTCTAACTCACTGGCATCCAGCAGTTCCGGGTCTATCAGCGTCTGGTCTATCGGGAAGAGGGTCAGGGTTTCAAATTGCAGGAACTGCCCGAATTCCGTCTCCCCGGCCGGTATGACGTGGATGAGGTTCTCCGTGCGTATGCCGTATTCATTCGTGCGGTACAACCCCGGTTCATTCGAGATAATCATGCCGGGTTGCAGCGTCACCGGGTTTTCGTCCATGCGGATGTTCTGCGGGCCTTCGTGTACGTTCAGGAAGTGCCCCACGCCGTGCCCCGTGCCGTGTCCGTAATTTTGGCACTCGTCCCACAAGGCCTTGCGTGCCAGGATGTCGAGCTGTGAGCCGCGCGTGCCCACCGGGAAGATGGCCGTGGCCAAGCTGATGTGTCCCTTCAGTACGCGGGTAAAGTCCACAATTTGCTGTACGGAGGGCGTGCCGAGGGCTACCGTGCGGGTAATATCGGTAGTGCCGTCGAGGTATTGCCCGCCCGAATCGAGCAGCAGCAGGTTTTCCGCACTCAACTTCAAGTCGCTCTCCGGCGTGGCCGAATAGTGCACGATGGCTCCGTGATGGGCGTATCCGGCAATGGTGCTGAAGCTTTCCCCCTTGAACAGTTCTTGCTGCGCCCGGCATTCGTACAGCTTTTCCGCAGCGGATATTTCGGATAGGTTGTCCGTCTTCACGTTCTCTTCCAGCCATTTGAAGAAGCGTACCAAGGCCACGCCGTCCTTGACCATGGCGTGGCGTATGCCGTCCAGTTCCACCGCGTTCTTGATGCTTTTCAACTTAAATGCGGGCGACATCGTGTTGCGGATGGTGCATCCAGCGGGAATGTGTTCGAAGAGGGATTGATTCAGCTTGTTGCCGTCCACCAGCACGGCGGCATCTGGGCGGATGGCCTGCACGGCCTGGTAGATGTCCGTATAACCGGCCAGGCGAACGCCTTGTTGTTCCAATGCTGTCCGGTTCTCGGCATCCACCTTGTTGGCATCCACGAACAGCGTTGCCTGTTCCTGATCCACCAGCGCGTAGGCTATCACCACGGGGTTGTAGGCCACGTCCTCGCCCCGGATGTTGAACAGCCAGGCAATGTCGTCCAACGCCGACAGGATGAACACCTCCGCATGGCAGGCTTGCAATTCCCGGCGTAAACTATCCAACTTCTCACTGACGGAAGCCCCGGCATACTTTTCATCATACAAGAACAACGGCTTCTGGGGCAGGGCAGGCCTGTCCGTCCACACGTCCGCCAGCAAGTCCACGGACACCAGTTCGATGTGGCTGATGGCCAGTTCCGCCTTCATGGCCGCATAGGCATTCAGCGAGAACATTTGCGGGTTCACGCCCACCTTGTCGCCTGCTTGCAGCACGGTGGCGAGCCAAGGCACGATTTCGGGCGTGTCAGGCAGACCTTGTTTCATCAAGTCTATCCCGCTACCTGCCAGCTGTTCGGCCGCCTGGAGGAAATAACGGGAGTCGGTCCACAACCCGGCACAATCCAGCGTGACCGCCACCGTGCCTGCCGAGCCGTTGAAGCCCGATATCCACTGGCGTTCCTTCCAATGGTCGGCGATGTATTCACTTGCATGCGGGTCCGTGCCCGGAATGATATAGGCGGCCACTCCATGCCGGCGCATGGCATCACGCAGGGCCGAAAGTCTTTGTTGTATGTTCATATTGTTGTGGGTTACAAAGTTACGAAGTTACTAGTTACAAGGCCAACCAACGGCCTTGTGCACTTAGCATGGGGCAACGCCCTACGGTCTGTGCAAAAAGTCAAAAACGAAAAAAACCTTTAGGGGTTGGGGGTTAAAATCCGCAATATACCAAGTCTATGGTCATCGGGCGAGTCTTGTCGCTTCCGCTACGGATGGTGACACCGTTGATCAGTACTTGCTGGCTGACCTCCGACAAGGTGGACGACCCCGAACTGGTGCTCGACAGCACGACCCGTACCGGCAACATCATCAGTTCCAATTGTTCGGGCATCTGCTCTATTTGCAATTCGCCCGTGGTCGAGTCGGACACCTTTTGTATTTCCCGCGTGATGTAAGCAGCGATGTTGAACGTATAGCACGAGTCCGCACTTGAATAGGCGGTGTAAACCACGCTGTCGGTGGGCAGCCCCTCGTCACGGAAGAAAGCATCCACTTCGTCTTTTTTCATCAGCAGCATGTTGTCGGGCAACGGCACGGTGATGTCGCTATCTTCCATCTCGTTTTTCGTGTCCTTTACTTCCACCCGCACGTTGGCACCGTTTACTATCAAGCGTTTGTCGCCGATAGAGTCTTTCATCTGGCGCACCATCCGGCGCAGCGGCACGTTGACTTGGGTGTAGATGTTGGCGGGCGAAGCCACGTAGTTGATGCTGTCGCGCACGGCCAGGTAGTCCTTGACCTGCTCCGCGTCCGGATGCAGGAAACGGTTCACCACCGCCCCGTCCACGATGTAATTGGTGGTGTTCACAAAGGTAGTATCCTTGCCTGCCACCATAGCATCATAGTGGTAATACAGCACCATGGCCACGCTGTTAAGGTACATCATAGTGGCATCCCCCAATGGCGATGTGATGTACAAGCCATTGAAGCGGTTGAAGAAATCCTCTTCATCGGTAAATTCGCGCGTATTTTCAAACAGGCGTTGAGTGAAGTCGTCGGTCAATTTAAGGCGGATGGTCTGGGTGGAGTCACCGGCCGAGAATACGTCATCGCCCAGCAGCACCGTCTGGTCGCAATATTCGGCCACGTCTATGTTCGTCGGATAATACGTGTAGTAGTCCAGGTACTTTCCCTGGTTCATTTCATACACCTTGACTGACATGGCCGAATTGTCGGCACCAAACCAGCTGCGGTACGACAGCAGCAGGAACGTGGAGTCGGGCACCGCGCCATCGGGGTAGCGGAACCCCACGCTGTCAAACGCCGCTTCGAAGCGTGCCAGGATGTCAGCATACGTGGTGCCGTAGCGGTCGTCCTTGAACGTGCCGAGCAGCAAGGAGTCGGGACGGTTATACATTTTCTCCACGAACACATTGGCTGTGGACAAGCGGAATGTGTCCGTCGCCACCTTTATCTGGTCGCCCTCAGGTCGGATGCTTTGCCCCATGTTCGTGATGTTGCTGTCGCACGAGGAAAGCACGCACGAAAAAACAAATAATAATAAGGAATAATATGCAAATCTCAGCATTGCATTGACTATTTTACCATTTACCATTTACTATTTCCTGTTGGCCAAGACTCACTCTTAGCTGTTAGCTACTAACTACTAACTGTCTGCTCTTAGCCCTTTCTTATTCCTCGGCCAGGCTGTCATAAAACTCCACGTAAGCTTCGGCGTATTCCTCTCCCGGATAATCCAATATCTTCTTGCTCTGCGCCTTGGCATAATCCATCACCCGCTTGTTGACCTTGGGACGCGCCTGTATCACGCCATCCGAATAATGGATGGCCAGTTTGGAAAGGGTTGCGAAGTCGGCAGCCTTTTTGTCCAGCCCGTTCAAGTCGGCCAGTTCCACGCCATCGACCAATGCCTTTTGGGCAAACCCTTTGCACAGCGGGGTCTTGAAGTCGTCATCGAACACGGAATATACGATTTTCGATTTCTTGAAGAAAGGATCATCCGCATACGCCTTCTTGATATACAGCGGTGCCAGGGCGGTCATCCATCCCTGGCAGTGTATGATGTCGGGTGTCCAGCGCAGTTTTTTTACCGTTTCCAGCACACCGCGTGCGTAGAAGATGATACGTTCATCGTTGTCGGCATATTCCACCCCGTTTTCGTCTGCCGTGAGACACCGCCGCTGGAAGTAATCCTCGTTGTCGATGAAATACACTTGCAGGCGTGCCGACTGGATGGAGGCCACCTTGATGATGAGCGGGTGGTCGGTGTCGTCGATTATCAGGTTCATGCCCGACAGGCGGATGACTTCATGGAGCTGGTTGCGGCGTTCGTTGATCAGACCGAATTTCGGCATGAACGTGCGGGTTTCCCGTCCCCGTTCCTGGGCCGCTTGCGGGAGGTATCTCCCCATTTTCGACATTTCCGTTTCCGGCAGGTAAGGGTATATCTCTTGCGAAATATACAATACTTTCTTCACTTTGTTCATGTTAGAATACAACCCATGCAGGGTTTCCGATTTTGATTTGCAAAGATATAGAAAAAAAGCGGGATATAAGCAAGGTTTCGGGGGACAAATGTTTCTTTTCTCCGCATAAGTTTTCCAACTTGTCAAGGAATATAAATGAAATAGCCGCACGGCTCATTAGACCATTCAGAAAAACATGCGTCCATTTGTTAATTTTTTTTCATGGGTCTGTAAAATTATTTGACAATACAAGGTTGAAAGAAAAAGACTGACAGCTCACACATAGGGTGTTATGTGTTTGGCATGGAAATAGTTCTTGGATGGGCATAATGAAGTTTTTTATGATGAAACAGCCGTTTCTTATTCTTTTTTTGATGGTTTCCGCTCCAATGCTGGCTCAAGGGGAGTGGACGCTCGATGCGTGTATGCGCTATGCCGTGGAGCACAACCCGACACGGAGCAAGCAGTTGTCGCAGAACGAGATTTACCGCATCGACCGGCAGGAGAGTGTGGGTCGCTTCCTGCCCACGCTGAGCTTGGGCGTGAATGCCACACTGGGGGTGGAGCGTACGTTGGTGAAGGACGGGGCGGACTACGCGTATGTGGATGTCAACTCGTTGTCTAACAACTACGGCGTGTACTCGTCGCTTACGCTGTTCAACGGGTTTGCCAACTTGAACCGCGCGAAGATAGCCAAGGTCAACCGCCTGCGGGGCGCGGACGAGTTGCAGGACGTGGAGGACATGGTGGCGTTCGAGACCATGGAACTGTACTTCAACGTGCAATATTACTTGGGTACGGTGCAACTGGCGCAGGAGCAGCTGGCCGAGAGCGAGAAGCAGTTGCGGCAGGCCAGGCGCATGGAGGAGGTGGGGTTGAAGTCACCGCCCGACGTGGCCGAGATACAGGCGCAGGAAGCGCAATGCCGCTTCGACCTCGTGCAGCAGGAGAACCTGTTGCGGCTGGAGGTCATCAAGTTGAAGGAAAAGATGAACTTCCCCTTGGACTCCAATCTGCTGGTAGCCCGCTGCGACACTCCCGTAGTGGCGGGACGCAGCCTGGAAAGTGCCGTGGAGGTCTATCAGCAAGCCCTAGTGTCGCTGCCCAAGATTGCCGTGATGGACAAGTCCTTGCGGGCCACCGAACTGGAATACAAGTTGCAACGCAGCCAGGCCATGCCGAGCCTCACCCTGCAAGGCGGTTACACCACCGACTATGCCCGCCTGCTCGACGGGGGCGAGTACGACCCTTACTTGCAGCAATTGCGTGACCGCCTGGGCTACTACGTTACCGCATCGGTCAGCATCCCGCTGTTCAACCGGCTGGGAGCCTCGTCGGCCATCCGCCGCAGCAAGCAGCAACTGCGCATCGCCCGCTACGAGCGGGAAGAAACTTTGCGGCAGATATACAGCGAGATAGAGCAGGCCGTAGCCGATGTCAACGGCATGGTGGCGCAATACGAACATGCCGTGAAGCGCACCGAATCCATGCAGGCCGCCCACCAGGTCAACTTGCGAAAATTCGAGGAGGGGCTTATCAACGGCATCGAACTGAACACAAGTGCCAACCGCCTGCTGGAGTCGAAGGTGGAGGAACTATACACCGCCCTGCAATACCAGTTGAAACAACGCTTGCTGGAGTACTACAAAGGTGGGAAATTAGTGATTAACGATTAGTGATTAGTGCGCAAAGACGGAAAGGTGCGGAGGAATATGGACAACGTTCAATCCGTCTTGTGGTTCAAAAATCTTTGCGTCTTCGCGTACCAACATTCGCACTCGTAACTTGTAGCTCGTAACTTGTAACTTGTAACTATATTATGTTATGGACATTATTTTGGAAAAAAAGAAAGGCATCCGGCGCAAGCATGTCCCGTACATCGTGGCGGGGGTGATGGTGTTGGTCGGGGCGGGATGGCTGACGTTTGGCAACCATACGTCCAAGTACAAAACCGACCGCGACAGGCTGACGATAGCTCCCGTGACGCGGGGTGAATTCAACGACTACATCCGCGTGAACGGGCAGGTGCAGCCCATCAACACTGTTTACTTGAGTGCCATCGAGGGCGGTACGGTGGCCGAGAAGGTGGTGGAGGAGGGTGTCATGGTGCGACGCGGCGATGTCATCGTGCGGCTGGTGAACCCCATGCTCAGCCTCACCATACTGGACAGCGAGGCACAGCTGGCCGAGAAGCAGAACTTCCTGCGCAACACGCAAGTGACCATGGAGCAGGAGAAGCTGAACCTGCGCAAGGAAAAGCTGCAACTGGACCTCGACGTGGAGCGCAAGCGGCGCAAGAGCGTGCAATACGCCAGCCTCTACGCCGAGCGGCTGGTGTCCGAGGAAGAGTACCTGCAAGCCGCCGAGGACTACGAATTTGCCGTGAAAGAGCGTGACCTGGTGATGGAACGCCAGCGGCAGGACTCCATTTACCGCAGCATCCAGGTGCAACAGATGGAGGAAAGCCTGGCCAACATCCGCAAGAACCTCGTGTTGCAACGCCAGCGCATTGGCAACCTCGACATCAAGTCGCCCGTGGACGGGCAGCTGGGTTTGCTCAACGTGGAGATAGGGCAATCCGTGGGCAGCGGTACGCAGATAGGGCAGGTGAGCGTGCTGTCCGACTTCAAGATTGAAGCGTTGATAGACGAGCACTACATCGACCGCGTGCGGGCAGGACTCGATGCCACCTTCGAACGGCAGGACCGCCAGTTCGACTTGCGGGTGCGCAAGGTTTACCCCGAGGTGCGCGACAAGCAGTTCAAGACCGACTTCGTATTTGCTGGCGAACGTCCCGACAACATCCGCGCGGGGCAGACCTACTACATCAACCTGCAACTGGGTCAGCCAGCCGATGCCGTGCTTATCCCTCGGGGGGCGTTTTACCAGAACACCGGCGGGCAATGGATATACGTGCTCACCCCCGATGGCGAGCGGGCCGTGCGCCGCAACATCCGCATCGGGCGGCAGAACCCGCTCTACTACGAGGTGCTCGACGGCCTGCAACCCGGCGAGCAAGTCGTGGTGTCGGCCTACGACCAGTACGGCGAAGCGGAGGAACTGGTGATACAGAGGTAAGGGAAGCCTCCCCAAGCCCCTCCCAAGGAGGGGATGTAGAGAAGTCAGAAATCAGTAATTAAGAACAAACACGCCCAAGCCCCTTTAAGGAGACTGTGTAAAAGGTGCGGAACAAGCCCGCCGTCATTTCGACCGTAGGGAGAAATCTCTCCTACAACGCTTCAAAGGTGGTTCTGAGATTTCTCGCTGCGCTCGAAATGACGAGAACAGCATGGAAATAGTAGTTTTTACACAGCCTCAGGGGGTTGGGGGTAAATAACCAATCAACATGAATTATCTTTTTCGCAATTTCGTTTCGGTGCTACGCAAGTTCACCACGTCTTCCATTATTAATATTGTAGGGCTGTCGGTAGCCTTGCTGGTGTTCTTCGTGGTACTGATACAGGTGCACTACGACCTCACGTATGACAGGGGATATAAGAATGCCGACAGGATAGCGCAA
>CASFUX010000045.1 GCA_949297975.1 uncultured Bacteroidales bacterium
TTGCCCGGCTCGCTTTCCACGGCAACGCTCCCCTTGTGGATGGTGGCAAACTTCTTGACCAGTGCCAGCCCGATGCCCCATCCCTTGTTGTTGGCATTATGCCCGCGCTTGGTCTGGTAGTACTTCTCGAAGATGTTGCCAAGCTCCTCCTTGACGATGCCGATGCCCGTGTCCCTGACCTCGATACGGAGGTAGTTGTAGCCGTCCGGCTGATCGGTGATGGCGGCATCGACGAATACCTGGCCGCCTGCGGGCGTGAACTTGATGGCGTTGGAGACGAGGTTGCTGGTTATCTTTTCCACATAGGAGGGAGAAAACCACACGTCTTCGCCGTTGTTCTCGCAGTGGATGTAGAACGAGAGGGACTTCTCGGCGGCGTTTTCCCGGAACAGCTGGCAAAGGCTTTCGATGAAGTCGAGCGGGTTGCCTTTTTCGAGGTAGAACTGGAAATTGCCCGACTCCAGCTTGTTGAACGTGACCAGCTCGTCTATCAGCCCCACCATCTTGTGGGTGTTTTTAATGGCGATGTCCAGCCTTTCCTGCGACTCGGGCGACAAAGCCTCGTGCTGCGCCACGTATTTCAACGGAGCCATGATGAGCGAGAGCGGGGTCTTCAGCTCGTGGGAAACGGAGGTGAAGAAGTCCATTTTCACCCTGTTGACCTCTTCCGCACTTTCCTTTTCCAGGTTGGCTATCTTCACGGCATTCTTTTCTTTCAGGCGGATGGAGAACAACCGGAAACTGAACCAAAGCACCAGCATCACCAACAAGGCATAGATGGCGAACGCCCATCCCGACAGAAAGAACGGCGGATGGATGACGAGCGTTATCTCCTTGACCGGGGCCTGCTCCCAACCGTCGTTGGAGTTGTTGGCGCGGATGCACAAGGTGTAAGTGCCCGGCCGCAGGTTCGACCCGACGAATTTCCGCTCCTTCCCCACGTTTTTCCACTCTTTGTCCAACCCGACAAGTTTCACCTGATAATTGATGGCACTGGTGTTGCCCAGCGAGATGGCCGCATACTCGATGCTGAACGAGCGCGACTGCTTGTATGTGAATTCGATGGAAGACAGGTCGTCCACGGCGGCGGTCAGCGGCGAACCCGGCGTGCTCGAATCGACAATGTGGTTGTCTATGTTCAGGTGGAGGAGATGGATGGGAAAAGGCTTCCACGCGGCCTTGATGGCTTGCGGGGTGAACGCGATAAGCCCGTTCACGCTGCCGAAATACAGCATCCCGTCCGATGCCTGGATGGAGGAGGCGAAATTGAACTGGTTGACCGGAAGCCCGTCCTGCACCGTGTAATACACGAAGGCGCTGCGCTCCTTGTTGAACTGGTACAGCCCCTGGCTGGTGCTGATCCAGAGCCGCCCGAATTCATCTTCGATGATGCTGCATATGGTAGCCTGGGAAAGCGACAGGCCGTTGCGGGGCATTCTCACTTCCAACTCCACCGGGTCGATGTATTGCAAGCCCCCGTTGTTGGTTCCTATCCAGATGCGGTCGTCCGAGTCCTGGTACAGGCACGTGATGTAATTGTCTTTCAAGACCGCACCGTCTGCCGCGGATGTCCAGTTGTTTATCTCGCCCGTCTGGCTGTCGATGCGGAACAGGCCGTAATTGCGGGTGCCCACCCACGTATTGCCGTCACGGGCCACCAGCATGCAATAAATGAAGTCCACGTCCAGGCGCGGATGGCCGATGGCCAGGAACGTGTCCCGCGCCTGGTCATACTGCCGCAACCCCTGCGTCGTGCCCAGCAAGAGCTCCCCGTCGTGTTTCCTTTGGATGGAGAAGATGGCATCGGACGGCAGCCCGCAACTGTCCGGCATGTAATGCACGTACTCGTCGGTCGGCAAATTGTAGCGGAACAGCCCGTTGCGGAACGTCCCTATCCACATGTCTTCCGTCTCGTTGTCGTAATACAACTCATGTATGTTGTGTCCCAAGCCCGGTATCCGGTCGAAAAGCCTGATGCGCCCGCTATACGTGTCGTATATGTTCAGCCCGCCGTCTTCCGTGGCCATCCACAGGATGCCTTTCTGCGGTTCGATTATCTTCCTCACGGCTTTTCCCCGCACGTTCCGGCTGCCATACCCGGGTTCTATCCAATGAAATTGCCCGTTGTTCTTGAGCAGCATGTTGATGCCCCCGAAATACGTCCCTATCCAGATGTTGCCGTCCCGGTCGCACAAGATGTCGTAGATGGCGTTATCATTCAGCTTGTTCTTGTCCACGAAGTCTTGCCGGATAATCTCCCTTGTGCCGTCCGGTCTCAATATGGTGAGGCCTTTTTCCGTGCCGAGCCACATGTTTCCTTCCTCATCCTCCGTGATGACGCGCACCGTCCCATCGGACAACTGCCACGCCTCGTACCGGCGTGCCGTCCCCGCAGCCAAGTCGATGCTTATGACCCCTTTCCCGTTGCGCCCGATCCAAAGCAAGCCTTTAGAGTCGAAGCAAAGGGGGACAATGCCGTCGGAACCTGTGATGAAATCGGAAAAATAGGACGGATTGATTTGGGTGGTCTTGGAAAAGGAAGGGTCGTAATAAAAAATGGAGCGGTTGGTTGACACGAACAAATGGTCCTCCCCGTCCACGGCCAATGAAAGGATGAATTCCGAGTCCTGCCTCGGATGCATGACAAAGGCATCGGCCGCCTCATCGAACATATAAAGTTCCTTGCCCCCGCAGATGATTTGCCCCTTGCTTGTCTCCACGATGGAGGCCACCGTGGAATTGGGCAACGAATACCGCTTGAAGTCGTCCGTGGCCGGGCGATACTGGCAGATGCCGTCGTAAGTGCCTATCCACACCCGCTTGCGGCTGTCCTGGTAAATGGCATGCACGAAGTTCTGGGTCAGCGAGCAGGTATCATCCGGCTGGTTGAAGTAATTGGTCAGCGTGTAACCGTCGTAACGCGACAGCCCGTTGCGCGTGCCAATCCAAAGCATGCCCTTGTCGTCCTGCATCAACGCGTTTACCTGCTGGTGCGGGAGGCCATCCCGGCCGGTAATGTGCATGAAGCGGTAGCTCGTCTCCGCCATCGCTGCCCAGGAACATATCAAACATAACAAGCTAATACAGGCATGCTTCTTCATAACCGAAAATCTTTTTGCGCATTTAAAAGTAAAACAGTTCACATGGAGCGCATCGGAACACGCACCCCATGTGAACATGCTGTCATCTATTTACCGAAAACCTTATTGTTCATCGGCTGCTTTCTCGCCCACGTGGTAATACAGCACACCCCGATAATCCGTGGGATAATTGCTGCCGCCAAGTGCAATCCGCGAGGCTTGGAACGGCAATTCCAACGAACCGGCTTCCTGCCCGTCGATGAACAGGTAGAGCGTGTCCCCGTCGCGCACCGTGCGCAGGTTGTACGACTCCTTCAGCATTTCATGCACCCGCAGTTTGTAGATATGCCTGCCCTGGTCGGTCGGCACGCGGTTGATGAAGCGCACGCCGTCGGCCTTGACCGGCTCGAACGTCAGTTTGTTGTACATGGGGTTGTCGGCCACCGTCACCTGGCTGTTGTCCACAGGATGCCACTTGCCGCCTGCCAGGTATTGCACGGTGAAGTTGCCGAACATGTCCGCCGTGAAGTCCGACTTGTCGTCCGCATCGTGCCGACTGAGGTACAGTTCATCTATCACGGTCGGGGTAGCGAACCGATAGTTTTTCTCGAACGAATCGGTATATTTCACATCGGGATAGGCCGTGCGTACCTGTTCCAGCGGGTAGCTTTCCAGCCGTTTCACCTTCCCTTTGCTCACGAGCGTCACTTCCAGCAAGGCGGTCGTACCGTTGAACGCCGCCTTTACGTAATTGTCCTCGTCCACATATACCGGGTAAGAGACATGAACCTTGCCCTCGCCCAGTCCATAAGCCTGGTAGGCCAGTTCGTACCGGTCCAGCGGTTCGCCAACCACCTTCTTCTCGTTAGCCGACAGCCGGATGCTGCCCTCATCGAAGCCGATGGTGTAAATCGTGCCCTCGAAGCGGGCATTGCCGGTGGCATCGAACGTGCCGGGACAACCTGCCGTAACCGGGATGACGTTAGCAAACACATGCTGCCCCGGAGCGGGCATTTCATCCAACCACACTTTCAGCTGTCCGCCGTTGCGCTCGATGCGGAAGTGGTGATACACGCCCCACTGGAAGTCGCCCGGCAAAGCAAACTGTTTTTCCGTCGTCTTTCCATCTTCCGTCACAGCCAGGTACCAGGCGTTATCCGCTGCCCGCAGCCCCACCCGGGCCTGGTTGTCATCGTCTTGCCACCAGGCAATAGCTCCCGCTTCGCCCGAAGTACTCACCGAAGTTTCCAGCAGATAGGCCACTGCGGGCTGAGCCTGTGCCAGCACGCCCACAGCCCCGGTTTCGTCCATGGCAGCCACAGTCGGCCAAGCCGGTACGGGGTGATATCCCGGGGTGTTCGGCCCGGTGATGCCGTCCACATACAACGTCCGGTCAAAGAACTGCACCCGGTCCACATATTGGTCGCGCGACTCGTCGTTCTTGTTGGCCATGTAGATGAGCCACCACTCGAAGCCGTTCGGCCCGCGCAGGATGTTGGGCTGGCCGGGAGTAAAGAGGATATCGTCCGCCACCTGGTCTTTCAGGTCGAACAGCGACATGTCAAAGTAATTGGAACGTCCGCCCTTCGTTTCCACGGCCAGCAGGTTTTCCCCCGTCTTCAAGACTTTGAGCTGTTTCCCCGTGAGATTGACCATGCAGTAGTCCGAGCCTTTTTTGTCGTAAATCACCGTGCCGTTGAGCAGGATGCGGGTGTCGCCGTAGTGGGTTACGCGCAA
>CASFUX010000046.1 GCA_949297975.1 uncultured Bacteroidales bacterium
AAGACCGGCGAGACCGACGAGAGCGAACTGGACAAATGGCTGCGCGAAATCAAGGAGATACTGAAGCACCCCGAACCGGATGCCATCGACTTCATGGACACGTTCAAGCTCAACCTGTTCGCCTCCGAGATATTCGTGTTCACCCCCAAGGGCGACATTAAGACCATCGCGCAAGGGGCGTCGGCACTCGACTTCGCCTTCATGCTGCACTCGGACATCGGCTTCCACTGCATCGGGGCGAAGGTGAACCACAAGCTTGTGCCCCTGAGCCACAAGTTGGACAGCGGCGACCAGGTGGAGATACTGACCTCCAAGAAGCAGAAGCCGCAACCCGAATGGGAAAACTACGTGGTGACCGCCCATGCCAAGGCGCGGTTGAGCGAATGGTTCCGCCGTGAAAACCGCCGCACGGCCGCGCGGGGCAAACAGAAGATTGCCGAGATATTGGCTGGGCTGAACCTCGAAATGAACAACACGAACATCGTGCGCCTGCTCAACCATTATAATATTGTAGAACCGCAGGAACTTTTCCTCCGCGCCGGGCAAGAGGCATTGAACCTGGACGACATCCCGAAGCTGTTCAAGCCGAAGGGCAAAAACGTGTTCACCCGCTACCTGAAGCTGTTCGGGGGAGGAGGCGGGCAGGCCAGCGAGGCCGAAAAGCCCAAGGAAACGGAACCGGCACCCGCCCAGCGTGTGGACCGCAAAAAGACCTTCATCCTGACCGACGACCGCCGGGGCTACGAGTTGCCCGCCTGCTGCCACCCCATCCCCGGCGACGACGTGCTGGGCTATGTGGACGACCGGGAAACCGTGGTGGTGCACAAGCAGCAATGCCCCGTGGCGGCCAAGCTCAAGACCAGCCAGGGCAACCGCATCATCTCCGTGAAGTGGGACACGCACAAGCTGCAATCCTTCGAGGAAGTCATCGAGATACGCGGCATCGACCGCAAAGGCATCCTCATCGACATCCTTAAAGTCATTTCGGACAGCTACAACGTCAACATGAGCCGCATCAACATCGAGAGCAACGCCGGCATCTTCATCGGCCAGTTCTACATCTATGTCCACGACACGGACGAGATAGAACACATCCGCCGCGACGTGCTCAAGATAAAAGAAATCAACACCGTAGTCCGCATCGAAAACCCCGGCGAAGGAAAAGGGGACAGGGTGAAAGGTGAAAGGGAGAAAGGTGAAAGGGAGAAAGTATAAAGTTAAAAGTACCAACCAATCAAGGCCAACGACCTTGCTGCCCTTAGCGCAAGGCATCGCCCTACGAAAGGGGTAAGCCACGTTAATCACTAATCACTAATCGTTAATAGCTAATGGATTCTCCCCGCCGCCTCACCATCCGCCAATGGGCGGAGGACGACCGTCCCCGCGAGAAGATGCAACGCCACGGCTCGGCCGCCCTTTCGGATGCCGAATTGTTGGCCATCCTCATCGGGTCGGGCAACACGCACGAGACTGCCGTGGAGCTGAGCCGCCGCATCCTGCGCGAATGCCACGACAACCTCAACGAACTGGCGCGGCTCGGCATCGGCGAACTATGCCGCCGCTTCAAGGGCATCGGCGAGGCGAAGGCCATCACCATCAAGGCGGCACTCGAACTGGGCAACCGCCGCAAGGCGCACGAGATGCCGGAACGGGCATGCATCCGCCAGAGCGGCGACCTCTTCCGCCTGTTCGAGCCGTTGCTCATTGACTTGCCGCATGAGGAATTGTGGGTCGCGTTGCTCAATGGGGCGAACAAGGTGATGGAGACCCGCCGCCTCACGCAGGGCGGCACGCAGCGCACCGTGGTGGACGTGCCCATGCTGTTGCGGCTGGCGTTGGAACGGTCGGCCTCGGGCATCGCCGTGGCACACAACCATCCTTCAGGACAATGCTCCCCCAGCCGCGAGGACCGCGACATTACCCGCCGCATGAAAGCGGGTTGCGAGGCCGTGGGGCTGCGTTTCCTCGACCACCTCATCATTGCCGGTGGTACGTATTACAGCTTTGCGGACGAAGGGGGAATGTGACGGGGGACACAGAGTGCACAAAGTATTTTGTTAGGGAGCACACAGAGCAAAGTTACTTTTGCCTGCCCAAAGGGACAAGGCAGTGCCTGTTCCCCGGTCCCGATGCGTAGCTTCGGGACAAGCTATGTGTGCTTTCTACATGATTATATAGAATGAATGGCACTATGTGTGCTATGTGGTCATTCTTCATTCTCCCTCTCTGGGGGAGTTGGAGGGGGCGGGTATTTCCGGCTCTCCCGTCACCAGCAGTTTAGCTTGGGCGTTGTAGTTCAGCCGTTGGTCTTTGCGGTCGGCCACGGAGGCTTGCACGTCGAGGTTCTTTTCCTTCACCACCCGGTTGCCGTCGGACAGGCGGAAGAACACGTTGCGTTTCACGTCCATGTACACGTGCTTGGCGCGGTACTTTTCCAGCGTGTCGGTCTGCATCTGGAGCAGGTTGACCAGTTCGAGTTGTTCCTCGGTCAGCTTGTAGCCGAAGGGGATGTGCAGTTCGCCCTCCAGGCTTTGCGCAATCTTCTCGATGCTCAACGTGGCGGGATCCACGTAAAAGAATATTTGCAATTCCACCTTCACGATGCCGATGAAGTTGCGCTTTTCGGTGAAGGTAAGCACATTCTGGTTGCCGATGGTGGCGTAGTCCCATTTGTTCGGTTTGTTGGCGTCAATCATGTCGGCCATCGAGCCGGTGTAGCCGCCCCACAGGTAGCGGTGCATTTTCAGCATCTGCTCGTCCAAGTCCACTTTTTTAAATGCGGGTGCGTCGTCTTTTTTGCCTTTCTTTTGTTTCTTGGCTTGCTTGGCCAGTTCGGCGGCGGCCAGTTCGTTCAGTTTGTCGTAACCCAGTTCCACCTCGTCGGTGGTGAATTCCTTGATGTTTTCCGGTTTGACCACGATAGAGTCGTTCGCGCGTTGCCCCGTTTTAGGGTATTCTTCCACCGTGCCGATCATTTCGTGTCGTAGCAGGCGGCGGTCGTCTTGTGCCCCTTGGTACCAGGAGATGACGCGGTACTGGGCGGTGCGGTCTTGCGGGAAGTCCTGGCGCATCCGTTCCACGAAGCGGGCGAGCACGGCTTTCTTTATCTTGCGGCTCTCCTTGCGTGATATTTTGGCCGACACCTCCGTGCCGTCGAGCAGGATGGGCTGTTCCACCAGCGTCACGGCCACGGGCGTGTCCTCCCGCAGGCCGGGCAGGGGCATTTCCACCGTGCGGAAGCCGATGAACGAGAAGACGAGTTCGCCCGCGCCGTCTTCCGCCGGGATGTCGAGGGTGAACGTGCCGTCATCGGCCGTCACCGTGCCCACGTAAGGGTTGTCCTTCACGTAGACCGACACGAAAGGCAGGGGTGCGCCGTTCGCGTCCGTCACCCGTCCGGTGTACCGCCCGGCCATGCATCCCGCCGCCATGACGAGCGACAGGAACAGGCACCATCCCCGTGTTATATATCGTTTCATAAGGCAGATGCTTTTTCTACTTAAACCATTTATCGGATGGTTTTGTTCGATGAAAGCTGGGATGTTTCCCCATTTCCCGGCAGATGTTTTCCGACTTATGCTGGGAAGTGGGAAAATATTTCCGCATAAATGGGAAAATATATGCTAATAAGTCGTAAAACTTATGCGGACAGACGGGAAAACGTCTGCGCACGAGCGGATGAATGGTGGGCATTACAGCCATTTACACTATCTTTGCAAATGGATAATCACCAAACGAATGTAACATGAGTGTAGTGGACAGAATATGCAACGCACGAGCGACGGCTTTCTCGTTCGAGTTGCTGCCGCCGCTAAAGGGCAACGGCATTGAGACGGTGTACCGCACCATCGACACCTTGCGCGAGTTTGACCCGCAGTACATCAACATCACCACGCACCGCAGCGAGGTGGTGTTCCGCGAGACGGAGGGCGGGCTATACGAGCGCGTGTCCGAACGGCATCGCCCCGGCACGGTGGCCGTAGCTGCCGCCATACAGAACAAGTACCGCATACCGGTGGTGCCGCACGTGATTTGCAGCGGCTTCACCAGGGAGGAGACGGAGTACGAACTGATTGACCTGCAATTCCTCGGCATCACCGACTTGCTGCTGCTGCGGGGCGACAAGGGGAAGCATGAGAAAGAATTCGTCCCGCTGGGCCACACGCACGCCACCGAGTTGCAGGAACAGGTGAACCGCTTCAACGAGGGGCTCTTCCTCGACGGCACGCCGATGCGCTCGCCCGTGAAGCCGTTCTCCTACGGCATG
>CASFUX010000047.1 GCA_949297975.1 uncultured Bacteroidales bacterium
ACAGCTGTGGGTTATACAACCCATAACTGTGGGCAGTAAAACTTATGCTGGAAAGTTAAGGAATATTCCCGTATAAATGGGAAAACATCCCCTCGAAGGATGGAAAATTCATTTGCGTGAAAGCCTTGGGTGGGGCAATCAAAAAGGCCCGGCCTTCCTCGCGGGCGACCGAGCCTTTACACTGCATAAACCAACTATTAAATAATGTGCGTCTGTGCGTTACAGGATGCCTTGGGCCATCATGGCCTTGGCCACTTTCATGAACCCGGCGATGTTGGCGCCTTTCACGTAGTTGACGTAGCCGTCCGGCTCCGTGCCGTATTTCACGCAAGCCTCGTGGATGCCGGCCATGATGTCCTGCAATTTCCGGTCCACCTCTTCGCGGCTCCAGCTGAGGCGCATGGAGTTCTGCACCATTTCAAGCCCCGAGGTGGCTACGCCGCCCGCATTGGCCGCCTTGCCCGGTGCGTAGAGTATCTTGGCGCGTTGGAATACGGCAATCGCTTCGGGCGTGGAGGGCATGTTGGCTCCTTCGGACACGGCGATGCAGCCGTTCTTCACCAGCATTTCGGCATCGTCGCCGTTCAGCTCGTTCTGCGTGGCCGAGGGCAGGGCGATGGTGCACTTTTCGCCCCATGGGCGGCCGCCTTCCACATATTTGCAGCCGTACTTTTCGGCATATTCGCGGATGCGTCCCCGGTAAACGTTCTTCAGTTCGAACACGTAGTCCAGTTTTTCGCGGTCGATGCCGTCGGGGTCGTAGATGTAGCCGTTGCTGTCCGACAGCGTGACCACTTTGCCGCCCATCTGCAACACCTTTTCGGCCGTGTAGGTGGCCACGTTGCCCGAGCCGGAGATAGCCACCACCTGCCCCTTGAGGTCGTGGATGCCCTGGCGGCCCAGCATGTTGAGCAGGAAGTAGATGTTGCCGTAGCCGGTGGCTTCGGGGCGGATGAGCGACCCGCCGAATTCAAGCCCCTTGCCGGTGAAGGTGCCCGTGTTCTCGCAGGCCATCTTCTTGTACATGCCGTACATGTAGCCCACTTCGCGCCCGCCTACGCCGATGTCGCCCGCCGGCACGTCGGTGTCCGGGCCGATGTGCTTGCCCAGTTCCTGGATGAACGCCTGGCAGAAGCGCATGATTTCGGCATCGGATTTCCCTTTCGGATTGAAGTCCGAGCCGCCCTTGCCGCCGCCCATGGGCAGGGTGGTCAGCGAGTTCTTGAAGGTCTGTTCGAAAGCGAGGAATTTCAATATCGAGAGGTTGACCGACGGGTGGAAGCGGATGCCCCCCTTGTAGGGCCCGATGGCGTTGTTGTGCTGGATGCGGTATCCCATGTTGGTCTGCACGCGCCCCTGGTCGTCCACCCATGTCACGCGGAACGAGAAGATGCGGTCCGGTATGCACAGCCGCTCGATCAGGTTGCTTTTTTCAAACTCCGGATGGGCGTTGTACACTTCCTCGATGGACTCCAGCACCTCATGCACCGCTTGGATGTATTCGGGTTCGTTCGGAAATCTCCTTTTCAAATTGTCAATTACTTGTTCGACTTTCATTGCTTGCTGTTTTTAAGAGTTTAATTTGTTTCCGCTGCAAAGGTAAGCATTTTGCCTTAATTTCAAACGATATTTTTACAAAAACATTCATTTTTGTCGTAAAATGATATTCTTTTGGCAAGAAAAGCATAAAAGTGCAATCTTTATTCTGTTGTGTGGAAGAGAAGGGGAGAAGTGATGGTGTTTTTTCTATCAATAGAAAAACTTCCGGCATTTCTTCCCCGAAAATCCCCTCACGCCAAATAAAATCCTTATTTTTGCATCGCAACATTCACAAAACACCGCGTATGAAACGATACTGCCTCATTGCCGGGTTGCTTTGCCTGGCGCAAGCTGTTTCCCCTAATTTGCTGTATGACATCACCGACGGCAAGTTCCGTCCCAAGACCTTGCCCGCGTTCCATTCCATGAACGATGGTGAGCATTATACCGTGCTGGCCGACTCGGCTACCATCGTGCGCTACGCCTACCGCACGGGGCAGGTCACAGACACGGTGTTGTGCCTCAATGAGCTGGCGGATGCCCCGATACGGTGCATGGATGGCTACGTGTTCAGTCCGAACGAGGAACTGCTGTTGGTGTACACGAACGTGGAATACCGTTACCGTCGCACCTTCACCGCCGACTATTACCTATATAACATTAAGAAAGGCGAATTGCGGTTGCTCTCGGAATACGGGCGGCTGGAGGCACCGGCTTTTTCGCCCGACAGCCGCTACGTGGCCTTTGTGCGGGAGAACAACATCTACCTGCGCAAGCTGGATTTCGATACCGAACTGGCCGTGACCCGCGACGGGCAGGCGGGAAGCATCATCAATGGCGTGCCCGACTGGGTGTACGAGGAGGAGTTCGGCGCGACCCGTTACTTTGAATGGAGTCCGGACAGCAAGATGATAGCTTTCTTGAAATTCGATGAGAGTGACGTGCCCGAGTTTTCCTTCCAACTATACAACTGCCACCCGGACGAGGACGGCCTCACGCTCTATCCCGAATCATTGCGTTTCAAATATCCCAAGGCGGGGCAGGCCAACTCCAAAGTCCGTGTGTTCGTGTACGATGATTACAACAAGAACACCCGTGAGGTAACGCCCGGCGACACGGAAGATGATTACTACATCCCGCGTATCCGTTGGACGAAGTCGGCCGATCGGCTGGCCATCTTCCGGCTGAACCGCGACCAGAACCGCCTCGACATGTACTTGGCCAACCCGAAATCGACCGTGGCCACGCTGACCCTGAGCGAGGAAGACCCTTATTATATCGACTATGGATTGATAGACGACCTGTATTTCATGGATGATAACAAGGCGTTTCTCTACGTGAGCGAGCGGGATGGTTACCGGCACATCTACCGCTACCGCATGAATGGCTTGCTGGACAAGCAGCTGACCTCCGGCCCGTGGGACGTGACCGCCGTGTACGGGTATGACGAAAAGACCGGCACGCTGTACTACCAATCCGCCGAAGCCTCGCCCATGCAGCGAGATGTGTACGCGCTTGATGCCAAGGGACGGACGACCCGGCTGACCGACGGGCGGGGTATGCATCAAGCGACGTTCAACAGCACATTGACCAATTTCATAGACAATGGTTCGATTGTTGATATGCCCAACCGCATGGTGCTGAGGACGAACAAGGGGAAAGAATTGCGCGTGCTGGAGGACAATGCCGCCTTGGCCAACACGGTGCAGGAACTGAACTTGCCCCGGAAAGAGTTTTTCCAATTCACCACTTCCGAAGGCGTGACGTTGAATGGCTGGATGGTACGCCCTGCCGACTTTGACACCACGGCCCGGCATCCCCTGCTGTTGGTGCAATACAGCGGTCCCGACTCGCAGGAAGTGCTGGACAGTTGGAGCATCGATTGGGAATACTACCTGGCGCAGCAGGGTTATGTGGTGGCCTGCGTCGATGGGCGCGGCACGGGGGCACGCGGGGCGGAGTTCCGCAAATGCACTTACCGCCAGCTCGGTACGTTGGAGGTGCGCGACCAGATAGAGGCTGCCCGTTACTTGGGTGCGCAGCCCGGCATCGACCCGCAACGCATCGGCATTTGGGGATGGAGCTATGGCGGCTTCATGACCTTGATGTGCATGAGTGCGCCGGACAGCCCTTTCAAGGCAGGTATCGCCGTGGCTCCCGTAACCGATTGGCGGCTGTACGATGCAGCCTACACGGAGCGGTTCATGCGCCGTCCGCAGGAGAATTTCATAGGGTACGACACCGCTTCGGCGTTGTTGCGGGCCGACAGTCTGCAAGGCCGGTTGCTCATCGTGCATGGCACTGCGGACGACAATGTGCACGTGCAGAACACCATGCTCTACGTGGCGCGGCTGGTGGAAGCGGGTAAGCAGTTTGAAATGCAAATCTATCCCGATAAGAACCACAGCATCCTGGGTAAGCAGACCCGCCGCCACTTATACACCCGCAAATGCGATTTCTTATTCCATAATTTATAATTCATCCCAAACAAACACATCATGAAATCAAACAAATTATTCGCGAGCCTTTTCATCGGCTTGATGGCCCTGGGCTGCTGGACGACCCAGGCGCAGGACTGGCCCAATCTGAACCGTTTCCGTGAAGCGAATGCCCAGCTCGCCGCTCCCGCCAAGGGGGAAAAACGTGTGGTGTTCATGGGCAACTCCATCACCGAAGGCTGGATCCGGACGCACCCCGACTTCTTCCAGGTGAACCCTTACGTGAATCGTGGCATCAGCGGGCAGACCACCCCGCAAATGCTTGTGCGCTTCCACCAGGACGTGGTGGACTTGCAGCCTGAAGCGGTGGTCATCCTCGCCGGGACGAACGACATTGCGGGCAACACGGGGCCATCGACTTTGAAGATGATAATGGACAACCTGAAAGCTATGGCCGAAATAGCCGAAGCCAACGACATCGAAGTCTTCTTGTGCTCGGTGCTGCCGGTGAAACGTTACAGCTGGCGTCCCGAAGTGGAAGCCACGCAGCAGGTGGTGGACTTGAACAAGATGATAAAGGAATATTGCCAGCAGAAGAAAATCATTTATCTGGACTATTTCTCCGCCATGGCCACGCCGGAAAACTTCATGATACCGGAATATACCACCGATGAAGTACACGTCACTCCCAAAGGCTACGACCTGATGGAGCAAATGGTGCAGGAAGCCATCAAGAAAGCATTATAGCTACGAGCTACAAGCTACGAGCTACAAGTCATATGCTCTGAGGCTTCCGCTCTCATCCGCAGGGCACTCGTAGCTCGTAGCTCGTAGTTCATAACTCTGTAACTTATAACTGACCAATGGATTTCTCCAACCTTTTCCGCCACTGCCCGGTATGCGGGGGCAGTTTCACGCAGCACAACGTGAAATCGATGCGTTGCACGGCTTGCGGGTTTGTGTATTACGTCAATCCCTCGGCGGCAACGGCGGCATTTATCCAAAACGACAAAGGGGAGTTGTTGGTGTGTCGTCGTGCCAAAGAACCCGCCAAAGGCACGCTTGACCTGCCCGGCGGGTTCGTGGACGGCAACGAGACCGGCGAAGAAGCTATTGTCCGCGAGGTGCAGGAGGAAACCGGTGGCACGGTGACCGAGGCCGTTTACCTCTTCTCCCTGCCCAACTTGTACGAATACAGCGGGCTGACCATCCCCACGCTGGACATGTTCTTTGCCTGCCGCCTGGCCGATGATTGCCATCTCCAAGCCGCCGACGATGTGGCAGCTTGCCGCTTCGTGCCTTTGGACGAGATAGACCCGCAGCAATTCGGCCTGCAATCCATCCGCCGTGCCGTGGAGCGGTTCTTGGAGCGGAAGCGTTGAGGCGGGGACGTTAAGGACACAGAACAGGCACATGGCGCATGCAACTCGAAGGGCTGTATGCGCCATGTGCCTGTTTGTGTTGTTAGAAATGTATCATCGCCCCGATGGAGGCGGGGTATATTTCCGGCTCCCGTCCGTGCTCGAACAGTTCCACGGGGCTGTACTTGGCATATAGTCCGAAGTTGCCGAAACCGGCCTGCACCAGTACGTCGAACGAGAGCAGGCGCACGTAAAGGTCGCCGTCCATCTTCCGCTTTTGCTTCTTCCCGTCAAAGTCCACGTACTTCACCTTGGAGGCCGACAGGTAGTTGACCGCCCCCACCACGCCGGCCGACAGGAAGAAGCTGCCCGCCCGGGTGCGTCCGGCCTGGAATTCCAACAGCAGCGGCAAGGTGAAGCTGTTTACTCCCAAGCGGGTTTTCTGGAAGTATACGCCAGGTAGGGCAGGACGTGTGGTGACGTGCCCGTCTTGTCGGACGAAATAAGCGTTCTCGCTCAGGTGGTAGCGGTTCCATCTCATGCCCAGCCCGGTGACGAATGCCAAATGGTTGCGGGCAAAGGCGAATGACTTCTCGAAGATGTTGAACGTATATTCCAGCGACTTCCCCGTGGAAAGCGAAATGCCGCCCACATGGTTGAGGTGCTGCAAATGTGCGTCGGCCAGCGTGTTGAAACCTATGCCGAAGCCCGCCCAATGCGGGTCGAACTGGCGGTTCCACGGTAGTGAAGGCAAGGAAACCGAGAAGCCGTTGCTCACACGGCTGTAGGGAGATGTCTCGTTGCAGCAGTCGGTCGGGGTCGAAGCCAGGATGCCGATGCAGCAGGCAATGCTTGCGCAAAGAAGCAGGGTTGTTTTTCTCATGACAATATGTTTTAATTGTGGGAAGCGGGGAAGTCGTTTCCCCCGCCTCCCCATCCTTTAATACCTGTAATGTTCCGGTTTGTACGGGCCGTCCACGTCCACGCCGATGTAGGCGGCCTGCTCGGGGCGCAGGCGGGTGAGCTTCACGCCGAGGCGGTCGAGGTGCAGGCGGGCCACCTCCTCGTCCAGGTGCTTGGGCAGGCGGTACACGCCGATGTCGTAACGTTTGGTGAAAAGTTCGATTTGCGCCAGCGTCTGGTTGGTGAAGGAATTGCTCATCACAAACGACGGATGCCCCGTGGCGCAGCCCAGGTTCACCAGCCGCCCGTCGGCCAGCAGTAGCACGCTGTGCCCGTCGGGGAAGGTGTATTGGTCCACCTGCGGCTTGATGTTGAGGTGGGTGATGCCGGGGTACTTCTTCAGCCGGTCCACCTGTATCTCATTGTCGAAGTGGCCGATGTTGCACACGATGGCTCCGTCCTTCATCCGTTCCAGGTGCTCTATGCGGATGATGTCGCGGTTGCCCGTGGTGGTCACGTACACGTTGCCTTCGGGCAGCGCGTCCTCCACGGTGGTCACTTCGAAGCCCTCCATGGCCGCTTGCAGGGCGCATATCGGGTCGATTTCCGTCACCAGCACCCGCGCCCCGTAGGCCCGCATGGAGCGGGCGCATCCTTTGCCCACGTCGCCGTAGCCGCACACCACGACCACCTTGCCCGCCAGCATGATGTCGGTGGCACGCTTGATGCCGTCAGCCAGCGACTCGCGGCAGCCATAGAGGTTGTCGAACTTCGACTTCGTTACCGAGTCGTTCACGTTGAAGGCCGGGAAGCGCAGCCGCCCTTCCTCCATCATCTGGTACAGGCGGTGCACGCCGGTGGTTGTTTCTTCGGACACACCGCGTATTTCCGGTATCATGCGGTGCCACATGCCCGGGTCTTCCGCCAGTACGCGGCGCAGCATGACCAGCAGTTCGCGTTCGTCCTCGCCTTCGGCGGGGCGGTCGAGCGTGGCGGGGTCGTCTTCCGCATCCGCTCCCGCATGTATCATGAGCGTAGCGTCGCCACCGTCATCGACTATCACGTTCGGCCCTTTGTGCCCCTCGAAGGTGAGGGCTTGCAGGGTGCACCACCAGTATTCCTCCAGCGTCTCGCCCTTCCATGCGAACACCGGCACGCCCGCCGCCGCGATGGCCGCCGCCGCGTGGTCCTGCGTGGAGTAGATGTTGCAGCTGCACCAGCGCACCTCCGCGCCCAGCTCCACCAGCGTTTCGATGAGCACGGCGGTCTGGATGGTCATGTGCAGCGACCCCATGATGCGTGCCCCTTGCAGGGGTTTGCTTTTTCCATATTTGGCTCTCAACGCCATCAGTCCCGGCATTTCCTGCTCGGCCAGGGTTATTTCCTTCCGCCCGAAGTCGGCCAACGACAAGTCGGCCACCTTGTAGGGCAATGTGCTGAATGTCTTCATATAATTATTTCAAATTTCAAATTCCAGATTGTTGATTTGGCAAACGGATAGCGCAGATTGCGCTGATGAGGCAGATGCGGGGCGAACGATTTTTTTCGCCTTTGTTTATCTGCTTGCCTCTTGCTCCTTGCTTCTGTATTGGCGTGGCAAAGATACGGAGATTTGCCCGAAAAAGCATTCCGTCTGCTGGCAGGTTTCTCTTGGCAGAGTCAATCAGCAAGTGCAATATTATGAAATTAATTTGAAGAACTCCTTTTTGGGCGTGGAGAAGTTGAGTTTTTCCCTTGGCCTTCGGTTGATCTTGTACTGAACCTCCTTGATGAACTCATCCGAGAGCTTCCTGAAGTCCGTTCCTTTTGGGAGGTATTGCCTGACAAGTTTGTGCTGGTTCTCAATGGCTCCCTTTTGCCATGAGGCATACGGGTCCGCAAAATAGACGGTGGAGGCAAGAGCTTTTGCGATTTTCTTATGGCAGGCAAACTCGCTTCCATTGTCCGTCGTGATAGTCAGCACGTTTTTCCGATAAGGGGAAAGCAGCCTTATGACCATGTCGGCCACCTTTTCCGGATTCTTTCCCTGTGGCAGCCTTGCCATGAGAAGGTAGTTCTTTGACCGCTCGCACAAGGTCATATGGCACTTTTCCGGCCTTTACTATGATGAGGTCCATTTCCCGGTCCCTGGACTCCGGTCCCCGGACCTCCTGCTGGCTGCCAGGCCGCCATCGAGGCGGAAAGATACTTGGGATGAAAGTTTCTCGTTGCCACGTTCACTTCCTTGCCGTGCTTACTATATTCATAAAATACACATCACCTTCAACGTGTACGCCTGCTTGTCTGTGGTGATGCGGAGCAAGGCCACGCCTTGCGAAGCTGTCAGGAGATTGTCGCTGGACTGTAGTCGGCCTCGTTGCAGCACGGTGCCGGACGGCTGTACAACGCATACGGGCAGGCGGTGCCGAGGGGGTTGTGTACTTGCCACAGGCCACCCTCTTGCCTGCTGGCGGTGAAGGGGGCGTTGTCCGCCTGTTGCGCGATGCCGGTGGTGGGAGGCGTTTGGCCTTTGGCATAGGCGGTGTTGCTGCCCAGGCGGTGCCCAGCTTCAAAGAAGAGGTACCACGTGCCGAGGTCGTCCTGGATGAAGAAGGGGGAGGCCACGCGCGACACGGCGGCGGGGTTGCCTGCCTCGTCTTCCGTGATGACCACGTCCCGGTGGTCGAGGTACGTGCCCCAATGCACTTCCATGTCCAGGCGTTCGCCCACCTCAACTACCGAGATGTTGCCCGCACTGCTATGGAACAGCACGAAGTAGCGTCCACCCGCCTCCATGAAGTAGGGGGCACTCACGTTGTTCGCATAGTTGGGCTTGGTGTCGGTGCCGGGTATCTTCTTGCAGGCGGTTTTGGGCGTGACCAGGGGCTTGCGCACACATTTCCAATCAATGCCATCGGTGGAGTGTGCCCAGTAGATGGTGCGCGAGTTGTTCTCATTTATCATCAACAGCATAATGTACTTGTTGCCGTAGCCGGGCACTTCATGCTCGAACACCTTGGCGTAGCTGGCTTCGCGGGCACTGAAGCAGAAGTCGTCGTACTGCACCAGCTTGCCCCCGAAGGTCCAGTCCCACAGGTCGTCGCTGGTGGCGTAGTTGGTCTGGTCGTTGCCACCGTGGAAGTACATGAAGTATTGGTTGTACACATCGTTCCACACGATGTGGCAGGAGGAAATGTGGGGCGTGTTCAGTCCGGCCTCCTTGGCCCATTCCAGACTGGCGCGCACGCCGCGTTCCGTCCATGGGCCGTCCAGCGTGGGGGCGGTGTAAAGGTACATGCCGCCTGGGTCGTTGTGGGGCGTGTGGTACCAATAGTAACGGTCCAAGGGCTTGCTGCCGTTGGCGAAGTTGCCTTCCGCGTCCACGTGCTTCTTCGTGTCGATGACCACGGGGAAGATGTATTCGTCGGTGGGGGAGGGTATCTGGTAATCCTCGATGTCGATGATGAACCCCACGGGCGTTACTTCGGGGAGCAAGCCCAATTCCAAGGGCGAAGGTTCGACGATGAAGTAAGGCACTTCAACCGGGAGCACTTCCGCGCCGTCCACTTGGTCGCCAGGGGCATACAGTCGCAGGGTGTAGCGCCCCTTGCCCAGCGTAGCGGGGAGGGTGAGCGAGGCGGTGGCGGCGTTGCCGTTCACGGTGGCCGTTACCGGCTCGGTGCAGGCCCCGTCCGCTTCGTCGTACAAGGCGGCTTGCAGGCTCGTGCCGTCGGGCAGCAGGTCGGTGGTGGCGTTGAACGTGATGGTGCGCGGGTTGCCCGCCACGTGGCTGTCCGATCCGGGCTGCAAGGCCGTGATGGCCGGTCGGCGGGAGAAGTTGCCCGTGCCCATGCGCACGTAGGCCACATCCATATTGGCATAGTGTCCTTTGTCGGCCCCGAGCATGACGTAATTCTTGCTGCCATCGTAGTGCGTCTTGATGCCGGTGGCGATGGGGTGGTCGAAGTCGTCCACATACAAGTCGTAGGTGTAGCTGTCGGGGAAATAGACGAAGCGGAACACGTGCCAGTCGGAGAGGTCGAGGGGCACTTGCTCGTCGGCATCGTGCTGCGGGGCGGGGGTGTAGCACAGGTAGCCGTCCGAGCCGTCGCCCCCGCCGTGGCGGAGGTAGATTTTCATCTTCTTGCCCGCCACGGCAGCCGTGATTTGGTTGGCCTCGAAGCCCTCGTCACTGTCCGGCAGGGTGGGGGCGTTCACCCGCAACCGGATGTCGAGGGTGTAGGTGTCCTTCGGGGTGGAGGGGTAGGCGGTCGGCGTGATGAAGCCGTTGGCACCGCCCGTCTTGCTGAGGTGCACGTAGCCGTCCGCCTGTTCGGCGGTGATATAACTCTTGGTGGTTTTCCAAGCACGGTTGATTTCCGCACCGTCATCGGCGTTCCAGACCGCCATGTCTTTGTCGAGGATGTCCCAGGCAGGCTCTACCGCCGCCCGGAGCGGCAGGCAGGCCAAGGCAGCCCATGCCACGAGGGTGATGAAGGGGGTGTTCATTAGTTGATAATTGATAGTTGATAATTGATAATTGATAGTTGATAGTTGGTAGCGGGTAGCGTTCATTCCGCACGGCACTCGTAGCTCGTAGCTTGTAGCTTGTAGCTCATCGGTGATATTGTATGAAGGCGGCGATGGGTACTCCCATGGCGGGATAACTGAGGTACGGGTGCGGGTTGCCGGTTTGCACGCCGTTTTCATCTTTCCGGTAGCCGTCTTCGTTGTCGATGGCAAGGGCCACATCGACCAGATAGAAGCCTTCGTCCTCGCGGTTGTCGAAGGTGTCGATGATGTTCTTGCGCAACCGCCACATGGCCGCGTTCTGTTGCAGGGTAAACGCGCCGCTGTCGTTGTTCATGCTGCCACAGGTGCTGCACGGGATGAGTACCATGAACTTGCCATCGGGCACGGCTTCGAGGTAGGAACGCTTCATGGTCTCGATGCGCTCGTTCCATTCGGTGAAGTCGGCGTTCATGTCGCCCCGGAAGTCGTTCAGGCCGAGCATCTCGCCCATGAACTGCGGTGCGGGCAGGTTCCACGCTTCGAGGTATTTGCCGTAGTCGAAGCTCCAGGTGAAGTCGTTCTTTTGCACGGGTGTCCATTGTGTGCCGTCCCAGAGGACGAACGAGCCTTGGGCATTGTCGTACTGCATATCGCCCGTGCGGGGATTGAGCAGGTAGCCCGTCTGCGGGTCGAAGCGCACGGCGCAATCATCGTACCGTCCGCAGGTGTAGGCCAGTCCCGTGTTGCCGTTCAGCACTTTGTGGCAGTTTATCCAGAAGCCGGTCGCGCCGTAATAGCGGTAGTCGCCTTCGGGGTGCATGAAGCCCTGGTAGGCTTTCGTCTCGCCGGTATGTACGCCGAAATAGTCGGCCAGGCGGTCGCCACCGCGCCCTTCGTCGTATTGGTCTTCGTATCCTTCCACTTTGCGCAGACCTATCATTTTAATACCGGGCACATACCCTTGGTCGAGCAGGGCATCTTTGAAGAAAGCGCCTTGCACATAGCTGTCGCCCACGATTTGCACACGCACCTCGCCGCTGCCCGTGCCTTTTTCCCCCACCCGGATGATGGAAGTATGGTTTTTGACCATCTCCAGTTCCTCATTGTACAGGTTTACGCCGAGGGTTTGCCAAGGGATGGGTTCTGCCAGGCAGATGTGGCGTGTGGTTTGCTCGGTCATCGGGGATTGGCTGCTGAAGCGCACGATGTCCGAAGCCGGTCGCCAACGGCGGATGAAAGGTTCGACGAACACCTCGTTGCGCGTGTCCGACAGCATGTATAGGTATTTGGGCAGGCAGATGTCGTTTTCCGCGTTTCCTGCGCCGTCCATGGTCACGCTTATCTGCGTGCCATCGCTGAAGGTGAAAACCAGTTTTTGGTCCAGCAGCACAATGTTGACCAGCTCGTTGGCGGCGGCTTGCGCCCGGATGCCGGTATCCTGTCCGTCGATGAACCAATGCCCGTTGTCACCGGTGGTCAGGGCGGGGGATGTGGCGGCCTCGTCGGCTGGAATGCCGGTGTCCTGCCCGTTGAGCAGCCAGTGGCCGTTGTCGCCCCGGGAGATGATGGGGGTGGCGTAGGTGAGCACGATGGTGCTGCCGTCCGACAGGGTGAGGGTGTAGCCGCTTTCCGTGTAGGCGATGTCCGACACGGTGTTGCCTTGTTGCAGTTGTTCGATGAGTGCGCGTTGGGCGCTTAATTCCTGACGCAGTTCGTCCAGTTCCTTTTCCAGCCCGTTGTGGCACGAGCTGAGTGCCGCTCCCCATATCAGGAGCAGGCAGCAGGCAAAATGCTTTTTCATGTTGAGGTGTTTTTTGGGGGTTATGTAAGATGGAATGGAATTTATGTTTAGTGAATATCCGTAATCTGCCTATCACCTCACCCCTCCGCCCCTCTTCCTGGGGAGAGGGGAACTGAGTATGTATTGAAGTCGAGGTTTTCGCATGTAAGACTAACTATTCCCCTCTCCCCGGGAGGCTGTGTAAAAAGTACCATTTTCATGCCGTTCTCGTCATTTCGAGCGCAGCGAGAAATCTACTACTATAAAGCTTTCAACGCTACGGTGAGATTTCTCCCTACGGTCGAAATGACGAGAACGCTATGAAAATGGTAGTTTTCACACAACCTCCCGGGGAGAGGGGGCAGGGGTGAGGTAACCACGGCATCGGGTGAATGGCGGATATTCATTATTTGTTCTTTTCCCGGATATCCTTATAGCGGGTCAATGCTTCTATATAATAATAGTCGGCGTAGTTGATGGCTGCATCGATTTCGTAGCCTGCGGGGTAGTTGCCGGTGGAGTGCAGGAGGAAGGAGGGCTTGTAGCCGTCGGCTTTGTACGGTTCGGCCGAGAGGGTGGCGAGCATCTGCTCGGCGGCCTGGAAGTAAGTCCGGCCTTTCTCCTTGTCGTCCTCCAGCTGGGACAGTTCCAGCAGGCCCGATGCCGTGATGGCTGCCGCTGAGGCATCTTTGGGTTCATCGGGGATGCCGGGGGCATCGAAGTCCCAATAGGGCACATGGTCGGCAGGCAGGGCAGCCAGGTACACGTCGGCCACCCGCTCGGCGAAGCGGAGGTATTCCTTGTTGCCTGTCTCGCGGTACACCATGGTGTAGCCGTAGATGGCCCATGCCTGTCCGCGCGCCCAGCACGATTCATCGTTTAGTCCCTGGTTGGTCACGCCTTTGATGAAGTGCCCGTCGATGGTGTCGTACACGGCTACGTGGTAGTTGGTGTAGTCGTCGCGGAACTGGTTTTCCATCGTCACGCGGGCGTGGCTTTCGGCCATGTCGTAATAAGCCATGTCGCCTCCGTTACGGGCTGCCCAGAACAGCAGTTCGAGGTTCATCATATTGTCCATGATGGTGTTGTGCGGCCAACCCATTTGCTCGCGCATGTGTTGCCAGGAACAGATGGTGCCCACCGTGGGGTTGTAGAAGCCCGCCAGTTTGGCTGCCCCGTCGAGGGCAGCTTGCTTGTAGCGTTCATTGCCGGTGAGGCGCCAGGCGTGGACGAAGCTGCACAGGAATTGGAAACCGAGGTCGTGGTCGCCTTGGTGGTGGGGCGAGAGCAGGGCGACGAGGCATTCGGTGTAGTGCATGGCCTCCTGTTTGATGGCTTCGTCGCCGGTGTTTTCGTAGTCGTACCACAGGATGCCGGGCCAAAATCCGCTGGTCCAGTCGTAGGCGTTGACCATGCTCCATTCCTGGCCATTTGTCGTGATGCTCCTCGGTAGCAGACAGGAATCGTTCTTTACTTGGAGCAATGTGCGCCTGATTTGCGTATCGCAGTAGGCCAGTGCCTGGTCGGCATCTATCGATGTGCTGCCCGCATCGTGCGCGGTGCAGGATGACAGGGCAAGCCCGGCGACGAGACAGCCAGCAAGCAGGTTGGTTGTTTTTCCCATTTCTTTTCGTTTTTACGTGGTGGCAGGCAACGCATGGCTTTTTCCCATGTTTCCTTGCCTATTATAATATTGGTCTGTTTCTCGTGTCGGCCGGTTGCCCCGTATGCCGGGCGAAAAATTCCGGTATAATGGAAATTTATTTCCGATATACCGGAATTTTTGTTCCGTTATATCGCAGTTTCTGCTCCGTTATAGCGCAAGTTTTGTCGCGTGTTTTTTCTTGTACAAATGTACTTCAACTGCGGAGGTGAAAATGCAACAATTCTCTTTAAATATGAAAGAAAATTGTAAACTTCGCACGAAGTACAATATATTTGCATGATTGTGGAGAATTGTTGTATTCTTGAAACGAGATATGCGCTACTTTTGGAAACGTTTTTCAGACCCCATGAAGAGATTCTTTTTTATACAATGTATCGTGGTCCTGTTTGCCTTTTCCGCGCAGGCTTACTACTTCCGGAGCTACCAGGTGCAGGACGGGCTTTCGCATAACAGCGTGTGGGCTGTGATGCAGGACAGCCGTGGCTTCATGTGGTTTGGTACGAACAACGGGCTGAACCGCTTTGACGGGAAACAGTTCAAGGTATTCAAGCATGAGCCGGACAATCCGCATTCCATCGGCAACAACTTTATCCATTGCCTGAAGGAGGATACGCAGGGACGTTTCTTCGTGGGCACGAAGAAAGGGTTGTACCTGTACGATGCCGGGCGGGAACAGTTTACGTCCGTGCCGCTCCAACGGGCGGAAGGCGACGAGGTGAGCGTGAACGACATCTTCGAGTCGCCCGACGGCGAGTTATGGGTGGCGTGCCACGGGCAAGGGTTGTATGTGCTGAATGCCGACTTGAGCGTGGAGAAGCACTTCGTAAAAAGCGATGAAGAAGGGGCGTTGCCGTGCGATTTCATTTGGGCCGTCGTGCAGGACTATGTGGGCAACGTGTGGCTGGGCACGGACGCGGAAGGGCTGATCCATTTCGACCCCAAGAAGGAGCAGTTCACCCGCATGAGCCGCCTCAAGCCGCGTTCCGGCATCGATGACCCGACGGTATACACCCTGTTCTGCGATGCCGCTTACAACTTGTGGGTGGGTACGTCGCAAGCCGGCCTCTACCGGTACAATTACCGCACGGGCAAGGTGTCACGCTATTTGCACGATGAAGCGTTCAACATCAAGTCCATCATCGAATATTCCAACTACGAGCTTATCATGGGTTGCGACAAGGGGTTGCTGTGCTTCGACCGCGAGGAAGAAACCGCCCGGTTCCTGAACGACCGGTTTGACAACATGACGGACAATTCCATCTTCTCCATTGCCAAGGACCATGAGGGGGCGTTCTGGATAGGGACGTATTTCGGCGGGGTCAATTATTTCTCGCCCGCCATCAACACCTTTTCCTATTATTATAATACATTGGGACGGTCGTTCAAGAAAAGCAACATCAGCAGCTTCGCCGAGGGCGATGGGCAACAGATATGGGTAGGCAGCTACGACAACGGGTTGAGCCTGTTCGATGCGGAAGACCAGGACTTCAAGCCGGTGCATGTAGATATCGGCTATAACAACATACAGGAATTGTACTATGACGAGGGCGACTTGTACATCAGCCAATACGGGCAAGGCGTCAAGGTGCTCGACACGCGGACGGGTCGCATTACCGAACTGGCCAAATTGCCCGGTGCGCAGAGCATAAGCCGCTATGTCACGACTATTTTCAAGAGTTCGAAAGGGGAATATTTCTTTGCTTCGGAAGAGAGCGTGAGCCTGTACGACCCCGTGCGGAAGACGGCCCGTTACATCGGCGACCTGAACCTGATGTTCGTCAAGGACATCATGGAGGATTACAACGGGGCTATCTGGTTTGCCACGCATTCTTATGGGTTGCGTCGGCTCAATGCCGACGGCACGTGGGATTGCTTCCAGCAAGCGGCCAACGACACGGCCTTGTTTGCCGCCACCAACATCAGTTGCGTGCACCAGGATGCCAAGTTCCGCATCTGGGCCGGTACCGAAAGCCAGGGGCTGTTGCTGTACAATGCCAAAAAGAACCGTTTCGAACAAGTGTTTACGCAGTGCAGCGGCTTGCCCTCCAACATGGTGTACTCCATAGAGGATGATGCCGACGGCAACATCTGGCTTGCCACCGACCGGGGGCTGGCTTGTGTGTCCGCCGACTTGAAACGTGTGGAGGACTTCGGCTTCCTGGGCGATGCGCAAGACATCAGCTTTAACGTGAAAGCCCACCTGCGCGCAGCAGACAATCATCTTTACTTCGGAGGGACGAACGGTTTTGTCGCCTTTTACCCCAAGGAAATCGTGCGTAACCAGCAAAAGCCCGCCTTGGCTATCACGCGCTTTGCCGTACCCGGTGTGGACGTGCAGCAGGCCGGTTTCCCCCGGACCGTGGAAAATGGCAACATGCCCGAATTCGAACTGGAACGGAAACAGTCAACTTTCAGCTTTGACTTCGTCGCGCTGAGCTACGTGGCTCCCACCAAGAACCAATATGCCTACATGCTCGAAGGCTTCGACACGGCCTGGAATTACACGTCCGACAACCGCGCCTATTACATGAACATTCCCCAAGGTTGGTACACTTTCAAGGTGCAGGGTACCAATAACGACGGTGTGTGGAGCGACATGCAGCGCGTGCGCATCCGGGTAAAGCCTCCGGTCATGGCATCGCCCCTCATGATAGGGCTGTACATATTGTTTGGCATCTTCCTCATCTTTTATTTGTCTTACCGTTACAAGAGGCACGTGGAGAAGCAGAACCGGGAAAAGCTGTTCCGGTACAAGCGGGAAAAAGAGAAGGAAATCTATCAGTCCAAAATCAACTTCTTTACCAGCATAGCGCATGAGATACGCACGCCGCTTTCCTTGATAACGGCTCCGCTGGAAAACATCCTGAAGTCGGGTGAAGGCGATGCCCGTACCAAGGGTAATCTGAACCTCATCAGGATTAACGTCAATCGCCTGCTTGAACTCATCAACCAGTTGCTCGATTTCCGCAAGGTGGAGGAGAACATGTTCCGCTTCGAGTTTCACAACCAGGACATCGTGGGTGTGGTGCGTGATGTATATGCGCAGTATTGCCAGCATGCCAAGTTGAACGGTATGGAAATGACCTTGAACGTGCAGGAAGAACCCATCAAACTGTCCATCGACTCGGAAGCCATTTATAAGATAGTGAGCAATCTGGTATCTAATGCCGTGAAGTATGCCAAGTCGCACGTCGAAATTACGGTGGAGGCGGCCGACGGGAATGCATGCATCTCGGTGGCGGATGACGGAACTGGCATTGACCCGAAGTATGCGGACAAGATATTCGAACCTTTCTTCCAGGTGAGCGGCAATGCCGGTGGCATGAAGATGGGGACGGGCTTGGGATTGTCGTTGGCCAAGTCGCTGGCTCAAAAGCATGGAGGCGAACTCACCTTGCGGCATGAGGAGGGCATGGGTTGTGTGTTCGTGTTGCGCATCCCGATGGTGGAACGGGAAGAAGTTCCCGTGAAACCGAAGCCGGAAGAACCGGCAGAGGTCTTGGACGAACAGTTGGAAAAGTCGGATGATAGACAGAAAATCCTGGTGGCGGAAGACAATCGCGACTTGCGCAAGTTCCTGGTGAACAGTTTGCATGATGATGGATTTGCCGTGTTTGAAGCCGGTGATGGCGTGGAAGCCTTGGCCATGCTGGAAAAGGAAAGCATTGATGTCATCATCTCCGATATCATGATGCCCAACATGGACGGGATGGAACTATGCCATCGGGTGAAGACGGATGCCGCTTATTCACATATCCCGTTCATCCTGCTTTCGGCCAAGACCGATACCTTGACCAAAATAGCCGGGCTGAACAAAGGGGCGGACGTGTATCTGGAAAAGCCTTTCTCCTACGAGCAGTTGAAAGCCCAAGTCAACAGCATTATCGAAAACCGGAACCATATCCGCGACAGTTTCGTCCAGTCGCCCCTGCATTATTTCAAGCAGCATGCCACGGCGGACAGCGAAGAAAGCGTTGAGTTTATAGAAAAACTGAATGCCAGCATCCTGGAGAACCTGTCGAATGAAGATTTTACGATAGAAGGCCTGTCCGACAGCTTCTTCATGAGCCGTTCCAATTTCCACAAGAAAATAAAGAACCTGACCGGCATGACGCCGAACGACTATATCAAGTTGATACGCCTGAACCAAAGTGCGCAGTTACTGATGAGCGGGAAGTACAAAGTCAACGAAGTGTGCTACATGGTGGGCTTCAACACGCCGTCTTATTTTTCCAAGCTCTTTTATGAGCATTTCGGGAAATCGCCGAAAGATTTTTACAAAATGGCCAATACGAAATGACATGAACGGACCAATCAAACATACATTTTTTTAAGGAAAGGAGGT
The DNA here is from genome assembly GCA_949297975.1 of uncultured Bacteroidales bacterium. Lineage (GTDB taxonomy): Bacteria > Bacteroidota > Bacteroidia > Bacteroidales > Paludibacteraceae > QVMH01. The sequence goes on from CASFUX010000047.1 coordinate 18,524, forward strand.
GGATAAAACAAAAGGAGACAAAGGACAGTAACAGTCGTGCTTTTTCATTAGCATGAGAGAAATTATTTGGTGTTTAGTAAATTAGAGTGTAAATTCTAATGCCCATAATAAGTATGATAGTAAAAATATATAATGTTAAAAAGCTTATTGCAACGTGTTCACTTTTTTTATTGCTGACAGGCCCCGTTTTTGCACAAAATAACGTTAGCGGGCGAGTATATGACAGCAACAACGAGCCTGTAATAGGGGCTACCGTGATCGTGAAGAATACGACCAAGGGAACAACAACCGATTTTGACGGGAATTATTCGCTACAGAATGTAGGCGAAGAAGACGTGCTGGTATTCTCCTATTTGGGGTATGACGACCAGGAGATAACGGTCGGTGGCCGATCGGTTATCAACGTGACCATGCGAGAGTCCTCCATCGCGTTGGAGCAAGTCGTGGTGGTAGGGTATGGTTCTCAGAAGAAAGTAAACCTGACCGGAGCGGTGGCGGCCGTGCAGATGGATGAAAAAATCAGCGGCCGTTCCATTGCCAACGTCTCTACCGCCTTGCAGGGGCTTGTGCCCGGGTTGACCGTGACGCAGAATTCCGGTATGGCGGGCAACAATGCTTCGCAAATCCTTATTCGCGGGTTGGGTACCATCAACGATGCCGAGCCGCTTATCGTGGTGGACGACATGCCCGATGTGGATCTTGACCGCTTAAATATGGATGATATCGAAAGCATTTCGGTGCTGAAGGACGCATCGGCGGCTTCCATTTACGGGTCGCGCGGTGCGAACGGGGTTATCCTCATCAAGACCAAGTCCGGCAAGGGGGCGCAGCGTACCAGCATCACGTTCTCCGGCAACTATGGCTTTCAGAAGCCTATCCGGGCCTATTCTTACCTGACAGACTACGCCCGTGCCCTCGAAGTGCAGCGCACGGCGCAGGCTTCCACCAATATGGCCGAGTCTGCCCAGCAGTATAGCAAAGGCACGATAGACCAGTGGCTGGCTTTGGGCATGATTGACAGCCGCCGTTACCCGAACACCGACTGGTGGGACCTCATCATGCGTACCGGTACGCAGCAGAACTATAACGTGTCCGCCAGCGGGGGAAACGACAAGGCCAACTTCTATGCCTCCATCGGGTACATGAAGCAGGAAGGGTTGCAGATCAACAACGACTACGACCGCTACAACGTGCGTTTCAACTTTGACTATAACATTTTCAAAAACTTGGCCGTAGGCTTCCGCTTCGATGGCAACTGGAGTAATTTTTCATATGCGGATGAGAACGAAGATGGGGACGCAGTAGGTTTTGGTGGCGACATGTCTTCGGCCATTGCCGGTATTACGCCGTATGACCCGGTATTGGGTGTGTACGGGAGCGTGATGGCCGTGGGGGAAGACCCTTCGTCATACAACCCGTTGGAACATTTCACCAATCATGTGAAGCATAAAGACGAACAGCAGATGAACGGCCTGTTCTATTTGGAATGGAAACCCATCAAAGGCCTCAGTGCCCGGGTGGACTATAGCTTGAGGTATTGGAACAATTTCCTGAAAGAAGCCAATATGCCCAATCAAGCCTATAACTTCCAGACCGAGCAGTTTACCAGTCGCTGGTATGTGAACGAAAGTGCGGGCGTCAGCAATACGTCCAAAACCGGGTACAAGACCATGTTCAACGGGCGGTTGAACTACAACCGGACGTTTGCCGAACACCACAACATCAATGCCTTGTTCGTGTATAGCCAGGAGTATTGGTACGACCGGACCTTGTCGGCTTCGCGCGACAACCGCATCCACCCGAACCTGAGTGAAATCGATGCTGCCTTGCGCGACAATATGACGAACTCAGGTAGTTCGTCCACCGAAAGCCTCCGTTCCTACATCGGGCGTATCAATTACAACGCCTTTGACCGCTACCTGTTGGAATTGAACCTCCGTGTGGACGGGTCTTCCTTGTTCCAGCCGGGGCATCAATACGGCTACTTCCCTTCGGCTTCGTTGGGTTGGCGGTTCAGTGAAGAAAACTTCATCAAGCCTTACGTGTCCAACTGGATGGACAGCGGTAAGTTCCGCATCTCTTACGGGGGACTGGGGAACAACAGTTCCGTGGGGCGTACCGAGCAGCAGGAAGTGCTGGAAGCCAACAACTACATCTTCGACGGGGATATTGAAAAAGGGTTTGTGTACAAGCGCATGTTGAACCCCGACCTGTCGTGGGAAGCCACCAACGTATTCAACGTGGGGTTGGACTTCGTGCTGTTCCAAGGCCGCTTCTCTACGGAATTGGATTACTACGACCGCTTGACCACGGGCATGATTCAGGAGTCACAGATGTCCATCCACCTGACCGGTGCTTACAAGGCGCCCCGTGTCAATATCGGCGTGTTGCGCAACCGTGGGTTGGAAGGCAACTTCACATGGCGCGATCATGTGAGCGACTTCAATTATTCGATTAATTTCAACATTTCGTACAACGCCTCCCGGTTGGAAAACTGGGCAGAGTATCTGGATAAGGGAAGTACCTATGTGGGCATGCCCTACCACTTTGTGTACACGTACTTGGATACGGGCATTGCGCAGAGTTATGCTGAAATATACAAGACGACTATCCAACGGAACAACCCCGGCGATATCCAGCGCATCGACGTGAACGGTGACGGGAATGTGGACGGTAACGACCGGGTGTGCCTGCCCTTGTACCAGACCGACCTCCCGACTACCAACTTCGGGTTGAACTTGCAGATGGACTGGAAAGGCTTCGACCTCTCCATCCTGTTCCAAGGCACGGCTGGCAGGTTGAACTATTGGTCAACGAACCAGAATACCACCAACATCCCGGAACAGAGTTACGCTCCAACCGAAGACCACCTGACCAAGCCGTGGAGCTATGACAACCGGGACGGCGAATGGCCGCGTCTGGTCAACTCGTGGACCAACCACTCCAGTTCTACTTATTGGCTGGACAACATGGCGTATTTGCGCCTCAAGAACCTCATGTTCGGGTACACGTTGCCCAAGAAGTTTACCCGGAAGTTCTTCGTGGAAAACCTGCGCGTGTACTACAGTACGGAAAACCTGTTCACGATAACGGGTTATCGGGGGCTTGACCCGGAAAAGTCCAGCCGGAGCGATATGTACCCGATGACCAGTTCTCACTCTTTTGGTATCACTGTTAGTTTCTAAAAATAAAATGGTATGAAGACATTATATAATAAAATCTTGATTTTTGTTGCCGTGGCGATGCCTTGTGTGTTCAGCTCGTGCTCCGATTTTCTGAATCAGCCGTCGCGGGTGGACCTGCCGGCTTCCGCTTTTTGGGAGGATGTGAACGATGCCGAATATGCGTTGAACGGGGCTGTGGCGGACATCCGTTACTTGTTCGACCGCGACTATTACCTGGATGCCATGGGCGAATATGTGAATGTGTCCGGCAACGTGATGCAGGGTACTGCCGATAACGAAGATCCGTCCGAAGCATTGAAAAACGGTGGAGCCTATGATGGATTTTATGAAATCTATCCTTCGGGCTATGGCGGCTCGTTTAACAACATGTATCGTTTCTGCTATGGGGGTATCAACCGGTGCAACTATGTGCTGGAAGGCTTCCAGAACATGATTGCCGAAGGACAGACGGAAGCCGATGAAAAGAAGTTGAACGAGTTCATCGGCGAAGCCAAGTTGTTCCGGGCGCTCATTTATCTCCGCCTGATATCCTTGTGGGGCGATGTGCCTTATATTGATGAACGCATCTATTATAAGGAAGATGTGGAACACATCACCCGCACGCCGATGGAAACGATCAAGGACTCGCTGATATCGGATTTGACGGACGCGTTCAACAAACTGCCGGAAAAAGCATCCAAGTCCGGGCGCATGACCAAGGCTGCGGCGTTGGGCTTGCGGGGCAAGGTGCAGCTGTATTGGGCCAGCTGGAACAAGTTCGGTTGGCCGGAGCTGGCAGGCTTTACGCCCGATGCACAGGAAGCCCAGAAGGCGTATGAAGCGGCGGCATCCGACTTCCGTCACGTGATAGACGATTACGGGCTGACCCTGTTCCGCAACGGCGAGCCGGGCGACTGCGACTCGTTGGGACGGGCGGAAATTCTCCCGAATTACTTCTATCTGTTCCTCCCGACGGCGAATGGCGACCCGGAATTCGTCATTGCTTTCAATCACGGGGGGACGGGTACTTCCCAAGGCGAAAAGCTGATGCAGGATCTCGGCGGTCGTTCCACGGAATATTCCCAGTGCTGGCTGAATCCGCGTTTTGCCTTGGCCGACCACTACCAGTCCACCATTACGGGTGACTTCTGCGAACCCTTGGTGACGATGCCGGCCAGCGACCCCAATGCCCGCACGGCTCCGAATTCGGCCTTGAACCCGCAGAGCTATGCCAACCGCGACTACCGCATGAAGTCCAGCATCCTGTGGGACTATGAGATGATTCAAGGTATGTTGGACAAGAAGGAAACCGGTTGGGTACCGTTCATCTACAAGACGTGGGCGGTGGAAAACTTCGAAATCAACGGCGAGTATTACACCACCTACGAAACCGACCGTTGCTGGACAGGCTACGTGTTCCGCAAGTTCATACGCAACTATGCCGGGCAAGGAAGAGGGGAAGGCGACTTCAACTGGCCGGTCATGCGCCTGGCTGATGTGTACCTGATGTATGCCGAGGCGGTCAACTTCGCCAACCTCGAAAGCGAAAAGCCTTATGCCATCGAACTGGTCAACCGTGTACGCCACCGGGGCAACTTGCCGCCCTTGGCAGCCGACAAGACCGGCACGCAGGATGCCTTCTTCGATGCAATCAACCAGGAACGTATTGTGGAATTGTTTGCCGAAGGACACCGCATGTTCGACTTGCGCCGTTGGCGGTTGATAGAAGATTCGTTCTGCGGCCCGGGCGACCCCACTGGTTACGTCATCCGCGACACGTGGGGCAACCCCATCAGCGGTTTCAGCACGAACGGTACGATTTTCCAGAACGCAACCAACCGGCAGTATGAACAATGCTACATCTTCAGGATACCGGAAAGCGAACGCAACCGCAACCCGAACCTCACGCAAAACACGCCGTGGATGTAATATATAATATGTATAATGAATAAAACAAGGCATAACATGAAGAAATATCTTAAAATAGGGCTGTTCGCCATGTTGGCGGTAGCCATGACGAGTTGCTTGTACAGCGATTTCCCGATAGACGAAGACGGGCTGCTGATAACCAACCGGAGCGAGTGTTACGTTAGTCGCCTTACGTTGTTGGGGACGGACTTGCAGTCCATGCACCACAACTTCGAGGATGCCGTCGTTGACACGGTGGCATGCACCATCCAGGTGCGGTTGAAGTATGGAGCCGACTTGCGGAATGTGTACCCGCAGTTTTCCCTGGTGACCGATGCCAAGCTCGAACCCAAGGTGACGGGCTTCACCGACTTCTCGGACTACAAGACCAATCCGCCGAAGTACACGGTTATCTCAGGCAACCGTAAGGTGAAGAAAACCTATACCATTTATATCACAGAATCGGACTTTATTCCTGACTAAAAAAACAAGACGAATATGATGAATAAGATGAAATATGTCATGGGCATGTTGTTGCTCGCCTTGCTATTGGGCGGCTTCGCTTCGTGCCAGCATGAAGAAGAGAACCCGACATTTGGCAACAAATGTATCAAGCGCAGCCTGGGGCCGAACGTGTGGAGCACCCAGATGGAGTTTGCTTACGCCATGGCCATCCAGCCCTCGCTGGGCAACTTGGTGGAAGCGAAGGTGGAGGCCAGCATTCCCGGGGCGGAAGGCACATTGCTTGAAAACCAGTCGTGGCACGCCAAGCTCGACGGGATGGACACGGCCATCGTGGTTGGCGAGCCTTGCGTGACCGAAGGGACGCTATCCACGGTGAAATTCAACGTAGATACTTGCGCTTCCACGTTGCGGTATTATTATACCATCCCCGAGGAGGCCAAGGGCAAGGAAGTGTCTTTCACGTTTTCGGCCACGGCCAGCAACGGCGAAACGGTTTCCATTCCCATGGGACCCTATACGGTTGCCTCCATGGATATGAAGTTGGATATAGCCCTGAAAGGCCCTGCCAGCTATATTTCCATAGAGGATATGGCGGCTTATACGGCGGCGGAGGCAGCAACCATGCCGGAAAAAATAGACTTGGTGTATTTTTTCAAGAACTACACGTTGGATGACGTTGCGTTCAATCATGCTTTTGTCGCACCGGCTGCTGATCCCGAAAAATTCTTGCCGGACGTAGAACTTCCTGCCGGGGTGAACCGCGACACTAGGATACGGGACGTAGGTATCAAGGATGCCCACCTGGCACGCTTGCATTTGAAAGACGACCCCGAAGCACAACCGGCCATCTTTATTGACGATATCGACTTGCGCGACATAGACATGAGTACCATGCCTAACTATGCGCTTGACCTGATTGCCAACGATGGCATGTTCCTCGAAACGCAGGACGGCAAGTACAAGGCGTACATTTATGTGAACAGTGCGAACAAGGGACGTGCGGGTGCTACCATCAGCATGAAGCGTTATACCATGTATTGATAAATATAATAAGTAATAAGTAAGCAAGAGGGCGGGCAGTAGTGAAAATGGGTAAAGCCACTTTTAACCCAAATCGGTCATTAGACTTTGTTTGATTTCTGTTCTTGTGTCGAGTATTTTTTGACGGCTTTTCTCGAAGGCATAGCG
>CASFUX010000048.1 GCA_949297975.1 uncultured Bacteroidales bacterium
ACTATGTGAAGGGCGGTGCGCTCGACGTGGGGCGCGCCAGTACTAACGCGGTGGTGAACAGCAGCGTGCTGATATTGTTTTTCAACCTGGTCATCACGGGGTTGATGCTGAATTGACGGGTGCGCGAAGGCGGATAAAAGAAATCGCGCCTCTGTCTATACCATATAATATATGATATGTAGCAACTCAAAAGCCCCCTTCAGGGGGTGGGGGGGCAATGCATGATTGAAGTAAAAAACGTCATCAAGTCGTTCGACGGCGGCGAGCCGGTGCTGAAGGGTATCTCGGCGGTGTTCGAGCCGGGCAAGGTCAACATGATTATCGGGCCGAGCGGTTCGGGCAAGACGGTGCTGCTCAAGTCCGTCATCGGCCTGCACCGCATCGACAGCGGGCGCATCGAGTACGACGGGCGCAACTTGCCCGACATGCGCATGAAGGATATCCGCCTGCTGAGGCGCGAGGTGGGGATGCTGTTCCAGGGGTCGGCCTTGTTCGACTCCATGACGGTGTTGCAGAACGTGATGTTCCCCCTGGAGATGTTTTCAGACAAGCCCCAGGCCGAGCAGGTGGCGCGGGCGAAGTTCTGCCTGCGCCGGGTGAACCTGGAGGAGGACAAGTACGGTCTGATGCCCTCGGAGATAAGCGGGGGGATGCAGAAGCGGGTGGCCATTGCCCGCGCCATCGCCTTGCAGCCCAAGTACCTGTTTTGCGACGAGCCCAATTCGGGCCTCGACCCCCGCACCTCGCTGGTGATAGACCGGCTGGTGGCGGAACTGACCCGGGAGTTCGGCATGACGACCATCGTCAATTCGCACGACATGAACTCCATCATGGAGATAGGCGACAACATCGTTTTCATCGAGCACGGCGAGAAGGTGTGGCAAGGTTCGCGCACGGACATCCTCCATGCCGACTGCCGGGAGCTGGACGACTTCGTGTTTGCGTCCGACTTGTTCAAGAAAATCAAACAAAGCTCCACCAACCTCCCCCGAGGGGAGGCTCACTAACCTTGCGTTAACGGGAGCTTTGATATTTAATAAATATATTGGTAAAGTAAGCTCCCCCTCGGGGGGAGTTGAGGGGGCTAAGATGAAAATCATTTCCTACAATGTGAACGGCATCCGCTCGGCCATGTCCAAGGGGCTGCCGGAGTGGCTGGAGCAGGAGTCGCCCGACGTGCTGTGCGTGCAGGAGACCAAGGCGCAGCCGGAGCAAATCGACCTGTCCGCCTTCGAGCGGTTGGGCTATGCGGCCTACCTGCATTCGGCCGAAAAGAAGGGTTACAGCGGCGTGGGCATCTTCACCCGGCGGCAGCCCGACCGCGTGGTGGTGGGCATGGACCATCCCCGCTACGATGCCGAGGGGCGCGTGCTGCGGGCGGACTTCGGCGACGTGTCGGTGATGTGCGTCTACGTGCCGTCCGGTTCGTCGGGCGACGAGCGGCAGGCATTCAAGATGGACTTTCTGGAGGCCTTCCTGCCCTTTGTGGAGGAGGTGCGGCGCGAACGTCCCAACCTCATCGTGTGCGGCGACTATAATATATGTCACAAGCCCATCGACATCAACCACCCGGAGCGTCAGGTGGGCGTGTCGGGCTTCCTGCCCGAGGAGCGCGAATGGATGGACCGCTACGAGGCATCGGGCATGGTGGACACGTTCCGCGTGTTCGACCCCAGCCCGGAGCGGTACAGCTGGTGGAGCTTCCGGGGCGGGGCACGCAGGCGCAACGCCGGTTGGCGCATCGATTACCATTGGGCCAGCGAGCCATTGCGCGGACGGTTGCGCTCGGCCGCCATCCTCACCGAAGCCGTGCACTCCGACCATTGCCCGGTAATGGTGGAAATAGGCGGGTAAGAAGCTACAAGTCATCTGCTCTGAGGCTTTCGCTATTGCATCCCGCATGGCACTTGTAGCTCGTAGCTCGTAGCTTAAAAAACAATAAAAGGGGTAGGACGGGGGCGGAAACACGATGAAATGTGTTACTTTTGCTCCTCAAAATCATGCTTGAACGGTTGTATATGAAGAAAAAGATATATTGGATAGCTTTGCCGCTGTTTGTGGCTTTTTTTGCGTCTTGCTTGGACAAGGACTATGCCGAGATTAAGCTGTGGCCTTACGCTCATTTCGTCTCGTTAACGTTTGCGGCGAACGACAGTATGCCGGGGCTGGAGGATGCCGAATTTACCGCGGAATTGGACCCGTACACGGGCGACTCGCTCATCGTGAACCTCGACTCGTTGCCTTATCTCACGGAGGTGGACAGCGTGTATGCCTCGTTCAGTTTTTATAGTTCGTCCGGTTCCTATTTGGTTCAGGAACTGCCGGATACGGGGGACAAGGATACGGTTGTGCTGGTCGGTAGCGATACGATAGACTTCACCCTCCCCACCATGGTGTACAACCGCTCTTCGGACGGAACGACGCAGGCATCTTACCGCATCAAGGTGAACATCCACCAGGTTGACCCCGACCTGTATGTGTGGAAGTCGCATTACGGTGCCGTGACCTCTTCGCCGGAAATCAACCAGAAAGGCATTGCATTCGGGGGTAGATACCTGTTCTATACCGGTTCGGACACGGAGACGACCGTCTATGCCTCGACCGACCGAGGGGCGACGTGGAGTGCGGGCGCGGCGGTCAGCCTGCCTGCGGACAACAACGCCTCGCTCAAGTTGCGCTACATGATCGAACATGCCGGGAAACTGTACGTGACGGACAATGCCGGGAAACTGTACCGCTCCGCCGACGGCGAAACGTGGGAAACCGCGTATGATGGTGCGGACGGTCAGCTGTACAACTTGCTTTTCCCGCTGGATGGTGCGTTGTGGGGCATTATGCGGACCGGCACGGGCGATTACCGCATAGGCGCGTCTGCGGACGGCACGGCATGGGAAGACAAAGCCCCGTTGCCGCAGGACTGGCAAAACGCGAGCCTGATGTTCCCCATCGACGACTATTCGGCCTTGGTGTTCAAGTCGCGGATAGGCAAGCCCAAGATGATGGTGGTAGGCGGGTTGAACCGCGATGGCGTGCGCAGCCGCATCGTCTGGCTGTCGGAAAACGGCTATGCCTGGGAGCCGGTGCGCGATGGTGCGTTGCAGGCTCTGCAAGGTGCGGCCTTGGCACAATACGACGACAAGTTGCTGCTGTTCGGCGGCATGACTTCGACGGGCAACATAGTGCCCCTGCTGGAGTCGGCCAACGAAGGCCTTTCCTGGTCAGTGCCCGATACGGCCAGCAACGTGTTGCCCGAGAGCTACCCGGCGCGTGCCTACCAGTCGCTCATCATGGACGAGGCGGACAAACGCTTCTACCTGATAGGGGGACGGAACAACGAACGCGCCTTCTCCGATGTGTGGAGCGTCAAGCTGAACAGGATGTATTGGGAGTAGCAAGGGAAAAGTGGAATGGTAAAAGGTGAAAATATGAAACGGACGAAAGAACAAAAGCAGGAGAGTAATATGACCAAGATGGAATATAGAACGACATTGCCCGACAAAATCAACAAGCTGGGCGAATGGCTTGTGTCCCATTATGGGGAAGAGCCGGAAGTCGTGATACGTGACATGAAGGCTGTGATGAAATGAGGGCTTATTTGGACACGAATATCCTTGCTTTTATCTGGGATAGTCCTACGGACAACATAAGCGATGAGGTAAGGATGGTGATATCCGATTATGGGAATGTGCTGTACACAAGTTCTGTTTGCGTGATGGAGCTTATACATCTGTTTCAGATAGGGAAGCTGGAAATAAGAAAACAGGGAAAGTCAGGCCTGACTTCGCTTGCCAGTCTGGTGTTTGAGTGGTTGCATGAGTTGGGTGTTTCAATGGTGCTTGTAACGGAAAAGCATTTGAAGTTGCTTGCAGAACTTCCCCTTTATGTCGGTCACCGCGACCCGAACGACCGTCTGATTATCGCTCAGGCCATCTGCGACAAGGCGACTTTGGTCAGTTCCGACCGGGATTTTTCCCAATACACGAAAGACGGATTGGACTTCCTGTTCAATAGGCGGTGATAATTTTCAATCAATGAAACAACCCCTTTCTCACATAAAGCGCAGCATCCGGTTCCGGCGGTGGAGCCGGAAAGGCTATGCCGTGTTTTGCAGTTTGTCAGCCCAGGTGACCATCGGCCGGGTGTGCAAGTCCATCTGCGAGATGGCGTTGCGCAAGTCGGGTCAGGGCATCTGCCGCCAGGGCGGGTGCGGCTTGCTGCGCGTGGCGGACGATGCGCTGGAGGGGACGGAGGACTTCGAGGCCTGGTCGGCCGGGGGCGTGGTGTGCCTGGAGCAGCAGGCGCAGGCGTTGGCTTTGAGCCGGGTGGCGGCGGATGCGGTCGCTTGCTTATTCAATATTATAATATATGTATTAACCCGAGGCGGTTGGCATGGAGCAATCCATGCCGACCGCCTTTTTTATGTGTCGTGATGAAAAAGAAACTAATCGGATGCCTCCTGGCGGTGGCATCGGGCATGGTGCCGGTGTGCGCACAGCAAGACCGGGAGATGGATTTGCAGGAGGTGGAGGTGCGCGCCCCTTCGGCCAAAGTGTATTCCGAACTGGGGCGGGTGCTCACGGTGCTGGACCGCGAGGAGATAGCCGCGCTCCCCGTGCGCACGGTGGATGAACTGCTCGACCAGGTGGCCGGGCTGGACGTGCGCCAGCGGGGCACGGGCGGCGTGCAGAGCGACATATCCATCCGGGGAGGGACGGCGGACCAGGTGCTGGTGCTGCTCAACGGGGTCAACGTGACCAACCCGCAGACGGGGCATTACAACCTGGACGTGCCGGTCAACCTGGCCGACGTGGAACGCATCGAGGTGCTGCAAGGCTCGTCGGCGCGGGTGCTGGGGGCGAATGCCTTTAGCGGGGCCATCAACATCGTGACCGGGCAGGCCACGCGCGATTACCTGTCGGCGGAACTGACCACCGGCAGCTACAACACGATGGGGCAGGCGGCTTCGGCCTCGTATGGGGCGGGGGGCTTCCGGGCGTTCGCCTCGGCTTCGCACCGGCGCAGCGACGGGTACATGGACAACACGGAGTATGACCTGGCCAACGGCTTCCTGCACCTCACGCAGCGCACGCGGCGGGCGGGCACCTTCGGCCTCCAGGCGGGCGTGCAGTACAAGGACTACGGGGCCAACGGCTTTTATTCGCTGGATTATCCCGACCAGCACGACCGCACCCGCACGTTCTTCGCCGCCCTGACTTGGTCGCTCAACCGGGCGCACTGGCTGTGGCGCGGGCAGCTGTATTGGCTGGAACATCACGACCGCTACGAGCTGATACGCCATTCGCCCGTGGGGCGCAACCATCACCAGACGGACGTGGGCGGGGGCAAGCTGTCGGCGGCCTGGCTATCGCCCGTGGGCAAGTTCACCTTCGGGCTGGACGTGCGCGACGAGCACATCTTCAGCACGGGGCTGGGCGAGCCGATGGATGCCCCCAGGCCGGTGCCGTTCGAGCGGGACTGCTACTTCACCTATGCGAAGAACCGCCTCACCTCGGCCGTGTTCGTGGATTACTCCTGGCAGGTGGGGCGGCTGGCGTGGTCGTTGGGCGGGTCGGCCAGCCACGTCACGGACTTCGGCCTGCTGTATGCGGGCGGGGCGGACCTGGGCTACGAGGTGGCCGACGGGTGGAAGGTGGTGGCATCGTACAACTCGGCGGTGCGGCTGCCATCGTTCACCGACCTGTATTACCGGAGCGCGGTGCAGGCGGCCAACCCGCACCTGCGTCCCGAAACGTCCCACACCTTCGAGGCGGGGGCGCAGTACCGCCACGGGGGTTGGCAGGCCGAGGCGGATGTGTATTACCGGCTGGGCGACAACATCATCGACTGGGTGAAGCAGCCCGACTCCACCCGTTGGGAGAGCCGCAACCTCACGGACGTGGATGCCGTGGGGGGCGACGTGTGCGTGCGGTACGACTTCGGGCGGGAGGCTTTCGTGCGCCGGGTGTCGCTGGGCTACTCCTACATGCACCTGAACAAGCAGGCGGAGGGATTCGACTCCAAGTATGCGCTCGACTACTTGAAGCACAAGTGCCGCATCACGCTGGAGCACCGGGTGTGGAGCCGACTGGGCTTGGCGTGGAACGCTTCGCTGAACGACCGCCACGGCACGTATGCCGACCACGCCACGGGCGAGACACGGGCGTACAAGCCTTACTTCCTGCTCGATGCCAAGCTGACGTGGACGCAACGCCGCTGGAGCGCGTTTGCCGAGGTGCGCAACCTGCTGAACACGCACTACGCCGACTATGCGGGTCTGCCCCAGCCCGGCGTGAACTGGAACGCAGGGATTAAGTTGACAGTTGATAATTGACAGTTGACAATTGACAGTTATGCCATGCGGCACAGGATACCATTTGCCCTCATGTCGCATGTCGCAACTATCAACTATCAATTATCAACTGTCAATTATTAACTGTCAACTGTCCCCTCAGTCCACCAGCTTGCCGTCCAGGAATTGCAGGAAGGCTTCCTTGTAGCCGTCGGAGATGGGGACGCGCGTGTGGGCGAACACGATGCGGTTGTGCTCCACCTCGCGTATCTTGCCCGTGTTGACGATGTACGAGCGGTGCACGCGCAGGAAGCGGCCCGGCGGCAGCGTCTCCTCCAGCGTCTTCATGGTGATGTGCGAGACGATGGGACGTTCCGCCCCCTCGGTGTATATCTTCACGTAATCCTTCAGCCCTTCGATGTAGATGATGTCGTCTATCTCTATCTGCATGAGCTTGTAGTCGGCCTTGACGAAGATGGTGCCGTCCTGGGCGGGTGGCGCGGCGGGTGGCGTGTCGGCCTTGTGCCGCATCTCGAACCAGTGCAGGGCCTTGTTGGCGGCTTGGAGGAAGTCGGCGTAGCTGAAGGGCTTCAGCAGGTAGTCCAGGGCGTTCACGCGGTAGCTGTCCAGGGCGTATTGCTGGAAGGCGGTGGTGAAGACGATGCGCGTCTGCGGGGGCACGATGGAGGCGAACTCCATGCCGTTCATCTCCGCCATCTGGATGTCGAGGAAGATGACGTCCGGCGGGGTGTCGCGCACGGCCCCGGAGGCCTCCACGGCCGAGTAGTACTTGCCCGCGAGGGCGAGGAAGGGCGTCTTGCGCACGTAGCTTTCGATGAGCCCCAGGGCCAGCGGCTCGTCGTCGATGATGAAGCAGGAGAGGGTCATTGTCCAGTGATTAACCCCCCGACCCCCTGAAGGGGGCTTGCGGGGGGAGGGTTGTTAATGGTCTGTGTCGGGGCCCCCTTTAGGGGGTTGGGGGTATAGCGGCACCACCAGCTCGCTCACGTAGGTGTCGCCCTTTACCTCGCCCCGCAGGATGTGCTTGTGGGGGTAGAGGATGTCGAGCCGCCGCCGGAGGTTGCCCAGGCCGATGCCCGAGCCGCTCTTGTCCGTGCCGTCCTTGGGGAAGTAGCTGTTGGCGATGGTGCACGCCACGCGGTCGTCCACCAGCCTCAGGCCGATGTGCACGAACGAGGGGTGCGTGTGGCTCACGCCGTGCTTGAAGGCGTTCTCGATGAGGGTGATGAAGAGCATGGGGGCGATGAGCTTCTCGCACGAGGGGGGCACTTGCAGGTCCGTCTGCACGTCGATGTTGTCGGTGAGGCGGATGCGCATCAGCTCCACGTAGTTGCGTATGAAGTCCAGCTCCTGGTGCAGGGGCACGAAGAAGTGGTCGTTCTCATACAGCACGTACCGCATCAGCTTGCTCAGCTCGAGCACGGTGCGCTGCGCCTTGTCGGGGCTGACGGCGATGAGGGCGTAGATGTTGTTGAGCGTGTTGAAGAGGAAGTGGGGGTTCAGCTGCTGCTTGAGGTTGAGCAGCTCGGCCTCCTTGCGGCGGCGTTCCTCCTCGCGGCGGAGGTTCTCGGTGTCGTTCCACTTCATGATGGTCTTGGCCAGGATGCTGATGCCCGAGAGGATGACGAACAGCACCACGTGGCTCACGTAGGAGGCGATGTCGGTGGCGGTCTCGTCGGGCAGTTCCTTGCTCGGCCACACGTCCTCCAGCAGGAAGGTGAAGAGGGCGCAGGCGAGGATGACGCCCGTGTTGGCCAGGAAGAACATCCCCGTGCGCTGGCGGAAGAGGAGCCGCTCGGTGAGGTAGAAGTAGTTGAAGTAGAACACGAACGCGGCTCCCGCCAGGATGACGGCGTGCGTGTAGGCCATGCGCCCCCAGTCCACATCCGTGTCGCGCCACAGGATGAAGGGCAGCAGGTAGAGGAACACCCATGCCAGGGCGTTCGTCCATATCATTTGGCTCTTGGTCCGTTTCCGTGTCATGCGGGGTCGGTTTTACGGGTGCAAAAGTAGCGTTTGGGCCTTGGCGGTCCTGCGGTTTTTAGACGAACGTGCGCTTTCTTTCGACCGGGGCGTGGGGGTCACGTGCGTCCGCCCGCCCGCCGCCAGCTGGCCACCGTGTCGTAGGAGATGCCGTCGTCCACCAGCCCGTCCAGTTCGAAGCTCAGGCCCAGCAGCACGCGGCCGGTGAACTGGCGGGTGGGGCGGTACACCACGCGGGGGCGGCGCATGAGGGCGGCGTAGAAGTCCTCCGGCTCGGCCACGCCTTCGCTGCCGTATTCCAGGCGCAGGGTGCCCAGCCCGGGCAGTTCCACCATGTCGCCCTGCCGCAGGCAGGTGGCGGCCTGCTCGGCCACCAGCTCGAGCGCCATGAGCAGCTCGGCGGCCGACAGGGTGGTGTGTCGAGCGGCTTGGGTGCAGAGGTCGCGGGCGCGGATGCGCCGGGCGGGCGCGGGCGCGGCGTACCACAGGCCGTCCTTGGAGGGGTTGAGGAGGTTCGGTTTCCGTCTTAACTTGTAACGTGCCATAGGCGAGAGGTTTGGTTCGTCTTTATTTTGTTGCAGATGATAACCTGTACTTGTTATCGCTGAAAACGAGTACTGGTTAGGGGTGATAACGAGTACTTGTTTTAGTAGAAAATGAGTACTTGTTATCGGGTAAAACGAGTACTTATTTTGACGATGCAAATATACGCGTTTTTTTTGATAATGCAAGGGAGCGGGGCGGAGAAAGGGAGAGGTGAGGTAGGCGGCGATGGGCGCATCTCCCCGGCCTCCCCGTCATTCCGAGCGCAGCGAGAAATTTCCTCCGACAACGCCCCTAAGTCCCCGGTGAGATTTCTCGCTGCGCT
>CASFUX010000049.1 GCA_949297975.1 uncultured Bacteroidales bacterium
CCGTGCGCATCCTGGGCGACATCACCGAGGAAAAGGTGCGCGTGCTGCAAGAGGCCGACGACATCTTCATCCGCGCCCTGCGCGAGTGGGACTTGTACGACACGGTATGGCAGGCGGGCGTGGTGCTGTTGCCCGTGCAGTCGGTAGGCGTGATGGGCGACGAACGTACTTACGAAAACGCCGTGGCCCTGCGTGCCGTGACCTCGACCGATGCCATGACGGCCGACTGGGCGCACCTGCCCTACGACTTCCTCGGCAAAGTGTCCAACGACATCATCAACAAGGTAAAAGGCGTGAACCGCGTGGTGTACGACATCAGTTCGAAACCACCCGCGACGATAGAATGGGAATGAATTTTATTGGGGAATCGGGGAATCGGGAAATTGGAAAATCGAGAAATCGGGAAATCGAGAAATCGGGAAATCGGGAAACCGAGAAACAGTCCCACGATTCCACAGTTCCACAATTCCCCGATTCCCCGATTCCCCAACATCTCAACTCCACCATGTCTTATCAATACGGCTTTGAACGATTAGAAGTGTGGCAGGACTCTCGCGTTTTTGTAAAACATATATATACATTGACCAAGTCCTTCCCAAAAGAAGAACGGTTGTCCCTCTGCTCACAATTACAACGGGCTGCGGTTTCCATTCCCTCGAACATTGCCGAAGGCATGTCAAGAACCTCAGACAGAGAAAAAATCCGTTTCCTTGAAGTAGCCTATGGGTCACTTATGGAGGTGTACTGCCAGTTATGCATTTCCAGTGATTTATCCTATATAACAGCAACACAATTGGACGATTTGAAAACACAAATAGACAAAATGTCCAACAAAATGAACGCACTGGTCAAAGCAATAAAACAAAGAATGCAAGACAACAAATAATCAAATCTCCGATTCCCCAATTCCCCAATTCCCCAATTCCCCGATTCCCCGATTCCCCGATTCCCCAATTATGATCGACACCCATTCCCACATATACGATGAGGCTTTCGACCCCGACCGGGCGGAAGTGGTGGCACGTGCCCGGGCGGCAGGGGTGGAACACATCATCCTGCCCAACGTGGATGCCGCGTCGCTGCCACGCATGTTGGCGTTGGAAGCGGCCTGTCCCGGCTATTGCCATGCGGCCATCGGGCTGCACCCCACCAGCGTCAACGCCGACTACGAACAGGAATTGCAAATCGTAAAGGATGAACTGGAACGCCGCCCCTACATCGCCGTGGGCGAGATAGGCATCGACCTGTATTGGGACAATACATATTATAAGGAACAAGTCGCGGCTTTCCGCCAGCAAGTGGAGTGGGCGTTGGAACGCGCGTTGCCCGTCATCATCCACACCCGCGACTCTTTTCGCGAGACGATGGATGCCCTTGCCCCTTACCGGGGAGCAGGCCTGCGGGGCGTGTTCCACAGCTTCACCGGCACGGAGGAGCAGGCGGAAGAGATACTGGCGTTCGGAGGCTTCAAACTGGGTATCAACGGCATCGTCACGTTCAAGAACACGAACCTGCCCGCCGTGCTGCGCCACGTTGACCTGCGCCACATCGTGCTGGAAACGGACGCGCCCTACCTCACCCCGGTGCCTTTCAGGGGGCAGCGCAACGAAAGCGCCTACGTGCAGCACGTGTGCCGGAAAGTGGCGGAAACATACGGCCTGAGCGTGGCGGAAACGGATGCCCGCACCACGCAAAACGCCTGCGAACTGTTTGGCTTGGAATGCCCCGCAAGGGAGGTTCTCCTTTAAAAAATCGTAAAACAATCTTAACGAGATGCAAAAAAGAAGCCCCAGGGGACATTTTAATAGATAATTCACAAGCGAGGTTAGGCGTAATTCATATTTTTTTTCTAACTTGCGCCCAATTTCGGAGAGGTGCTCGAGTGGTTGAAGAGGCACGCCTGGAAAGCGTGTATGCGGTGTGGAACCGTATCGAGAGTTCGAATCTCTTCCTCTCCGCTTATTTTTTGAAAAACGATTAACCAAAAAACAGAAGCAAACAAACAACAAAAAACAAAACTAAAAAAGAAAAGAACAATGAAAAAGGTATTTGCAATCTTATCGATCGTAGCGATTTGCAGTTATGGTGTTCCTGTAAGCGTTTCTGCGCAAGAAGCCGCAGCAACCGAGGAAATGGCAGCAACCCCCGCCGCAACCGACAGCGCAGCGGCAGCGGTCGCAGTTGAAACCGTAGTGGAAGAACCGGCCGCCGAAGCCGTAGAAGGCGGCGGGATGCACAAGGGTTTGAAGCAGAAATTCATCGAAGGGGGTGCGGGCTGGATGGCTCCTATCGCCTTGGTACTCGTATTGGGTCTCGCACTCAGCATCGAACGTTTGATTTACCTCGGACTCTCGTCCACCAACACGAAGAAGTTGCTTGCCAGCATCGATGAAGCGTGGGACAAGGGCGGTGTAGAAGCTGCCATGGAAGTATGCCGCAACACGCGCGGTCCGGTGGCCTCCATCTTCTACCAGGGTCTCTCCCGTCACGATGAAGGCGTTGAAGTAATCGAAAAGACGGTTGCCTCTTATGGTGGCGTGCAGCTGGGTCTGCTCGAAAAGAACCTGACTTGGATTTCGCTGTTCATCGCCTTGGCTCCGAGCTTGGGGTTCTTGGGAACGGTAGTAGGGATGGTTCAGGCCTTCGACAAAATCCAACAGGTAGGTGACATCTCCCCGACCGTTGTTGCCGGTGGTATGAAAGTGGCCTTGTTGACCACCATCTTCGGTCTTATCGTAGCCATGATTCTCCAGGTGTTCTTCAACTACCTGCTGACCTTGATCGAAGGGTTGACGAACGACATGGAAGACGCTTCCATCTCGCTGCTCGACATCGTTGTGAAGCACTCTGGCAAATAAAAACCTCGGAAATCATTAAAGCGAATTTGAATTATGAAAGATAAATTGCTATCGAGAATATCCAACATTGTGGCACTCGTGCTGCTGGCCGTGTCCGTCGTGATCGTGCTGGCCATGTACGTGGGTCCCAATGCGGATACCATCACCAATGCGGGGGGTGATGTGATGAACGTACCCGCAGCAACGGATACGCTCATTTATTGGTGCTATGCGTTGTTGATAGCCACGGTGGTTGCCGTAGTGGGCTTTGCAGCTTACAAATTCATCAGCAACTTGATCATCAACCCTAAAGGCGGTATCAAGACCATCGTGACGTTAGTTGCTTTTGCGATACTCATCATCGTGGCGTGGAACTTGGGTTCGCCCGAAAAGCTGCCCATCATCGGGTACGAAGGCACGGAAAACGAAGGTTTCTGGGCACAGTTCACCGACATGGTCATCTACGTTTGCTACACCTTGTTCGTATTGGTGTTCCTCGCCATTATCGGGAACCGCCTGTACACGAAATTCAAATAATCCGACAAGGGATTTGACAACAGCACAAAGAAAGGAAAAAGAATATGGCAAAAAAGAGAAAAGTTCCGGCTTTGAACTCCAGCTCTATGGCCGACGTGTCGTTCATTCTTTTGATTTTCTTCCTTGTGACTACCAGTATGGACTCCAACAAAGGGTTGCAACGGCGTTTGCCGCAGCCCCTGCCACCCGACCAGAAAGCGGAAGACATTGACATCAAGAAACGCAATATCTTCGTGGTGAAGGTGAACAGCATGAACCAGTTGCTGGTGCAAGGCGAAATCATGAACGATGTGAGCCAGCTGAAGGAAAAGGCGAAGGAATTCATCAAGAACGAAGCCAACGACCCCGACCTTCCGGAAAAATCCGTTCAGTATATCGATTACCTCGGCGAAGTGGAAATCACCAAAGCCCACGTAATCTCGCTGCAAAACGACGTGGACACACAGTATCAGACCTACATCGAAGTGCAGAACGAACTGATTGCGGCTTACAACGAGTTGCGTAACGAATTTGCGCAAAACCGTTTCGGTAGGAAGTACGAGGATTTGCCGGTAGAATTGCAGAAGTCCATTCAGAAAGTCTACCCGCAAAACATATCGGAGGCAGAACCTAAAAATTATGGAGGAAACTAAACATGGCCAAGATTAGACAAAGCGAACCGAGGGAAACTCCCGAAATGAATACGTGTTCGATGCCCGACATCGTGTTCATGTTCTTGTTTTTCTTCATGATGGTCACCACGATGAAGGAAGTGACCTACAAGGTAGTCATTCACCAGCCGCAGGCCACCGAGTTGACGAAGTTGGAAAACAAGTCGCTGGTGCGCTACGTATACATCGGTAAGCCTACCAAGGAATGGCAGAAGACCTTCGGGTCGGAAACCCGCATCCAGCTGGGCGATGCCTTTGCCGACGTGTCGCAGCTGGAAGACTTCATCGTCACGGAACGCAGTTCCATGAAGGAAGAAGACCAAAGCATGATGACCGTATCCATCAAGGCCGACAAGGACACCCGCATGGGTATCGTCACCGATGTGAAACAAGCACTGCGCCGTGCCTACGCATTGCGTATCAACTACGCAGCCGTGCAAAAAGTCAACGCCAACCAGTAACAACCACTGGTTGTCCCTATGAAAAGAGCCGTAAAGCAAATATGTTTTACGGCTCTTTTGGTAGAGACGCAGGCAAGCATCCACAGCCTGCGATTTACCGGTTACACAGCCCCACAACACCATCCCCATGACCCCTTACCTGCAAGTAGAGAACCTCACCAAGTCCTTCGGCGACAAAGTGCTGTTCGAGCACATATCCTTCGGCATCGCCGAGGGGCAGCGCGTCGCCCTCATCGCACGCAACGGTACCGGCAAGACCACCCTGCTAAACATCATCGCCGGACACGAGGGCCGCGACGAAGGCACCGTCACCTTCCGCCGCGACCTGCGCGTGGGATACCTGCCGCAGATGCCCGCCTTCCCGCCCCACCTCACCGTGCTGGACGCCTGCCTCCGTTCGGACAACGAGGTCACCCGCGCCGTGGCCGACTACGAGCGTTGCCTCCTGTCGCCCGGGCAGGAGGGGCTGGACGATGCCCTCGCACGCATGGACCACCTCAAGGCATGGACCTATGACACCCGCGTGAAGCAGATATTGGGAAAATTGCAAATCACCCGCTTCGGGCAGCGCATCGGCGAGCTGTCTGGCGGGCAACTCAAGCGCGTCGCCCTGGCCAACGTCCTCATCGACGAGCCCGACCTGCTCATACTCGACGAGCCCACCAACCACCTGGACCTGGAGATGGTGGAATGGCTCGAAGACTTCCTCCGCCACTCATCCATGGCCCTGCTCATGGTGACGCACGACCGGTACTTCCTCGACCGGGTGTGCACCATGATATTGGAGATAGACAACCAACGCCTCTACCAATACAATGGCAATTACAGTTACTACTTGGAAAAAAGGCAGGAACGCATCGATGCCTTCCATGCCGAGACAGCACGCGTAAACAACCTCTACCGCAAGGAACTCGACTGGATGCGCCGCCAGCCCCAGGCACGGGCAGGCAAGGCCAAGTCGCGCATCGACCGCTTCCGCGACATCGAGCAGCGCGCCCGGATGCAGCGCGACGAACGCGCCATGCGCCTCGATGTGAAAGCCGCCTACCTCGGCAGCAAGATATTCGAAGCCAAGTACATATCCAAGGCATACGGCGAAGTGAAGATACTCGAAGACTTCTACTACAACTTCGCCCGGTACGAGAAGATGGGCATCATCGGGTGCAACGGCACCGGCAAGTCCACCTTCGTCAAGATGCTACTGGGGCTGGAGAAACCCGACAGCGGCGCGTTCGACGTGGGCGACACGGTCATATTCGGTTACTACAGCCAAGAAGGCCTCCGCTTCGACGAGCAGCAGAAAGTCATCGACGTGGTGCGCGACATCGCCGACGAAGTCCAGCTCGGGGGCGGCCGCCGGCTCACGGCATCCCAATTCCTCCAGCACTTCCTCTTCGCGCCCGAAGCGCAGCACAACTACGTCAGCAAGCTCAGCGGAGGCGAAAAACGCCGTCTCCACCTCTGCACCGTCCTCATGCGCAACCCCAACTTCCTCGTACTCGACGAGCCCACCAACGACCTCGACATCGCCACCCTGAACATACTCGAAGACTACCTCCAATCCTTCCGCGGATGCCTCATCGTCGTAAGCCACGACCGGTATTTCATGGACAAAGTAGTGGACCACCTGCTTGTCTTCCAGGGAAATGCCCAAGTGAAAGACTTCCCAGGCAACTACACCGACTACCGCGAGTGGAGCCAGTTGCAAGAGGAGGAGGAACGCGAGGCGCGCCGCACCGCCCCCGACCCACGCCCCGTCCCCCCCCGTCCCCCGCGCGAAAAGCCCCGCCGCATGACCTTCAAGGAAC
>CASFUX010000050.1 GCA_949297975.1 uncultured Bacteroidales bacterium
ATTTCTATCGCGTCCACTTTCTTGGCGTGGTATTTGCGCAGTATTTCCTCGCTGACCCAGTTGAAGTCCAGTTCGTGCTTCTCGCAAAGGGCTTCAATCAGGCTCATGTCTTCCTTCCGTATGCCGTAATGGAGGAACTTGTTGTCCAATCCTTTTGCCATATCGTTATGCGTTTTGTGGATAGAAGCTATCCCAGTTTAATATATCGGTTGTATTCTCAATCGGCAGTTTGGAGTACAGCCAGTTGCTTCCTTGTTGCAGGATGATTCCACCGAAAAGAGGTGTGCCTTCGGTGGAGTTCTTTTGGATGTACTTCAATAGCGCATTATGCTTCTCGTGTGCCAACGCATCGCTCCCGGCACTTTTGGTGTCGAAAAGATAGATGTGCCCGTTCTTCATGCGGATGATGAAATCAACATAAAACAAGGCTTTTGCTTTCCCTTCACCGTATGCAATGGCATAATGCTGTTTCCCCTTGTCGCCGTTCTTGTACCACCAGTCAATCCATTCTTTGTTTGCTTCAAGGAATTTTATGAATTCTTTTTCCGGATTGGATGCTTGGTTCAGTTGGACAAACGGTTGCAAGGCATGGCTCTGCGCCTCTTCCACGTGGTTTGTTTCGCTGTCGTAAACCCTTTCTTCCGGCACTGCCCAGTCATATTGCTTGAATTCCCGCAGTGCTGCTGAATGTTTTTTGTGGGTCTCTCTTTTTTGGGCATAAGTTTCAAGGGCTTTATCTATCAATCGGTCGAATTTGGGCGTATTGTCGTGATATAGAACAACTTTCTTGGCATCGGTCTCGAAGATGCCGAAATAGTCGGCAAGCATCTCAAGCAGATAGCCCCCTATTTTGTCCGTGCGTCCCTTGCTTTCAAACCGGTGGCCTTTCGTGCTGATGTAAGCCATGAACACGCGGTCTATTTCCGAAGCCTTGCGGGCGAACTTCACCCGTTCTACCTGTAATGTCTGTTCCTCATTTTGGAAGTGTACGTCTTTCGGGATTTCCACATTCACGTTTTTCACGTCAAGCCGGATGGTGTTCTTTACCCGCCGGCGGTTCTCGTTGATGGTGGCATTGTTCGATTCAGGCAATGGACTGAAATTGTCTTCTTCTCCTTCTCCTATCATAGCCGCCAGTTCCTCTATGCTGAACAGTCCGGCACCGCGTTCCAGTTTCCAGAAGTCGCTTGCCACTTCATAGAGTGTCCGGCGGAAATCCGGTCCCAGATAATTGCGCTCCACGTTGGGACGTTCCGAATAGTAAGCCGGCAGCGAGATATTCTCCAATCCTTTGCGCCGGTAAGCCATAATGGTATTGTTGAGTATGTAATCCGAGTCGGCAGTGACTATCTGTATCTTGTCTTTGGCAATGTCTGTATAGACGTAGCCGATGTTGAGCATCTCCCGGGGGTAATGTTTTTGCTCGGGCATACGCAGGATGCGACCTACGGTCTGGATGGTGAATTGGTCGCTCTGCAGCTTGCGGAAGATGAGCAGCACGGCGGCACGCGGGCAGTCCCAGCCCAATGCGATGGCCTCCTTGAAGAGCAGCACTTGCGCCATGTTGTCGGGATGCTCCAGATTGGGCAGGTTTGCTTTTTCGTTGGCAAGCCAGACGGCCAACAGTCCGTTTTCTTCCGTAATGTCGCACGCCACCCGCAGATAAGTCTTCACCAGTTCGGCAATGGCGGTATCATCGGCGGTCATCGTTTCCTTGGTGTCATTGGGCAGTTGGATGAGCAGCAGGGGGTTGATGTTCATGCCCGATTCCTTGTAAGCCTCTGCCAGCTGGTTCCGTTTGCTGAGGGCGGCTTTTATGAGGTTTTGGTTCAAGGTGCGTTCCTCGTTGAAGTCCAGTTCGATGTCGGGATTGAGCACCACTTCTTTCTTAATCCTCTCGGCGGCGATGACATCCTGTCGGTACACTTTTACGGTTTCGTCCGGGCGGAGCGTCTTAGGTGTGGCCGAGATGCGGAGTTCCACGGCGGGGTTGATGCGGTCGAGCAC
>CASFUX010000051.1 GCA_949297975.1 uncultured Bacteroidales bacterium
CATTTCGACCGTAGGGAGAAATCCCCTTCTACAACGCTTCCAAAGCCACTGTGAGATTTCTCGCTGCGCTCGAAATGACGAGGACGGCATGAAAATGGTGCTTTTTACACAGCCTCCAGGGAGAGGGGTTAGGGGTGAGGTGTTAGGCATTTGGCATCATGCAGACGTTCATGTAATCTTTTATTCTGCTTTTCGAAGGTTGGCTTTAAAAAAAGGGAACTGCCCCTCACGGGCAATTCCCCTCACACAATAATTATTTTATGTTTAACATCAAAAGTTACAGTTTCGGACCGGCGGCCACGAGTGCCTTGCCTGCTTCGTTGCCTTCGAACTTGGTGAAGTTCTTGATGAAGCGTGAAGCGAGGTCTTTCGCCTTTTCGTCCCACTTGCAGGCGCAATCGTATGTGTCGCGCGGGTCGAGTATCTTCGGGTCGACGCCCGGCAGTTCCGTCGGCACCACGAAGTCGAAGTACGGGATGGTCTTCGTCGGGGCCTTGTCGATGGAGCCGTCGAGGATGGCGTCGATGATGCCGCGTGTGTCGCGGATGGAGATGCGTTTGCCCGTGCCGTTCCAGCCGGTGTTCACCAGGTAGGCCTTGGCACCCACCTTTTCCATCTTCTTCACCAGTTCTTCGGCGTACTTCGTGGGGTGCAGGCTCAAGAAAGCCGCGCCGAAGCAGGCCGAGAAGGTGGGGGTAGGTTCGGTGATGCCGCGTTCCGTACCGGCCAGTTTGGCGGTGAAGCCGGACAGGAAGTAGTATTTGGCCTGTTCCGCGCTCAGGATGGAGACGGGGGGCAGCACGCCGAAGGCATCGGCCGAGAGGAAGATGACCTGGTGTGCGTGCGGGCCTTTCGATACGGGCTTCACGATGTTGTTGATGTGGTAGATGGGGTAGGACACGCGCGTGTTTTCGGTCACGCTCTTGTCGGCGAAGTCGATTTTGCCGTCCTTGTCCACCGTCACGTTTTCAAGCAGGGCGTCGCGCTTGATGGCGTTGTAAATGTCGGGTTCGCTTTCCTTGTCCAGGTTGATGACCTTGGCGTAGCATCCGCCTTCGTAGTTGAACACGCCTTCGTCGTCCCAACCGTGTTCGTCGTCGCCGATGAGCAGGCGTTTCGGGTCGGTGGAGAGGGTAGTCTTGCCCGTGCCGGAGAGGCCGAAGAAGATGGCCGTGTCCGTGCCGTCCATGTTGGTGTTGGCCGAGCAGTGCATGGAGGCGATGCCGCGCAGCGGGTTGAGGTAGTTCATGATGGAGAAGATGCCCTTCTTCATTTCACCGCCGTACCACGTGTTGAGGATGACTT
Source organism: uncultured Bacteroidales bacterium (assembly GCA_949297975.1). Taxonomy (GTDB): domain Bacteria; phylum Bacteroidota; class Bacteroidia; order Bacteroidales; family Paludibacteraceae; genus QVMH01. Next base: position 1,306 of record CASFUX010000051.1, read on the forward strand.
GTTCGTTGGTCTTCAGGTTGAACACCGTGGCCGTTTCCGAGTTCAGCCCCAGTTCTTTGTAGTTGTCCACCTTGGCCTTGGCGGCGTTGAACGACACGAAGTCGGGTTCGCCGTAGTTGGCCAGTTCTTCTTCCGTGGGGCGGATGAACATGTTCTTCACGAAGTGTGCCTGCCAGGCCACTTCCATGATGAAGCGTACTTTGAGGCGCGTGGCGGGGTTGGCTCCGCAGAACGTGTCCATGACGAACAGGCGCTTGCCGCTCAGCTGCTTCACGGCCTTGGCCTTGAGGTCGGCCCAGGCTTCTTCGGAGCAGGGCTTGTTGTCGTTCTTGTATTCGTCGGAAGTCCACCACACGGTGTCCTTGCTGGCTTCGTTGTACACGAAGAATTTGTCCTTGGGCGAGCGGCCGGTGTAGATGCCGGTCATCACGTTCACCGCGCCGAGTTCCGTTACCTGGCCTTTTTCGTAACCTTCGAGGCCTTCCTTCGTTTCTTCGGCAAACAATACTTCATAGGACGGGTTGTGGAGCACTTCCTTCACGTCCGTAATGCCGTACTTGCTCAAATCTAAATTTGCCATTTTTTTACCTTTTAAAAGATTTATATTTGATTGACTATCTTTCCGATGGTGACTCAGGCCAAGCCGCGGGGTGGGTTGTGCGCCTCCCGCGCGGGGAAGCCTTGTTATTCGGGTGGCAAAAGTACGGCTTTTTTTTGTTACGGGAAAATAATTAAAGAAAAATTTCCCTAATGCGCCCGCCTGCCCCTGCCCCGCCGCGGGCGTGCGTGCGGAAATTTTTTTCCGCACGCACGCCCCCGCGCCCCGCCCCGCGTTGTCGCCGGCCGGTGTTGCGGGGCTGGGATATTTTGCCTAAGTTTGCACCTCGAATTATCATATAAGGTATAAAAAAGACATCGTTATGTTTGAAGCCATTGGTCAGGACACCGTCATGCACGAGACGGCGGTGCATTGGATAGTGTTTCTCGTGTTCGTGGTCGCCATGCTCATGCTCGACCTGGGGGTGTTCCACAAGAAAGACAAGGAGGTGAGCGTCAAGGAAGCCATCCTGTGGACGGTGTTCTGGATTGTGCTCGCGCTGCTGTTCTGCTTCGGCATCTACCTGTTCGGGCACAAGACGCAGGCGTTCGACTTCTTCACCGCCTACCTGCTGGAGAAGTCGCTGAGCGTGGACAACCTCTTCGTGTTCATCATGATATTCGGCTACTTCAACATCGCGCCGCGCTACCAGCACAAAATCCTGTTCTGGGGCATCCTGGGCGCGTTGGTGATGCGGGCGATATTCATCTTCGCAGGGGTGGCGCTCATCAGCCGCTTCGGGTGGGTGATGTACCTGTTCGGCGCGTTCCTGGTGTACTCGGGCATCCACATGCTGTTCCAGAAGGACAAGGACGAGGACTTCAACCCCGAGAAGAACCTGGTGATACGGGGCTTCCGCAAGCTGATGCCGGTGACCGACCAGAACCCCGAGGGGCACTTCTTCGTGCGGCGCGACGGGGTGCTCTACGCCACCACGTTCTTCCTCACGTTGCTTTTCATCGAGGTGTCGGACCTCATCTTCGCCGTCGACTCCGTGCCCGCGGTGCTGTCGGTGTCCAACGACACGTTCATCGTCTTCACGTCCAACATCTTCGCCATCCTCGGCCTGCGGTCGCTCTACTTCGCGCTGAGCGGCATCATGGGCTACTTCCAGTATCTGAAATATGCGCTGGCGGGCATCCTGTCGTTCATCGGCGTGAAGATGTGCGTCAACGAGCTGATGAAGGAGCTGGGCAACGAGCCGCCCATCTCCAATTACGCCTCGCTGGGCGTCATCGTGGGGCTGCTCACGGTGGCCATCGTGGCTTCCGTCATCGTGAAGAAGCGGGGCGCGAAGCGGGCGCAGGCCTGACGGGCGTGGCGGGGGACGCAGAGCGCACATGGTTTTTCCCCTCTGCTTGCCTTTTGGGGGAGTCCACATGGCTTGTCCTGGCACAGTTGTGCCGGGACGTGTGAAGCGCATAGGCGGCTTCAGACCGCCAATAGTAACCAAAAGTCCCGATGCACTGCATCGGGACAAGCTATGTGTGCTCCCTCTGCTTGGGTGTTCATACCCCTCCGGCTCTTCGAGCCACCTCCCCTATCTTAGGGTTCGTACCCCCTCCCCGCTTCGCGGTACTCCCCCTATTTTAGGGGGAGAGTTAGTTACTCCGTCCGCGAGGCTTTCGCGGAAACCTCGGCAAGCAAGGCATTTCTCACTCTCCCCCTAAAATAGGGGGAGTACCGCGAAGCGGGGAGGGGGTATGGACTGCCTGCCATCCCGGCGGCGTGTATGAAAACGGACAAGCCCTTGCTCCGCCGTGTGTGGAGCAAGGGCTTGTCCGCTTGCGTGTTGTCCTACTAAGATTCGAACTTAGACTGGCTGATCCAGAGTCAGATGTGCTACCATTACACCATAGGACAGTGCGCCCCGCGCTTGTTGTCTCATTAGGATTCGAACCTAAACAAACAGAACCAAAATCTGTTGTGCTACCATTACACCATGAGACAATCCAAATAAATTTATTGTCTAATGCTTTATCCAAAAGCGGGGCAAAGGTACGATGTTTTTTCCGTTCGCCAAAATTTTCCGGGGAAAATCGTGCGGCGCGGGTATCCGTGTTCCTTCTCCCCCTTATTCCGCTATGAGCAGGAAGTAGTTCTTTTTGCCTTTTTGCGCCAGCAGGTACTTGCCGTCGAGCAGGTGCGAGGCGTCCACCACCGCTTCGGGGTCGGCCAGCTTTTCCTTGTTCAGGCTGAATCCGTTGGCCTGCACCATCTTGCGCAGCTCTCCGCGCGAGGGGAACACGGCGGCCTGCTCGGTGAAGAGGTCGATGGCTTTCACGCCCGCCTCGATGGCCGTGCGGCTCACCTTGAACTGGGGCACGCCTTCGAACACGGAGAGCAGCGTTTCCTCGTCGAGGCGGCGCAGTGCGTTGGCGGTGGCGTTGCCGAAGAGGATGTTCGAGGCTTCGAGGGCGGCCTCGTAGTCGGCCTGCGAGTGCACCATGACGGTCACCTCCTGCGCCAACCGCTTTTGCAGCACGCGCAGGTGCGGCGCGGCGGCGTGCTCGGCCACGAGGGCTTCGATTTCCTCGCGCCCGATGGAGGTGAATATCTTGATGTACTTTTCGGCGTCGGCGTCGGTCACGTTGAGCCAGAACTGGTAGAACTTGTAGGGCGAGGTGTAGCGGCGGTCGAGCCACACGTTGCCGCTCTCGGTCTTGCCGAACTTGCCGCCGTCGGCCTTCGTGATGAGGGGGCACACCAGCCCGAAGGCGTCGTCGCGCCCCGTCTTGCGGCGTATGAGGTCGGTGCCGGTGGTGATGTTGCCCCACTGGTCGCTCCCGCCCATCTGCAGCTTGCAGTTCTTGTGCTCGTAGAGGTAGAGGAAGTCGTAGCCCTGGAGCAGCTGGTAGGAGAATTCGGTGAACGACATGCCTTCGCGCGACTCGGTGCTGAGCCGTTTCTTCACCGAGTCCTTGGCCATCATGTAGTTGACGGTGATGTTCTTGCCAATGTCGCGGATGAAGTTGAGGAAGGTGTAGTCCTTCATCCAGTCGTAGTTGTTCACCAGTTCGGCGGCATTGGGCGCGTCGCTCTCGAAGTCGAGGAACTTGGCCAGCTGCCGCTTGATGCATTCCTGGTTGTGGCGCAGGGTGTCCTCGTCGAGCAGGTTGCGCTCGGCCGACTTGAGCGAGGGGTCGCCTATCATGCCCGTGGCCCCTCCCACCAGGGCGATGGGTTTGTGCCCGGCGCGTTGGAAGTGCTTCAGTATCATTACGCTCACCAAGTGCCCGATGTGGAGCGAATCGGCCGTGGGGTCGATGCCCACGTAGGCGGTGGTCATTTCCTTGTTCAGTTGTTCCTCGGTGCCCGGCATGATGGTGTGTATCATGCCGCGCCATGTCAGTTCTTCTACGAAGTTGTTCATCGGTTGAAAGTTTGTGTTCGGTTGTCTATACCTTATTAAATATACGGACGGCAAAGGTACGACTTTTTTGGGAAATGGGGGGAAGCGGGCGGGGTTTGCGTGCGAGAAAGCGTTTCAAAATATAAACACAATAGGCACAATAGGAGTTGACTCGCCCGGTACGCAAGGGGAGGCGGGTCATGGCCCGCCTCCGGGGAGCTCACATAGCCTTCCGGCCTGACGGCAGCGGCAAAAAGATGCCATCGGGCAAGCGGTGCTCGTTCACCGTCCCGATGTTTGGCATCGGGGCAAACTATTGTGAACTATTCATATGCGCAGGATGGGTATTGTTGCCCCTCTTATAATTTCTATTGTGCCTATTGTGTTTCAACCTGCGCCAGCACGCGGGGATGGGCATGGGCGCAATTTCCGTTACTGCGCGGCTGGAATTGCGTCCGTGCGGAAATATTTTTTCGCAGGGAGGGAAATGGGATTTTGCAGCGAGGGATACGGAAAGGTGGTGATTTCAGATTATCTCCCGCGTGTGGCATGGTAGAGACGTGCCGCCAGGGGGGTGTCTGAACACAAAAAAAGTGTTTTTTTTTTAAACACCAGAGAGAAAGAACAAAAGGCAGAAAAAAAAAAACAACACCCCCCCCCCAGAAAAACCCATACCCATAGAGCACACCCAACCCCACGAGCCCCCCCACGCCCCAAGCCCCAACCACGTCAAAACCGGCGTCCGCCCCCACCACCAAGCCCACCCCGACCAAGGCATACGCCACGGC
>CASFUX010000052.1 GCA_949297975.1 uncultured Bacteroidales bacterium
AGCGGCCGTGGAAGTTGTGCCCCCCGGCGAAGATGTTGGGGCAGGGCAGCCCTTCGAACGACAGCCGCGCACCGTCCGTGCCGCCCCGGATGGGACGCACGTGCGGCTCTACGTCCACTTGCTCCATGGCTTGCTTGGCCACTTCCACCACGTGCATCACGGGTTCCACCTTTTCGCGCATGTTATAATATTGGTCTTTCAATTCGATGCTGGCCGTACCTTCGCCATATTCTGCGTTGATTTTGTTCACCAGGTGCTGCATTTCCTTCTTGCGGCTCTCGAAGCGGGCGCGGTCGTGGTCGCGGATGATGTAGCTCATGGTCGATTCCTCCACCGACCCCTGCATCCCCACCAGGTGGTAGAAGCCCTCGTAGCCCTCGGTGTGTTCGGGCGTTTCGTGGCGGGGCAGCATGGTGGCGTATTGGTAGGCGATGCGCATGGAGTTCTTCATCTTGTGCTTGGCGTAGCCCGGATGCACGTTCAGCCCCCGGAAGGTGACCTTGGCCGAGGCGGCGTTGAAGTTCTCGAACTCCAGCTCGCCTATCTCGCCGCCGTCCATCGTGTAGGCCCAGTCGGCCCCGAACTTCCGCACGTCGAAGTGGTCGGCTCCCTGGCCAATCTCCTCGTCGGGCGTGAAGCCGATGCGCACCTTGCCGTGCTCGATGCCCGGGTTGGCCAGGAGGTATTCCATGGCCGACACGATTTCGGCGATGCCCGCCTTGTCGTCCGCCCCGAGTAGCGTGGTGCCGTCGGTCACGATGATGTCCTGCCCCTTGTATTGCAGTATTTCGGGGTATTTCTCCGTCTCCAGCACAATCAGCTTTTCCTCGTTCAGCAGGATGTCTTCGCCGTCGTAGTTCCTCACGATGCGGGGTTTGATGTGCTTGCCGCTCATGTCCGGGCTGGTGTCCATGTGGGCAATGAAGCCGACGGTGGGCAGCGCGCGGCCGGTGTTGGCGGGCAGGGTGGCCATGATGTAGCCGTTGCGGTCCAGCTCCACTTCGGTCAGGCCGATGGCGTTCAGTTCTTCCACCAGGTATTTGGCAAACTTCATCTGCCCCGGCGTGCTGGGGGTCATGTTCGTGTTCTCGTCCGAAGTCGTCGGGAAGCTGACGTACTTCAGAAATCGGTCCGTAATGTTCATATCCGTGTGTGTTTTGGGTTAATCTGGGGCAAAGATAGTGAAAGTCGAGGGCAAAGCAATCAAGCTTGCTTGAAATTGCTTTGTCGAGACGCATCCTGTCTTATCTAAAAATAGTGATAAATGTGCTATGATGATGTGCAGATGGGATAATTCGCTCTCTCTCGGCAGGAGATGCGGAGGCAAACTTCCGCACTTGCCTTTCCATACATCCCAAAATGCCGGGAGGTACTTCCTCGCATCAGCATACAAACTACAAACTGCGACGCGGTTTGTAAAAACTACGGCGCGGTTTATACGAACTACGGTGCAGTTTATATAAACCACGGCATAGTTTATAACTTCTGTCAGCACATGCGAAAGTATGGATGGGCAAACGAGAAAGTTTATATGAGCATCCGGGAAGGTATGGATAGGCAGAAAGGAGATGAGCCAATGCCGGAGGAGAGTGAATGCTCGCCTGCCTGTGTGCAGGATTTTCCGCATAAACCGGGGGAAAACATTCACCTTTCCAAATATTTGCCTTACCTTTGCAGCCGTATCTTCTCCCGCAGCGGTTGCTGCACCAGCGGAAGCCGGGTGGGAGGGGTGCATACATAGTATGTAAAAAAGGCGTTTATCTTGACGCTTTGTTTTTAGGGTCTTTCAAAGTCTCGCAAACTTGAAACAATCCCTCGATGCAAAGCAGCGATAGATGCCCGTGGGAATATGTATGAAAAAGTACAGCCCTTGTCGTGCCCATGCCTTGTGGACACGGTGGTTGTACATATACATATTCGGCGTGGGCTTCTGCGTTGCTCTTCCTTGGGATTGGGGCAATGCGAGACGCCTGAAAGGCCGGGACGAGCGACTGGTACAGCAACCCGCGCCTCTTTTATATCCTATCTTTTAATAATCCAACCAACAGACATTTTTGAAACCCTACTTGCCAGGGGCTGCGGCAGGTGAAAAATTAGTGTCTATCATGAGACTAAGAAGTATGGCGACCGGCCTTGTGGCCTGCCTAGGCAGCATCGCCTTGCTGGCCGCACCAGTGGATGAGAATGCGGCACGGGACATCGCGGCACAGTTTGCCGCACGCGCTCCACAACTGAAGTCGTCCCGCCCGGTACAACCGACCACTCTCACCACCGCCTATGTGGCCGCCCGTATGGACGGAAGCAACGCCTATTACGTGTTCAACCGAGGCAAGCAAGGTGGGTACATCATCGTATCGGGCGACGACCGCGCCGAGCAAGTGCTAGGCTACAGCACCCGGGGCAGCTTCTGCTACGACTCCATACCGCCCGCCATGCGCTGGTGGCTCGGCCAGTACCGGCAGCAAATGGAACACCTGTCAGCGCAACCCGACCCGCAGGCTGCGACACAGCAGCCGCAGGCCGTCCCCACGCTGCCCGCCCGGCAACTGCACCCCGTCAGTGGGCAGCCGCAAATGGTCCGGGCATCTGGCGCAGCTGTTCCCAAGTCCGCCACCAAAGCCACCGATAGCTACTTAGCCCCCTTGCTGGGTAACATCGCGTGGGATCAAGGAGAACCTTACAACAACCTGTGTCCCACCCTGTGGAGCGGCGAGCGGGCAGCCACTGGATGTGTAGCCACCGCAATGGCGCAAATCATGGACTACTACCTGTGGCCTGCGCAAGGCAACGGCTCGCATAGCTACACCTGCCAGGTGGAGAGTGGCAACACCCGCACACTGTCTGCCGACTTCGGCAACACCCGCTACGACTGGAGCAACATGCTCACCTCCTACGCACCGGGGCAATACACCTCCACCCAATCCCAAGCGGTGGCCACGCTGATGTACCATTGCGGTGTGAGCGTAGACATGATTTATGGACCGTCAAGCGGGGCATCTAGTATTGTTGTCCCCCATGCTTTGTACACCTACTTCAACTACGACGGCGACATGAGCTACAAGCAACATGCTTACTACTCCGATGCCGAATGGGAAGGCTTCGTGCGCACCGAACTGAACGCAAGCAGGCCGGTGTATTACAGCGGGCGTAGCGATGAGGGCGGACATGCCTTCGTGTGCGATGGTTACGACGACAATGGCTATTACCACTTCAACTGGGGCTGGAGCGGGTACTACAACGGCTACTTCCTGCTCGATGCCCTCAACCCCGAGGGGCAAGGCATTGGCGGATACGAGGGCGGCTACAACCAAGACCATGCCATCGTCACCGGCATACAGCCCGATGCGGGCAACCTGGCGGCCGAAGGCGAACTGTGTGCCAGCGGCATCCGCCCCGCCACCACAAGCTGCCGCAAGGGGGATGTCTTCGAGATATACGCCGAAATGCACAACCTCAACTGGAACGACCTGCTGGATTGGGAACTGACTTTGCAGATATACGATAAGCAAGGCAAACTGACCACTACCCTTCCCACACGGTACAGCGTCAACGACTTGGAACCTGGCTATGGCTATGTATTCAACGCCCAGAACGGCGGTTACCAGGAATACTTCCCCGAATCACTGACCGACGGCGAGTATAAAATCATATTCGCCTACCGCACGGCTCGTAACAACACGTGGCGTGAAGTACTCACCGACCACACTTGCACCAACTGCGTCAAAGCCACGGTAAGCGGGCAAAACGTCACTTTTGTGGCCGATGCCGATTGGAGCAAACCGCCCGTCACGCCCGACCTCATCGTGCTGGCCAATGAGACAACATTGCCTCCAGACAAGTTGTTGCAGCATCAAGACAATCCCTTCTCCGTCACGCTGCTCAACAATGGAGCAACCTTCACAGGCGAGGTGCAAGCCCTGTTATATGATGAGGACGCCGCCAGCCTCTACGAGGATTATTACCAGGTGATAGGCAATGTCTCACTCAACATGGGTGAGAAGACGACCCTCCATTTCGACTGGAACGTGGGCGGTCTCGCGCCGGGACGCTACATTTTCCAGCTTGCTGCCATAAATGATGACGGCACGTACAAAACCAGCCTGCGGTTTAACGATGGCACATGGGCCGCCTACTACATCGATGTAGAGGAAAATGCCGAGCTTGCACTGACGATTGACTGGCAAGAGGCGGGCGACTGGCCATTAGCCGTGTCACAATACACCGATTTTACAATCGAGACCACCCTGCACAATAACGGGACAGCTTTTAGCAAAGATATCTATGCTGTGTTGTTCAACGATGAGGGAAACATCTTGTACAAGAGCCAACCCACCTCTGCCGCCGTAGCCCCATCAGGTGAAAAGCACATCCAACTCACCGTCAATGTAGACGACTTGTCCACGGGAGAGTATTGGCTCGGCTGGATGTATTATGAAGGAGGGAAGCCGTATCTCATTCCCAACAGCAAAGGAAACAACAGTTTTCAGATAACAGTATTCCCCCTGTCGCTCGCCACCCGCTTTGACGAGACGGTGATAAGTCGCCAAGTACACCCGTATGAGGACTTCGAAGCCAGTACCGTCTTAATCAATACGGGGCAAGCCGACTTCCGTGGCAACGTGGTCTTGGTGCTGCAAGATGCCGACCAGCAAGCGGTGTACCAGTCCGCCAACGTGCAAGTAGAGGTGGCTGCCAACGGCGGCACCGCCCCCGCCGCATGGACGTGCAACGTGGGCGACCTGCCCGCCGGGGTGTACGATGTGCGGTTTGCCCTGCTACAGCAGGACGGCATGCGGCTTTACTTGCCGTTTAACCCCGAAAGCAACCTCACTGTGGAAGTGGTCAAACAAAGCCTGACGATCGACTGGCAAAAGACTGGCGACTGGCCGTTAGCCGTGTACCAATACGCAGATTTCACCATCGAGACCAGCCTGCGCAACTACGGGACGGTTTTTAGCAAAAATATCTATGCAGTGTTATTCAATGATGATGGAAACATCTTGTACGAGAGCCAACCCGCCTTTACCACTATTACCTCATCAGGTGAAAAACATATCCAACTTACCGCCAATGTGGGCGACCTGTCCACAGGGAAGTATTGGCTTGGCTGGATATATTATGAAGGAGGGAAACCGTACCTCATTCCCAACAGCGAAGGGAACAACAGTTTCCGAATAACAGTATTCCCCTTGTCGCTCACCGTCCGCCTTGACGAGACGGAGATGAGCCGCCAAATACACCCGCATAAGGATTTCCAAGCGAGTACCCGCATAGCTAATGAGGGAGAAGCCGACTTCCATGGTTCTATAGTCCTGGTACTGCTGGATGCCGACCAACAAGTAGCATATCAGTCCACCCCCATGCAAGTTAAAGTGGCTGCTAACGGGAACACCGCCCCCACTACATGGACGTGCAACGTGGGCGACCTGCCTGCCGGGATGTATGACGTGCAGTTTGCCCTGCTGCAGCAGGACGGCACACGGCTTTACCTGCCGTTCAGCCCGGAAGGCAATCTCACATTAGAAGTGACAAGACAAGATGATAACACCGGCCTGCACTGCCCGAAAAACAATGCGTCCATCCGCCTGTGGCCCAACCCCGCCACTGACCGGGTACACATTGCCTGCCCCACCGGCATCACGCGCATCCGCCTCCATTCCCCGGACGGCACGTTGCTGACGGAGCAGCCCGGCGATGGCTCGCCAACCTGCTCGCTTGACGTGAACCGCCTGTCACCTGGCCTGTACCTGCTCACCGTGACCACCCCCGACGGCACACGCACCGGGCGGCTGGTCGTGGAATGAGGGTTGCTCGTCATTTCGAGCGCAGGGAGAAATCTCATCGGCGGCTTTGGCTCGTTGTTGGTGGAGATTTCTCGCTGCGCTCGAAATGACGGCAGGTTTGGTTAGCTGAGGAAAGGTAAAACCGTCCGCTATACTGCGTAAAGAAGCCCCTCCAGGGGGTTGGGGGTCAATACCGCCCTTTCCACAATGCTCGCAGCCGCTCGGCCATCACCCGCTCGGCGGGATTGTCCTGGGCGTGCCACAGGCGTTCGTTCGTCAGGCCGTCGGGCAGGAACTGCTGCTCCACGAAGTTGCCCGCATAGTCGTGGGCGTATTTGTAGCCCTTGTGGTAGCCCAAGTCCTTCATCAGCTTGGTGGGGGCGTTGCGCAGGTGCAGGGGCACGGGCTGGTTGCCGGTGCGGTTCACCAACGCCAACGCCTCGTCGATGGCCATGTAGGCCGAATTGCTCTTGGCCGACGTGGCCAGGTACACGGTGGTCTCGGCCAGGATGATGCGCCCCTCGGGCCAGCCGATCTTCTGCAAGGCATCGAAGCAGGCGTTGGCCAGCAGCAGGGCGTTGGGATTGGCCAGCCCGATGTCCTCCGCCGCCAGGATGACGAGCCGCCGGGCGATGAACTTCGGGTCCTCGCCGCCCGCCACCATGCGGGCCAGCCAGTAGATGGCCGCGTCGGGGTCGCTGCCGCGCACCGACTTGATGAAGGCCGAGATGATGTCGTAATGCACCTCGCCGTTCTTGTCGTAGGCCAGGGGGTTCTGTTGCAGGCGTTCGGTCACCACCTCGTTGGTGATGTGCACCGTGTCGCCCTCGTCCGCCGATGCCACCAGCTCCAGGATGTTGAGCAGCTTGCGGGCATCGCCCCCGGCAAAGCGCAGGAGCGCCTCCGTCTCATCCAGCACGATGTGCCGCTTGCCCAGTTCCACGTCCGTCTTGATGGCGCGTTCGGCCAGTTCGAGCAGGTCTTCCCGTTCCAACGGTTTCAGCACATACACCTGGCAACGCGAGAGCAGGGGCGTGATGACCTCGAAGGAGGGGTTCTCCGTGGTAGCTCCGATGAGCGTCACCGTGCCGTTCTCCACCGCGCCGAGCAGCGAGTCCTGCTGCGACTTGCTGAAGCGGTGTATTTCATCGATGAAGAGGATGGGGTTCGCCCCCTGGTTGAAGAAGCGAGCCTGCTTGGCCTTGTCGATGACCTCGCGCACGTCCTTCACCCCCGAGGTCACCGCGCTCAGGGTGTAGAAAGGGCGGTCGAGCTTATTGGCAATGATGCGTGCCAGGGTGGTCTTGCCCACGCCCGGCGGCCCCCACAGGATGAACGAGGCGATGCGCCCCGACTCAATCATCTGGCGCAACACGGCGTGCTCGCCCACCAGATGCTTCTGACCGATGTATTCGTCCAGCGTTTTCGGACGAAGGCGTTCTGCTAATGGCTGCATGGTTGCACTAATCGTTAATCACTAATCACTAATTGTTAACCGTACCTCCTCCGCCTGTGCATAGCGGCGCAGCAGGTCGGTGGCCAGGTCGAGGGCTTCGGGCAGGCCGTTGTGCCCGCTGTAGGCGTTCACTATCATCAGCAGGCGGGTGGTGTCGGCGGTCAGCTTGGTGCGTTCGTGGTCGCTGGTGGGCGTGCCGATGCCTCCCACGGCATCGCGCCACACGGGCAGCCCCTCGATGTTGAGCACGCCCCGGCCTATGCCCTCGAACACGTCATCGGCCGTGCCCACGCCCAGCGTGACGATGCCTCCCTGCACCCGGTCGGCATCGAAGCCCCCGATGGAGAAGCCGCTCCGCATGGAGACAATATTAATAATGTCCACCAGCGCACTGATGCGGTAAAGCGGCAGCCCCTTCACCGCCCGGCGGCACAGCGACTCCGCCGAGGGGCGGTAGCGGTTGGGGTCTTTGCCGAACGCCTTGTACGCCTGCCGCGTGGCCCATATCTCAGGACGCTTGTTGATGTCCTCCATGCGGTACGTGGCGGCCACGCGCTGGCATTCCGCCTCCACCTCGGCCCATAGCTCGTCCGACGTGGGCGGGTTGCACACCCGGCACGCCAAGGCACCCACCGCCAGTTGCGGACATGCCGCCCGCACTTGTTCCGATATACGAAGTTCTATCATATTCAGATTTCAAATTTCAGATTAGCACACGGAATACACGGACAAAACGGATTAACGCGGATAAGCCTTTCACCTTTCTACTTTTCCCTTTCACCCCTGTTGTTTCCCGCAGATTGCGCAGATAAACGCAGATGCCCGTTTACCCGTCTGCAAAATTAGCATTTGTTTTCCATCCTCTGCATATAAGTTTTCTATTTTCCCGGCAGATGTTTTTCCATTTATGCGGGAATATTTTCCCATTTGCCAGCATAAGTTTTACTGCCCACAGTTATGGGTTATACAACTCACAGTTATGGGTTGTACGACCCACAGTTGTGGGTTATATAACCCATAACTGTGGGCAGTAAAACTTCTCAGCAAAAATCGAAAAACATTTCCGCATAAGCAGTAAAATATTCCCGCATCGGCCACAAAACCTGTCGAAGTGTTTCGGCAAATGCCTTTTTTCATTACTTTTGCGCCATCGCCACGTTGGCGTGCATACAATATTATATATATGTTACTGGAAGTAGACAACGTAGTGAAGCAATACGCCGGGCATCGGGCGTTGGACGGGGTGAGCCTCGGCGTGCCGAAGGGTACGATATACGGCCTGCTGGGTCCCAACGGGGCGGGCAAGACCACGCTCATCCGCATCATCAACTGCATCACGGCACCGGACAGCGGCGAAGTGCGACTCAACGGCAAGTCCATCCGCCCGGAAGACGTGCGCCACATCGGCTACCTGCCCGAGGAACGCGGCTTGTACAAGAAGATGAAAGTGGGCGACCAGGCCCTGTACCTGGCCCGCCTGCGCGGCATGAGCAAGGCCGACGCGCTGCGGGCATTGAAGCATTGGTTCGAGAAATTCGGCATCGAGGCCTGGTGGGACAAGAAGGTGGAAGAACTCTCCAAAGGCATGGCGCAGAAGGTGCAGTTCATCACCACCATCCTGCACCAGCCGGAGCTGCTCATCCTGGACGAACCGTTCAGCGGCTTCGACCCCGTAAACGCCGCCCTGCTCAAACGCGAGATACTGGAACTGCGCGACCAGGGCACCACCATCATCTTCTCCACCCACAACATGGCTTCGGTGGAGGAACTGTGCGAGAACATCTCGCTCATCAACCGCTCGCGCATCGTGCTGCAAGGCAACGTGGCCGAGATACGAGCCGCGCACACAAGCGACACGTTCCACGTGGTGACGACCGACTTCATCCCCGGCATGCCCGACAAGTACGAGATAATGGACCTGGACAACGACCGGATGGATGCCTTCTACTACACCGTGCGCAAGATCAATCCCGCCATGACCAACAACGACCTGCTGGCCGCCCTCATGACGGAAGGCGAGATACTGGCGTTCGAGGAAGTGCTGCCCAGCATGGACGACATCTTCATCGAGACGGTAAACGGCACAGCCCCCTCAACTCCCCCCGAGGAGGAGCTTTGAGCAGTTACGAGCGACGCATTCCTATTCATTATAATATTATATAGTACAATAACTCATCATTTCACACATCCCCTCCTCCCGGGAGGGGCTTGGGGAGGCCTCCATTATGAGCAAAATACATCTTATCATCAGGAAAGAATATACCGAGCGGGTGATGAAGAAGTCGTTCATCCTGCTCACGTTCCTCACGCCGGTGCTGTTCGTGGCTCTCATGCTGCTGCCAAGCATCATCATGCAGATGCAGGACCAGACGAAGAAGCACATCGTCGTCATCGACCGCACGGGCCTGTACCGCGACGCCCTGCCGAGCAACGACATCTATACCTTCGACTTCACCGACGTGCCCGCCGAGCAGGTGCGCGAACAGGGACGGGGCGACAAGGCATTCACCGCCCTGCTCTACATCACCGACAACCTGGCGGAAAATCCCCGGGGAGCGACCCTGTATTCGGACAAACAACTGAACGTGGAGCTGAAGCAATACGTGGAAAACCTGCTGGGCAAGCGGGTGGAGGAACAGAAGATCGAAGCCTACCACATCCCCGGCCTGCGGCAAATCATAGCCGACTCGAAGGCCGACCTCGACATCGCCACCATCAAGTGGGGAGCCGACGGGGGCGAGCAGGAAGCCTCGGCCGAGATGGCGTTGGCCATCGGCATGGTGGCGGCCATGATGATTTACATGTTCATCATCATGTACGGCGCACAAGTGATGAACGGCGTGATGCAGGAAAAGTCCAACCGCATCGTGGAGGTCATCGTGTCGTCGGTGCGGCCGTTCGAGTTGATGATGGGCAAAATCGTGGGCATCGCCCTGGTGGGGCTTACGCAGTTCCTCATGTGGGGAGTGCTCACCTTAGTGCTGATGGGCGTAGGCAGCATGTTGCTGGGCGGCGGCTTCGACCCGCAGGCCATGCAACAGGCGGGAGCGGCGCAAGGCATGGCGGCGGAAGTGTACGGCATGTTGTCGTCGTTCGACTGGTTGCAGATAGGCATCCTCTTCGTGGCCTATTTCCTCGGCGGCTACCTGCTCTATGCCTCGCTCTACGCGGGCATCGGCTCGGCGGTGGACAACGAAACGGATGCCAACCAGTTCACCATGCCCATTACGTTGCCCATCCTGCTGGCCATATTCGCAGCCCTGTACAGCGTGCGCAGCCCCGAGTCGTCGTTCGCCTTCTGGTTTTCCATCATCCCCTTCACCTCGCCGGTGGTCATGATGGTGCGCCTGCCGTTTGACGTGCCGGGCTGGGAGATAGCCCTGTCCCTGGGCGTGCTCGTGCTGTCATTCATCGGCTCCACGTGGCTGGCCGGCAAGATATACCGCACCGGCATCTTCATGTACGGCAAAAAGCCGAGCTGGAAGGAGATATGGAAGTGGGTGAGGTATTGACACGGCTTCTGCTATGCGTCATGCTACCGGGCGGGCTTTGCCTGGCGGGCAGGACGGACTGTGCCGACCCGCCTTTCCCCTTGGCTGACCCGGCGGCGGACTCCCTGCGTACGCTGCTGTGCGAGGCCGATGCCCGGTATGCCGACAACATATACCCCGCCGCCTTCGCCGCCTACAAGCAGGCTTTGGCGCACATGCAACGCATGCCCGCCGGGCAAGCTGCGATGGAAGAATACGCCCATGTGTACCTGCGTCTGGGGAAGACCTGCTACTACACGGGGAGGTATGACGAGGGCATCCGCTATGTGTACGAGCTGCTGGAGAAGCATCCCCTGAGCCGGGAGCAGCAGGCCGAAGCCCACCTCCTGCTGGGCAACCTGTACCTGCGCTTGCAAAAAGACAACACCGCCCTGCGCCACTTGGACAAGGTGCGCGAGTACGTGGCCCCGCCCGCCGGGGAGGGGATGCCCGGCGACACCCTGCGGGCGGGGATGTATGGCGAGCTTTACCTCTGCTGCTCATCCGTGTACCTGCAAAAGGGGGACTACGCCCAAGCCCGCTCCTGCCTGGAGGCAGCCAGGGAACACTGCGGCGCAGACGGGCTGCTGTTGGGGCGGATATACCAGAATGAAGCCTTGCTGTGCCTCATCGCAGGCGACGTGGAGGGCGCGGAGGCGTATTACCGCAAGGCGCTCGTCCTCGTGGAAGAGCCTTACACGCAAGCGGTGCTGCGCAACAATCTGGCCGTGTGCTACCTGCAACGTAACCAGCCTGCCGAGGCACTGCGCCTGCTTGCCGACAACGAACGGGAAGCCACCGCCATCGATGCCTCGCACGTGCTGGGCAACACGTATTACATCTACGCGCAAGCCTTCGCCCAGACGGGCGACTACCGCCGTGCCTACGAGTACGATGTGAAATGCCGCGAGGTGGCCGACTCCCTGTTCGACACGGAGAGCGAAGAACGCATCCTGCAGCAAAACATACGCTACGAGACCCTGCGCCTGGAGAACGAGAAGAAACTGGCGGAATACCGACTGAGGGTGGCCGAGTTGGAAGGTTTCAAGAAAAACACCCTCATCGCCTTCCTCGTCCTGGCGGTGGGCGTGGCGGTCGCGCTCATCGTGCTGGTGGCGAAGAAGGCCGCCCGCCAAAAGCAAAGCAACCGCCAATTGGCCAAGCAACTGCGCACCATCGGGCAGGAGAAGGACGACATGCTGCGCGTCTCGCGCGAGCAGTATGAGGCGGAACTCAGCAACAAGACCCGCAAGCTCGCCGCCAACATCATGTACACCGCCGAGATGCGCGAGGCCGTGCAGCGGATAGCCAAGGACGTGGAGAAACTGGAGCCACTATGCCCGCCTGGAGGGGATGCCACCGCCTTGCTCGACGACATCCGCACCCACATGCGCCCACTGACCACTGGGGATTGTGGCTGGGACGACTTCGACCTGTACTTCGGGGAAACGCACCCGGCCTTCTTCAGCGAACTGTACAAGGCGTTCCCCAACCTCACCCCCATGGAGAACCGCCTGTGCGCTTTCATTGTACTCAACCTTTCCACCAAGGAAATCGCCTCACTCACCAACCGCTCGGTACGCACGGTGGAGTCCATGAAATTCCGCCTGCGCAAGAAGATGGGCATCCCCAGGAACGTGAGCATACTGTCCTTCCTGCAACGCTTCAACGCCGTTTCCGGGCACATGCAGTAGTTTTGCCGTAATCATCCCGCCGCCTCGTGCGTGGTTTTGACGTAGCGTTTTGTTATGATCGCTGCTTGTCATTTGTTACATTTGCCAAGCAAAATCATTATGTCCAACAATTAAACAGTGGTTTTATGAAAAGATTTACTTTACTCGCTTGTTTGTTGCCTTGCCTGGCAACCGTGGCTGCTCCCGAAGCACGCCCCACCGATTCGCCGTATGCCATCCAGCCCCGCGCGGGACAGATGCTGCAAGTGCCTGCCGACCTGGCCGCCTTTGCCGCCGACTTGGAGAACGCCCCCTACCGACCCGTGGAAGTCATCACGCGGGGCGAGCAGGGCGACACCTTATATAGATATGTATATGCCTACGACAAGGAAGGCAAGGATCTCGGGGCTACCGGCCCCTGCATCGTGCGCAACCACCAGAAGTGGGATGCCGAGGCACGGCAGTTCATCAACGATGTCCGCTTCCGGGCCATACTCGATGAAAACGGCGACATGACGCTTTACTACATGGACAAGGGAGTCGGTCAACATTGGGAAAACGATTACCGGTTCGTGGCTACCTACAATACCAACCACGACCAGGTTACTGCAAGTCAGGAAGACTGGGTGGACAATGCCTGGTTCTCCAAACTGCGCTGGGAAAACGAGTACGACTCCGAAGGCCGCCTCATCTCGCAGACGTACCAGAACCGCTACACCGGCAACGAATGGGTGCAAGGCAGCCGCTACATCTGGGAATATGACGAAAACGGCAACGAGACTAAATACGAGATGCAGACCTTGCAGGGCGGGGACGAATACAAGCCGCTTGTCTCCGAGTTGTGTACTTACGACGACCGGAACAACATGTTGACACGCACCTTGCAAGCCAACTCGGTCAACTCCATGAAGTACACGTACACCTACAATGAGGTGGATAGCTGCATCCTGAGCCTCACCGAGACGTGGAACCGCACCGAGAACGTCTGGTATGCCCAAGTGTGCGACACGTTCATCTTCACGCAAGGCAAAGATACGGCTATCCGCCGAGTGCCTGTCGCCCCGGCTCCCACCAGCGAAGCGGAGTGGGTATATAAGCAAAAGACCGTGCGCTTGACTACCGCCACCGCTACTATGGAGACGAGCTATGACTACGCCCCGGAAAGCGGCGAATGGTTAGATAAGAAGCGTATCATCGACTCCTGGGCACAAGCCCAACAGCACGTTTGGTCGGAAGACACATTCGACATCGACACCCAAAAGTACGTTACCATCAACCGCATCATCACCACCTACGATGAAGACAACAACGTGGTGGAATACAAGCTGCAAACAAACGTAGGAGAAGAAAAGGGCGAAGATGGCACGCCCTTCCTCAACGTGTTCGCATACACCAATGAATACGACGGGCAAGGCAACGCCGTCAAGGTGCAGGCCTCCAAGAAAGGGGAAAAGGATGCCATCATCCTGCCCTACAACAACAGCCTCAATCAATGGGGCTGCCCCGAGTTCGACTCCTGGAGTGCCGAAGCCACCTACATGGACCTTAACGAATATGTGATGCCCACAGGGGTAACTTTTGCTGAACCCGAAGTGGAATTGGCTGTGGGTGACACCCTGCGCCTCACGGCCGAAGTGCAGCCTGCCGAAGCATCCATCAAGGACATCCATTGGCTGTGCGATGACGAGGCAATTGCCCTTGTGAGCGTGGATGGAGAACTGACAGCCTTGGCCGAAGGTACGACCACAGTGCGCGCCATCACGCTCGAAGGCCGCGTGGAAGGCACGATTGCGGTACGTGTTACGCCTGCTTCGCACCTGGGTGCTTCCACTGCCGCCTCTTTGGTAACCTGCACTGCCAATCGTCTTACCGTGCATGGCGATGGCATACGGCAAGTGCGCATCTATGCTGTCGGAGGACAGTTGCAGGCTTGGTCGGATGCGCAGTTCACGTTTGACACCCAGGCTTGGACACCGGGCGTGTACTTCGTGCAAGTGGTGCAGCATGGTCACACCTATATGCAGAAGGTAGTCGTGCGTTGACCCTGCCACCATTAGACAGATTCCGATAAGTAAATCTTCGCTTTCTTTGCCTGATGTTCATCATGGCAAGGAAGGCGAAGATTTTCGTTTACCCACCCCTGTAGCATCTTTTCGGCTTGGGCATGGCATCTTGCTGTCTGCGTGGTCTGGCAATTTTAGGGGTGGTTGCTTGCATGTTTTCAATCTGTCCGATTGCTTTGCGCCCGACTTTCACTATCTTTGCACCCTGGAAAACGGACATTATATACATGTTATGGCAAAAGAACTGAAAGAGCTTACTTCACGTGCCGAGAATTACTCGCAGTGGTATAACGACTTGGTGATAAAGGCCGACCTGGCCGAGAACTCCGCCGTGCGCGGATGCATGGTCATCAAGCCTTACGGATATTCCATCTGGGAAAAGATGCACGACGAACTGGACCGCATGTTCAAGGAAACGGGCCACTCGAACGCTTATTTCCCCTTGTTCATCCCGAAGTCGTTCCTCAGCCGCGAGGCCGAACACGTGGAAGGCTTCGCCAAGGAATGCGCCGTGGTGACGCACTACCGCCTCAAGGCCGACCATGCCACGGGCGGCGTGGTGGTGGACCCGGCCGCCAAGCTGGAGGAAGAACTTATCGTGCGCCCTACCTCGGAAACCATCATCTGGAATACATATAAGAACTGGATACAGTCCTACCGCGACTTGCCCATCCTGTGCAACCAATGGGCCAACGTGGTGCGCTGGGAAATGCGCACACGCCTCTTCCTGCGCACGGCCGAATTCCTGTGGCAGGAAGGGCATACCGCCCATGCCACCCGCGAGGAAGCCTTGGCCGAAACGGAACGGATGCTGAACGTGTACGCCGACTTCGTGGAAAACTTCATGGCCATCCCAGTCATCAAGGGCATCAAGTCGCCCAACGAACGCTTTGCCGGGGCGGTGGAAACGTATTGCATCGAGGCCATGATGCAGGACGGCAAGGCTCTCCAGGCCGGCACGTCGCACTTCCTCGGGCAGAACTTCGCCAAGGCATTCGACGTGACCTTCATCAACAAGGAAAACAAACCCGAATACGTGTGGGCCACCTCGTGGGGCGTATCGACCCGCCTCATCGGCGCACTCATCATGACGCACTCGGACGACAACGGGCTGGTGCTTCCCCCGAAGCTCGCCCCCTTCCAGGTGGTCATCGTCCCCATTTACAAGAATGCCGACCAGCTGGCGCAAATCAGCGAAAAGGCCGATGCCCTTATGGCCGCCCTGCGTTCGCGCGGCATCAGCGTGAAGTTCGACAACAACGACACGAAGAAGCCCGGCTGGAAATTCGCCGAATACGAATTAAAAGGCGTTCCGGTGCGCCTGGCCATGGGGGCACGCGACCTGGAACAGGGCACGGTGGAAGTGTTCCGCCGCGACACGCTGGAAAAGGAAACCCTGCCGCTCGAAGGCATCGACGGGCACATCGCCACGCTGCTCGACGACATTCAGAAGAATATCTTCAAGAAGGCTGCCGACTACCGCGCCGCCAATACCCGCCCGGTAGACAGCTACGAGGAATTCAAGGTGGAAATCGAGAAAGGCGGCTTCCTGCTCGCCCATTGGGACGGCACACCCGAAACCGAGGAACGCATCAAGGCCGAAACGAAGGCTACCATCCGCTGCATCCCGCTCGAAGGCGACAAGACCCCCGGCACCTGCATGGTGACAGGCCGCCCCTCGAAGCAACGGGTGATATTCGCGCGGTCGTATTAATAAGAAACTGTTTTTATAAAAGGAAAATGCCGCATCTCCAAGGCAGGAGATGCGGCATTTTTCATTCCCCAAACGCCAGCCGGGGCTTCACCCATTTGTCTTGAGGCGAGGTGAAGGTCAGGCGCACGGGTAGCAGCCAATGGCTTATCCGCTCGGCCAGCGAAGGCGGGTCGGCGGGGCTGTCCCATGCTTTCAACAAATGATAATCCCCTGCGTCCACGGCGTAATAGGCGGTGTTTCCCTGCTCGTCGCACAAGCTGATGGTCCAGTCCACCGGGTTGCCGATGATGGAGATGCGTTGCCTCCCCGGGTCGCAATGTTCCACAGGCAGACGTTGCAGGGTATAGCTCCGAGCCAGCAGGGCATACAAGTGTCCTTGCCCATCGGCCACGAAAGCCAACGTCTTACGGTTGCGAAACTCGGTGAGGAAGATGTGCCGCACATCGACCCCTTCGAGCAGCGGCACGGGGCGCACGAAAGGGCGTCCCACCACCTGCTTGAAGTGGTACAACCGCCCTGCGCTGTCAAGCAACAGGTAACCCTCGTCGTAGTCCTTGCGCACAGTAGGGTTACCGGCCACGATGCGGGCAGGGAAAGCGAAGTCTTTGCGCTGCAAGGCCTTGGTGAACAGTGCGCTTTTCTCCTGGTTGACCGCATTACGCTCCATGTCGATGAATTCCATGCCCTGACCGGTAATGCGGAACACATCGCCGGGCATCTCCAAATCCACCCGCCCGGAGCGTGACTCCAGCAGGGGGTACAGCCCGATGCGGGGCTTGTTGCAGTCCGTCGGAGTGTGGCGGAACAGGAAGTTTTCCGTTTGCAGCAGTTTCGGGCTGATGGACACGCCATCCACTTCGGCGGGCAAACGGCCATCAGCTATCAGTTGCCGATAATAGAACAAAGGCAGGATGCTGTCAAACTCCTGCTCGATGTACTCGCGGCCTTGCAAGTCGCGCCGCACCGCCTTGCCGTCAGCATGGTCGAGCAGGGCGAAGTCGCCGATGACGCTGCTGTAAAGCACGAAAGGGGTCTTCGCCGCCCGCGAACCGAGGAATTGGTATGCCCAAGGCACTATCCACACCACCAGCACGGCGGCATAAAAAGCAAGCAAGTATTTGCTAAATCGTATCATAATTGTAAATCTATGGTGGTTGCGTCCATGCTTGATGCCCAACTATCAATTATCAACTGTCAACTGTCCTGCTTCCCCGCCTTGAACCGCCACACCGACAGCTGGGGCAGCACCGCCAGCGACAAGGTGCACACGACCAGCAGAGGCAGGAAGGGGTTGTACGCCTCGGGCACGGTGGAAAGGAAGAACACGCGCAACAGGCAGGCCGATACCAGCAGGTTGACCGCCCGCCGCTTCCAGGTAGGCTCCAAGCATACCCATGCGCCCAGCAGGTAGGCGGCCAGTCCGGCCACGTGCCACGTGAGGGCGGTGAGCAGCACATGCGCCCGCAGCTCGGCAGGCAGGATGCCGTGCAGGTACCCCCCCATGAGGGCGAAGCACGATGCGAAACAGCCCGCAAGCACCAGCAGCCCGTAGCCCAACATGGCAGCCACCATGCGGGTGTGGGAGCAAGGCAGGTGCAGGGTGAGCTTCAGGCGGCTTTGCAGCATTTCGGGCGCGAACTGCACCAAGGCAAGCAACGCCCCTGCTATCAAGGGCACGAATATGAGCGGCTCGATGAAGATGGCATCGCGTTCGAGCATCACGAGCCACAGGTGTTCCGCGCCCATGAGCCGCACCACCCGCCCTATCCGCAGCAGGCAGTAGCCGGTAAATCCCCACGTCACCGCCAAGGCCGCCAGGCAGTACCAGCGGGTCTTGAGCCATTCTTTGTAAAATATAGGGAGCCTCCCCAAGCCCCGGAAACTTGTCCCGATGCAATCGGGAAGGAGGGGGTGTAAAGATTGTTCCATTGTTGATTTCAAATTCCAAATTTCAGATGGGCACACAGACAACACAAATTGAACGGATTATCACGAAATGCCCCTTTCCCGTAGGGCGATGCCCTACACTGAACGCCACAAGGCCGTTGGCCTTGCATCTTTCCCTTGGGGAGGCTTTAATACTTCCCCGTCAGCCCGATGAAGGCATCCTCCAGGTTGGTCACCGGCTCGCAAGCCAAGTCCCGGCAGGGCACGTGACGGGTGGCGAGGCGTAGGGTCAACTCTTCCTCTGGCAGGAACGTGTACCCTTCCGCCCGCCCGTGCAGCACGGAGGGGTGATACAGTTCCGGGTCGTCCGCCGTCCATTCATACCCGTCCGGCACCGTGCAGGTGAAGCGACGCAACGTGCCGAGCAGTTCCCGCACGGGCGACTGCACGAGGATGCGCCCGTAGTCCAGGATGATGCAGTCGTCGATGAGCCGCTCCATGTCCTGGATGATGTGCGAGGTGAGGAACACCGTCTTACCACCGCTACGGGCGTAGTCGCTCAGGTAGTCCACGAACAGCCGCCGGTAGCCGGGGTCGAGACCCAGCGAGAAGTCGTCGAGGATGAGCAGTTCGGGGTCTTGCGCCAGGATGAGGCCGAGAGCCACTTGCGAGCGTTGTCCGCACGACATGCGCGAGATGCGCTGCCCCGGAGCTACTTGCAGGCGGCGCATCAGCTCGTAGTAGGCATCCCGGTTCCATCGGGGGTAGAACTGCGCGTAGAAGCGTTCTATCTGTTCGATGTTCATGAACGTGTATTGCACATGCCCCTCGATGAGCAACCCGATGCGTCGGCGCAGGTGCGGAGGCATCGCCTGCACGTCTTCGCCGAACACGAGGCACTGCCCGCCCCGGGGCTTGAGGTAACCGCTCAGCAGGTTGATGGTAGTGGTCTTGCCCGTGCCGTTCTTGCCCAGCAGGCCGAGTATGCGCCCGCGCGGCACGTCGAAGCTGAGGTGCTCGTAGATGAGCCGCTTGCCATAGCCATGCGTGAGGTCGCGGCATTGTATCACCGGTTCGTTGTTCATAAAGAAGATTTCAAATTTCAGATTAGCACACGGAATACACGGACTGAACGGATTTACACGGATTTTTCAGTTCCCGCAGATTACGCAGATTTTTCAGTTAATCCGTTATTCAACCTTCAGTTATTTGGTGTGCCTATTATTTACATCAGCAGGAACAGCAGCGGCACGGCGATACCCGCCAGCAGTTCCACGCCCCCGATACCCCACAGGCCGCTTCGCCCCTTGAGCAACACGATGCCGCTCAGGGCGATGAGCAACAGACCGATACCGAACGCGTCGGCCCAAGCCGTCCACCACCGCCCCGGGTTGTAGTGCAGCCGCGCCAAGGCACTGATGACGGGACGAGGAGTGAGCCGTTCGTACACGGCCTGCCCGGTGCCGAGGTCTACCCACAGGTTTGACCCGCCGCGCAGGAACACCCTCAGTTGCCCCGCTTCGGGAAAATAATGCTTCACGTACCCGGCTTGCGGGTCGATGCGGGCGAGCAGGCAGCACACCGCCTCCCGGTCCATGGCGGAGGCGGGCGGGAGATGCCCGTCCAGGCGCGTCTCGATGCGTTCCACCCGGTAGTTGGTGTTGAACGTGGCCTTGTGGTTGAGGGCGATGCCCGAGAGGGCGTACACCGCCAACATGCCCGTGAAGAAGTAGGACAGGTGGCGGTGCACCTGGCGGCACACGCGCCGCACGCGGTTCATTGCCGTAGTTGCCATGTGCCAGGGTTTAAGGGTTGACTATCTCGTATGAATCCGCCGCGATGTGGTAGAACGACAGGTAGTCCGGTCCGCCCGCTGCCTGCCGTGCGGCGATGCGCTGGCGGTACTGGGCGATGCGTTCAGCGGTGGTGTTGGCCGGTTGCTCGCCGCGTGCCTGCTGCTCGGCGGTGCAGGCCGCCCCGCCCGCATGGCGGTGCGTTTCGGCGGCTTGCAGACCGGAGCGGGCTTCCCAGGCTTGCAGGTAGGCCTCGTCGATGCGCTGTTCCACCACCGTGCCCTTCACCCGCACGATGCTGTTGACGCATTGTTGCGGGAAAGCACCGATGCCTTCCCCGGCTTCGCAGCGGATGACCTGCGTGTCGTCGCTGCCCATGAGGAAAATCTTGCGTGCCCCATGTTCGCAGATGTGGGTGCACACGCCTTCCACGGTGACGGTTTGCCCCGTCAGCGTGGCGGCTCGGGCCAGCACGTCGTCCACTTCGAGGGCGGACGGGGTGGTTGCCTGTTCTGTTTGTCCGGCTTGTGCGGACTCGTCCTTGGTCTGTTTCTTCCCGCACGATGCCAAGGCCAATGCCAGGCAGAGTGCGAGGGTCAGGATATTTATTGTCTTCATATTTCAGTTGTTTTGTAGAGACGTCACTCTGTGGCGTCTCTTTATATAATGCATGTATATGTTTTAGGGGATAGAGACGCCACGGAGTGACGTCTCTACAGGAGTTACCGAATGATTACCTTTTGCCCGTTCACGATGTAGAGGCCTTGCGGCAATTGCAAGGTGGTAGCAGTGGCTTGGGCTTCGAACGTGGCCACGGCGGCACCGGTCACGTTGAGCACGCGCACCTGGCAAGGCTCGTCGGCCAACACGGTGAGGCAGCCCGGTGCGGTCCACACGCGCAGGTTGTTGTCCGGCGTGCTGGTAGAGATGATGCCTGTGCCGCTGCCCGGGTCATCGGCATTCACGCCGGGCAGGTCGAAGCCCACGGCCAGGCATTCCCAGTCGTTGCCCTTGATGCCCACCGTGCCCACTCCGGTCACTTCAAACAGGGTAGATGCGGACTGCATCCTTCCCCGTCCCAGCATCAGGTAGCGGTTGCCGTCCACCACGGTTCCGCCCCAGGTGGTAGCCATGTTTCCGCCCCGGAACACGGAGTACACCGTGTGTGCGGTCAGGGTCTCCTTCTCCAACGCGGCCAGCCAGCCGCCCGCATTGCTCAACATGTCGTAACCCGATACATACACGCTGTCACCCACCACGGTGGCATGTTGCGCCTGGCTGATGCTGCGGGCGAAGTCGCTCTTGAACGAAGCCTTGTATGCTCCCGTGGCCGCATCGGCGGCAATGGCATAACCCATCAGAGAAGTCGCCGTATTTTGCAAAGCGAGGTCGTCTCCATCGTACACGTCGCCCGTGACGCCACCGGTCAGCAGCACCAGCCCGCTTTCCACATCGATGGATATGGGCTGGATGCGCGGCTTGCTGACAGTGGCACTGCTTCTGGCTTCGAGCAACTTGGCATACGATACAGTTATGTTGCCATCCGTGGCCGAAGTGTTGTCGGCACAGGGTATCCGCAGGTAAAACAGGTGCGAGCGTTCACTCGGTACACTGATGCTGTGGCCGTCGAAGCTCACCTTGTCCGTGCCGTTTCCGCTGCCGTTGATGTAGCCCATCAGATACACGGCGGCATCGTCCACGTCCATTTCCACGGCTTTTTCCACCTTGGTCGAGCTGCCCGCATCGTGGGTCAGCGTCCAACAATAATCACCGTTGGCATCCAGCTTCATCACGAAGAGGTCGCCCGCCGGGTTTTGCGTATAGTCGTAATCCCAACCCTCGGGGATGTTGGTGGGGGTCAGCGCCTCCTGCCGTCCGTCCACGTAGAGCGGGGCGGCAAACGTGCCACCGATGTAGTAGCACCCGTCCGGACCTTGCACCGCATCGGCAAAGTCGAACATGTTCGAACGCTTTTCCGCCCCTACCGGCGTGGTATCCGTCCACACGTTGCGTTTCCATTGCACCTTGCCGTCCTTGTCCAGCTTGAGGATGTAGCCCCGGTACAGCCATCCGTGATCCTGGGGCATGGTATCTTCCGTGATGGTGTATTCATACGCGGGGTCGGCCGAGGTGCGGAGGCGCAGCAGGTACTTGTGCCCGTCCTCGTTCGTTGTGGTCACGGCATCGGCGTTCCGCATTTTCAAGGCCAGTATCGCCCCGCCGTCGCTGGTAGCCATCATACCCGATGAGGCCTTGTCCCAATATCCTTGGTCGGAGTACACGGTCAGTTGCCGTGTGCCGTCACCGTCCAGGCGGTACATGCCAAAGTTGTGGTTGCCGTTCGTAGCACCTGATGGGAAGCCCCGCACCGTGTCCGTGCCGAACGCCGTCCACCGCGAAGCTTCCGCTTTATAAGACGCGAAGTCGAACGTCACATACGTGTCGCCTTCATAGTTGGATGATATTTGGGCGGGGGTATCAGCCCCCTTGCTACCGAATGCAGTAGCCCAGTCGGCTACAATGGTGTCCCTTGCAAGGCCGTCCGATTGCGCCATGAGCGTTGTTGCGCACACCAACGCCGCAGTTGAAAGTAAAATCGTTTTTCTCATACGTTATTTGTTTTTTAATGTGAGGTTGAACATTTGTTTTTGACGAGGGCAAAAGTAGAGACAACGGACAAGGCCGGAAATACCGACAATTAGGTAAAATGCCAAGGCAAAATACCTCATTCGGGCTAACCATTTGTGGGGATTATGCCCGAACGACTACCCAACCCCCTGAAGGGGGCTGTACATCCGCACGGTAGAGACACGGCGTGCCTTGTCTCGGCATACCACGTCTGAATATTTACCGCAAAGAGATTTATATTACAGCCTGAAGGGCTGTGAGATAACAGCTTGGGGCGTTGCCCCAAGAAAGTTTTCAAGTAAATATTATCAGGCTGTAGGCCTGAGAGACAAGTCGAAACCTTCTCCCAAGCCTACAGCCTGGTTTCTTTGATGCATTTTTACCTGGGGCGTTGCCCCGGGCTATTATCTCGCAGCCCTTCAGGCTGCTTCTCCTATCCCGAATCGCGTATAATTAACCGCAAAGGGCGCAAAGGGATTATGAAGTCAACGGTCGACAGTCAACGGTCAACCGTGTCGCATAATCTCTTTGCGCCCTTTGCGGTTAATCTTCAGACAAGGCATGCCTTGTCGCTACAGGCGGATGGGAAAGTCCCCTTTAGGGGGTTGGGGGTCGTTGGGGGTCGTCTATTCTCAACGCACCGTCACTTTCGCCCGCGCCCCGGCTGCTTCCAGCACGTACACGCCCGCCTGCGGCAGGGTGAGGTGCGTCTCCATCGTGCGCAGTACGCAGCGGCCCGCCATGTCGTACACGCTCACCGGCCCGGCCACGCCCGGCGGCAGCAGGATGTCGCACCCCCGCACGGTGATACCTTCCAGCAAGGCCTGCACCTCGTCTACGCCGGTTGTGCCGTTCATGCCTTGGAAGTTGCTGAAGTAATCCCATCCTTCAGCCGCTTGGTAGTCTGCCACGCTACCGGCAGGCACATACACCGGGATGGAGGCATCCACATCATAGAACGTATTTGCCGTAATGACGGGAGGTATGGCCGCCTGCACGGTCATTTCCGTCAGCCCGCTGCAAGCTCCGAAAGCTTGGCTCCCTATGCTCGTCACACTGTTGGGGATAACCACCGAGGTCAGACTGCTACAAAGACTGAAAGCCCTGGCTCCTATGCTCGTCACCCCTTCGCCTATGGTCAACGAGGTCAGGCTACTGCAACCATCGAAAGCAAATTCTCCTATGCTCGTCACCCCTTTGCCTATGGTCACCGAGGTCAGGCTGCTGCAATATCTGAAAGCAGTTTCCCCTATGCTCGTCACCCCATCGGGGATGGTTATCGTGGTCAAACCGCTGCAACCTGAGAATACACCGTTTCCTATGCTCGTCACCCCATCGGGGATGATTATCGAGGTCAAACCGCCGCAATACGAGAAAGCATATTCTCCTATGCTTGTTACCCCATCGGGAATGTTCACCGAAGTCAGACTGCTGCAATCCTGGAAAGCCATGTATCCTATGCTCGTCACCCCATCGGGGATGTTCACCGAAGTCAAACTGCTGCAATCTATGAAAGCACAACCTCCTATGCTCGTCACGCCGTCTTCTATCACGATTTTCTTGATGCTTTCCTTGTGCCCGTCCCAGTCGGGATTATCCGCCATCTTCCCCGTGCCGCTAATGGTCAGCGTGCTGTCGGGGGTCAATGTCCAAGTGAGGTTTTTGCCGTCGCCCTCCGCGCCGCAGTAGCCGAATACCGTGCCGATGGGCAGGAAGTTGCTGAAGTAATCCCATCTTTCAGCCGCTTGGTAGAGGCTCACGCTTTCGGCAGGCACATACACGGGGATGGAGGCATTCACATCAGAGAACGTATTCGCCGCAATGACGGGAGGTATGGCCGCCTGCACGGTCATTTCCGTCAGCCCGCTGCAAGCTCCGAAAACTTCGCTCCCTATCCTCGTTACCCCATCGGGGATGATTATCGAAGTCAGACCGCTGCAACCTAAGAATGCCCCATCCCCTATGCTCGTCACCCCATCGGGGATGGTTATCGAGGTCAGACCGCTGCAATTAAAGAATGTCCAAGGTTCTATGCTCGTCACCCCATCGGGGATGGTTATCGAAGCTAGGCTGCTGCAACCCTTGAATGCCCCATCCTCTATGTTCGTCACGCCGTTGGGGATGTTCACCGAGGTCAGACCACGGCAATCGGAGAATGCCCAAGACTCTATGCTCGTCACCCCACCGGGGATGGTTATCGAAGTCAGACCGCTGCAACCATTGAATGCACGATACCTTATGCTCGTCACGCCGTCGGGGATAACCACTGAGGTCAGACCGCTGCAATTATAGAATGCCCCATCCCCTATGCTCGTCACGCTGTTGGGAATGGTCACCGAGGTCAGACCACTGCAATCATTAAATACATATTCCCCTATGCTCGTTACCCCATCGGGGATGTCCACCGAGGTCAGGCTGCTACAACCATCGAATGCACTATTCCCTATGCTCGTCACGCCCTCGCCGATGGTCACCGAGGTCAGGCTGCCGCAACCATAGAAAGTCATGTCTCCTATGCTCGTCACCCCATCGGGGATGGTCACCGAGGTCAGACCACGGCAAGCATCGAATGCGCCATACCCTATGTTCGTCACACTGTTGGGAATGGTCACCGAGATTAGGCTGCGGCAACCGGAAAATGCATATTCTCCTATGCTCGTCACGCCCTCTTCTATCACGACTTTCTTGATTTCGGGTTTGTGCCCGCCCCAGTCGAGATTATCTGCCATCTCCCCCGTGCCGCTGATGGTCAGCGTGCTGTCGGGGGTCAATATCCAAGTGAGGTTGTCGCCCTGCGCACCGCATGTGCCGGAAGGCATCGCGACGAAGTTGCTGAAGTAATTCCATCCAGAGGCTGCTTGATAGGCCGCCATGCTGCCGGCAGGTACATACACCGGGATGGTACTGTCGATGCCTTTAAAAGTCTCAGACCAAGCCTCAGGAGGTGTGGCCGCCAGCACGGTCATTACCTTGAGACCGCTGCAACCATAGAAAGCCTCATTTCCTATGCTCGTCACGCCATCGGGGATGGTTAGCGAGGTCAGACCACTGCAATTATAGAATGTCCAAGACTCTATGCTCGTCACCCCACCGGGGATGTTCACCGAGGTCAGGCCACTACAACCATTGAATGCCTCCATCCCTATGCTCGTCACCCCATCGGGGATGGTTATCGTGGTCAAACCGCTGCAACCTGAGAATACACCGTTTCCTATGCTCGTCACCCCATCGGGGATGTTCACTGAAGTCAGACTGCTGCACCTCTCGAATGCACTTGCCCCTATGCTCGTCACCCCATCGGGGATGGTTAGCGAGGTCAAACCACTGCAACCAGAGAATGCACTTCCCCCTATGCTCGTCACCTGGTACGTGTTTCCATTGTAAGAGACACTGCCCGGTATCACTACATCACCAGAATAATTGTCATCGCCATGCGTCACTCCCACGGTTTTCATGTTTTCATCAGTGATGCCATAATATATTCCATCCACCACGAAGTCATACGCCCATGCGCCCACCATGCCCGCCACGGCGAGCAGGCAGATTAAAAGTAATCGTTTCATACCATAAGTTGTTAGTTTATGAATAAATAAATTAAGAATATGATTGTCTACTTATGCAGCGGGAGGAGTGGAGGGAGATAAAAAATGCGCAGACCTCCTGCTGCTTACCACTGTATAGAAGGTCTTCGCATTACCCTACCGTATCAATAAACAACAAGAGACCTACGCTGATATGGTGGGGTATGTCGAAAGGTTATCGGCATACATATATACCATACCACGTAGGCATCTACTGTTGCTTTGCTCTTGATACGGAATGAAAAGTTGCGAAGTTTTCTATACATCAAAACACAAAGCGTCAATAAACGCCTAAAACAATATGTCCGCAAGCGGAAGCCTTGATATACAAGATAGCTTGCAGGTGCAAAGGTACGCTTTTTATTTTCAACGCCAAGAGAAAGAAACGTTTTTACCGCATTTTTTTATTTTACCGCAAAGAGCGCGGAGGGCGCAAAGGATGGCCCCAACCCCCTGAAGGGGGCTTACGGCCTACCTGTTGTATGAACCTTTTGCGTTCTCTGCACTTTTTGCTTTGAAAAGTATGGGTCTACGGTCAACCGTCTGCGGTCAACCGTGCAGTACAAAACTCTTTGCGCCCTTTGCGCTCTTTGCGGTTAAGAAATGCCCCCTTTAGGGGGTTGGGGTCGTTAGGGATAGGTCGTTTCGGAACGTCCTATAGAAAAAGGAAAAAGAAACTATAGGACGTTGGTCAAGATACTATAGGACGATGACCAAGATACTATAGTTTGTTTTCGGGGTTGCAATAGGATGTTCGGCGGTGTGTCATAATATATTAAGCCTAAAAATCGCCAAATGTTAACAAAGAAACTATAGGACGATGGGAAAGAAACTATAGGACGATGACCAGGAAACTAATAGGGGTATTCAGCTATGAGCTACGCCATGCGGGCAGGAGAACCAGTTTGAGAATGCAAAGATAAGAAAAAGGAGGAATGATGAATGGTGAAAAACATGGGATTTTCGCCCTATCATGCCGCTTATTAGGCAAAAATGCGTACTTTTGTCCATGCAAACGGATGTTTTCCGCTTGGTCGCAGGGCGTTGCCCTACGCTGAATGCTCCAAGGCCGTTGG
>CASFUX010000053.1 GCA_949297975.1 uncultured Bacteroidales bacterium
GGATTTCCGGAATTAGGATTAAAGTGGAGCATGCCATAGGTGGTATGAAAAAATGTCGTATTGTCAAAGAACGATTCAGATGCCATAAATTCGGTTTCGAAGATATGGTGATTCTTATTGCTTGTGGATTACACAACTTCAGAATCAGTCACAAAATGAGACATATAACAAATTAATCTATATGATGTCTAATATGTATAGCCCGGTGCGTGCCTGTGCACGTGCCTACCTGGGCATCGCATTGTTCATTGCCACGGCGCGTTCCATGGCCTCGTTGATATTGGAACAAACGTTTTCACTCCCCACCAGGTCGGCGATGCCGGTTTTTTCCAACGTTTTCCGCACATGCTCGTTCACGCCGGAGAGCAGGATGCGCACGTTTTCTTTCTGCGAGGAACGGATGAGGCTTTCCAGGTTGTGCGCACCCGTGGAGTCGACAAACGGCACCTTGCGCATGCGGATGATGCGCACACGGGGACGGTCGCCCACACGCTTCATCACTTCTTCGAACTTGTTGGCGATGCCGAAGAAGAACGGTCCCTCTATCTCGTACACCTCGATGCCCTCGGGCACGGTGAGCTTCTCTGTATCGACGCTGCCCTCGACGTACTCCACCCCGCGCACCTCACGCTTGAACACCGACACGGACGACACCTCGGACACGCGTTTGATGAACAGCACCACAGCCAGCAGCAGGCCTATCTCGATGGCAATGGTGAGGTCGAACAGCACCGTGAGCACGAACGTGGCCAGCAGCACCGCCACGTCGGACTTGGAGTTGCGGAACAAGGCCTTGAAATTGCGCCATTCGCTCATGTTGTAGGACACCACCACCAGCACGCCCGCCAGACAGGCCATGGGAATGTGGCGGGTCAGGTCGCCGAGGAACAGCAGGATGAGCAGCAACACCACGGCGTGCACCAGCCCCGCCACCGGCGTACGCCCGCCGTTGTTGATGTTGGTCATGGTGCGGGCGATGGCTCCCGTGGCCGGGATGCCCCCGAAGAACGGTGTCACCACATTGGCTACCCCCTGGGCTATCAGCTCGGTGTTCGAATTGTGCTTGTCGCCCGTCACCCCGTCGGCCACCGTGGCCGAAAGCAGCGATTCGATGGCTCCCAGCATGGCGATGGTAAAAGCCGTGGGCAACAGTTCCTGTATCTCGGCAAAAGTGACCGCCGGGGCTTCCAGCCGGGGCAGCGAGGGGTCGATGGCAAAGCGGTCGCCGATGGTCTCGATGCCCTGGATGCCCAACTTCTCGCGCAGGAAGTACACCGCCACCGTCATCACCACGATGGCCACCAGCGAGCCGGGCACGCGCTTGGACACCTTGGGCGTGAGCGCAATCAAGGCAATGGACAGCACACCCACGCCGAACGCCCAGGGGTTCAGCGTGGCGAAATGCCCGGCATACACCGTCCACTTCTGGATGAAGTCGGCCGGCATGTCGGCTATCTGCAAGCCAAAAAGGTCTTTTATCTGTTGGGAAAAAATGGTGAGCGCAATGCCGCTGGTGAAGCCCACGACCACTGGATAGGGGATGAATTTGATGATAGTGCCTAGTTTGAGAAAACCCATGGCCATGAGCAGGAAGCCCGCCATGACAGTGGCTACGGCCAACCCCGTAAGCCCGTACTGCTGCACCACGCCGTACACGATGACGATAAACGCGCCCGTGGGCCCGCCTATCTGCACCCGGCTGCCGCCTAGGAACGAAATAATGAAACCCGCAACGATGGCGGTGTATAAGCCCTTCTCGGGGCTTACCCCCGACGCTATGCCAAAGGCGATGGCCAACGGCAAGGCCACGATGCCCACGATGATGCCCGCCAAGAGGTCGGACGTGAACTGCTCACGGGTGTAATGCCTGAGCGTCTGAAACAACTTCGGCTGAAATACCATAACTAAACCAATCTTTTAAAATGAATAAACCTTTTAGAAATACCGGGCATCCGCCGATACTCACCCTCAAAAAACGCGCAAAAGTAGTGCTTTTTTGATTTATTCACAAAATAACGTAGGTCTATCTATATTTTCTTATAGCAAGCAAACTCGCTTCCGTTATCCATCGTGATAGTCAGCACGTTTTTCCGATAAGGGAAAAGCGGTCTTAACGCGAGTTTGGGATAAGTCTGTACTAGAACAGGCACAGTTGGTAGAATTTTCTCTTCTTACAGGCAGTGCCCCGGGTTTGTTGTCGAAGAAGCAGTAGGCAGTCAATGCCGAGCAGATGTTCATGATGAAGTTGTGCAGCGAGCGGTGCCTTGAATGCACGATGTTCGCCTTGTTCTTGAGCAGCTCGTTGACGCATTCGATGACGTACCTCTTGCGCAGCATCAGCCTGTCCCACACCGGCATCAGCCTGTTCTTCATGTTGGACTTCAGCCCGCGGACAATGGGTATTCCCCGGTTGAAGAGCGACTCGAAGAGCTCTTTCTTTATGTAGCACCTGTTGGCGAACACCTTCCCATAGAGGTGCTTCGTGAACACGCTCCACACGCGCCCGTCCCGGTCGTCCACGTTGGCCGTCGTCAGGCAGAAGGTGATGATGTCACCGGAGTCGTTGCAGAGCAGGTGCAGCTTGAAGCCGTGGCACCATCCCATCGTGCCCTTGCCATCCTTGGCAATGCCCGCGAACACCTTGTTGAAACGTCTCCTGACATTGTGGCACACCGGTATCAGCGTGCTGCCGATGAACGTGATACTGGTGCA